>NZ_JBEYWX010000042.1:0-36125 GCF_040644655.1 Streptomyces sp. NPDC046931
ACACCACTGAACATCGTCAAGGACTACATCGACAACCAAAAAGCGCCCAGCCTGACCGCCACCACACAAGCACAGAGAACTCCGGCGCTGCGCGCCTCCGAGCCGAGGATCGCATTCCCGCCCGGCCTGAACGCCGGGATTCCCTGCGAAGAACAAGGGATGGCCGCGTCGACACAAGGCGCATCGATGACCGGCGGGACAACGCAGCGTTGCCGACTTCGGTGTTGTTCACGGATGGCCGCCCGGCGAGCCTGTTATCGGACACCACCGACGGCAGACCGGCAGCGTCCTTGGCGAAGTACGAGATGAAGCGAGGAGTTCAATGAGCTCTTTCCAACCTGTCGGGCTGGACAGGCAGTTGGGCTGACAGACGGGTGAAGCCCCTGGTAGATGGGTTTTCGACCAAGAAATCCGTCTCCACCAGAGGCTTCGTGCTGCGCCCTCGTCGAGCAGGCCATGGCCACCCTCAAGTCCTGGCGGCTCCTTCGCAGGCTCCGGTGCTCGACCACCCGGATCACCTGCCTCGTCCAGGCCGTCCTCACCCTGCACTTGGCCAGCTCAGCCCGATGATGGAAAAGCCTCACTCTCTCAGTCCAGTCTTTTCCCCATGCGCGCTGAGAACTTCTCTGTGTCCTTTGTGTGCCACCACTCGAATAGGTGGGTTCGCACAAGCATCCCGAGGTAATTGAGGCTCTCTTCGGAGAGGTCTCCGCTCACCAAACTCGCTTCATAACCCTGGTAGTCAAGTGAGACTTCCCAGAGTTGCCCTGAGACGCTGACCTGGATTTCCAGAAGCAATTTAGGGAAGACGGGCGTCACCTTCACCTCAAGGACTTCAAGAGAGGTTCCTCCTCCCTCGCTCTGCAGTCCTGAAAGTCTTTGGGCGAGTGCTTCCCTTACTTGCTCCGGGGTGGCCATATGGGTCCTCTCAGCACTTTGCCTCTGCACTCGCTGACGCTGCAGCTACGGCCGGGGTTGTGTACTCTACCGTGGCCGTAATGATCCCCTTGGATTCGAAGCAGCGTTCGATTCGCTCATGCGGGTGATGGCTTCGTCACTCCAACGATGCACCCGCTCGGCACGAAGTTCACAGCGGAAAGGCACCGTCCCCGTGCGCTGCACCTTTTCGCCCGCAGTCCTTTCACGGGCGCCTGGAAGGTCACGGCGTTCTGCCGGGACTCGGCTCCTGGCGCGAATGGGTCTGCGGGCGGGCTGGACGTGTGGCACCGTGGAACCGGGCCGGGCCCGCCACTCCCCGAGGTGGCGGGCCCGAACCTGCCTCAGCGGGCGAGGGTGACAGTGACCGGGACATCGGGCAGTTGCTGAGGAGCTCGCTCAGCGCGGTCTTCTCCGTGCGATCGGTGAAGAGTTGGTACTGAACTTGATCGGGTGATGCCGGGCTCGGCTGACGTGCGATGGCATGGCCGTCCCGCTCTTCATCGGTGGGTCGGTTGCAGGCGCTCGATGCGGTCGAGGTCGCCGGCGAGCAGGTCGCGGTGGCTGATGGTGAAGTCTCCGTTGGGCAGGGCCTGCCCTTGGTCGTAGTGCCGGCCCATGACGGCGGTGGGCAGGAAGGCTCGCAGGCGGTGACGCATGTCCCCGGGGTAGTCGACGGGGGTGCCCCAGCCGGCGGGGGCCTGGTCGGTAGAGAGCAGGACCCAGTGGTCCACGGGCACGGCGGCGTTGAGGTCCGGCGCCCTACCGGTGTGGCTGTCCAGGGCCGGCACGGTCAGCCGGTCGGGGTCGAGGGGCGCGTACCACAACAGCAGTGGCTTGGCGCGTTGCGCGTCGGCGTTGTCGAAGCAGCACACAGCGATGGTGTGGTCGGGGAAGTGGTCGGCGTAGAAGCGCAAAAGGTCCGGCTCGAGATCGGGACGCCGGTGCGGTGGCACCTGCCGCAGCGCGGCAAGGACCGCGGTGGGCTCCTCTGCCAGGAGCACCGTGTAGACGTCGTGGTCGAAGACCTGGACGGTCTGCGGTTCCGCGCTCATCCACGCGATGCCGTCGGCTGCGGCGGCGACGCGTTCCACGGCGGCGACCATGCGGTGCAGGACGTCGCCGGTGCGCCCGGTGGAGACGAAGTGCCGGGGGGTGAGCTGCCTGGTGGGCAGGTGCAGCAGCATGGCGTTCGGGCCGTCGGCCAGGTTGACGGCGGTGTTCTGGTAGCCCAGGACGTGGATGAGGCCGTGCACGCGGTGGTGCTGCCGCCCGCAGTAGACGATCGTGCCGGAGAACGAGGCCTCGCCGGTCGAGATGCACATGGCGGCAAGGTACCGCCCTTGTCCGGTGGGAACCGAGCGGATTTGATGCGCCGAGGACCACCAGGGTCGGTGGGCGCTCTCGACGCGGAGCCACGGCGCCCGGTCGTCGTCCCGGCGATGCAGCCTGCGCGGCCCCGGGCTCCGTGCCGCTCAGCCGTCCAGGTCCAGACCGGCGTCGGCCAGGCAGCCGTCGACCAGGAGCGGGCGGTATTGGATCTGCTTGAGCCGGTGCTTCACAGCGCGGGCCCGGAACTCCCCGTACTCCGGCGGCTGGGAACTGGATGGGAGCGCGTCAACGGCGGCCCCACGAAGGCGGAGGTCCTCAAGGAGCTGCTCGCCGACCCGGCGGCCGCCGCGTACGCCGGCGAGATCGCCCTGTGCCCGGAGTGGGGCGAGGTGACCCGCGCCGCGCGTGAGCTGCTGGAGCCGGACGCCGCGGTCATCCTCGACACCGAGACCACCAGCCTGGACGGACAGACCGTCGAAATCGCCGTAATCGACGCGGCCACCGGCAAGAAGCTGATGAACAGCCCTGCGCCTGACCGAGGAGGAGCCGGCAGTCCTCGACAGCCCGGCGAGGGCTCCGCCTGGGCCGCTGCCGGAGACGCTCGGTTGGGTACGCAGGCGCGGTGCAGGGTCAGAGGGACTTCCAGAGGCGGAAGCGGGACTTCTTCGCGACGGGAGCCATCCTGCTGTGAATACGCACGCGACTCTCGTCCGGCAGTTCCTGCTCTCCGGTCAGGCGGACGCTCCCGGACGAGTTGATCGTGACAGAGGAGTGGGGGACGGCCCGCAAAGCCGACACGTCCGCTTCCAGTGTCGTGGAAGAGCGGTGCTCCATCTGGACACCCAGCGTAGTGAGGTTGGGAAACACGTGCCGCAGTTCGCCGAAATCGATGCGGTTCTGCACTTCCGCCGTCAGGCGCAGAGACCGGATCTGCGGAAGCGGCGGCAGGCGAAGTTCCGCAAGACCGGACAGCAGGGCAAGATCTATGTCAAGGTCGACGAGTTCGGGCACTGCCACCAGTTTCCTCAACTCGGCCGCGGCAAAGGAGGTACTGGCTTCAGCGGCCAGGTGAAGTCTCGTGAGCCGTGGCCAGCGTTCAATGCCGTCGAGTGCGGGCGCGCTCAGAGTTGACGGCCCCAAGGTGAGGGCCCGCAGATTTGAAGGCAGGGGCAGGTTCGTCAGCCTCCCCCAGGGCTGGCGGCTGTTGATGGTGACCGAAGTGAGTCCCTGCAGTCCGGCCAGGGGGCTCATGTCCGGCCCTACCGGCATCTTCTCCAACTGCAGATGCTCAATGTTCACGTCGGAGATGTGTGAGTAGTTCTTGAGGCTGCCGCAGTCCTGGAGTCCCAGCGAGCGCAGGCGTGGCGCACAACTGACCAGAAAGCGGAGATCACGGAAAGAGTCATTGCTCACCAGCCGCAGCTCGGTGGGCTCGGTGGCGATCAGCCCGGGCACCATGACATCCTCCGCGAAGGAGCCATTGATCTCCAGTGCCATTACACGACCGATCCGGCCGAGTGCGGACAGCTGGGAATCCGTGCTCACGGTGAGGTACGCACCGGTCAGTTCCATCTCGGACAGGATCTCGTCGACGAACCGCTGGTCGTCGAATGAGCTCCAGGCGTCAACCACCCTTTTCCGCACAAGAACATCGGGGTGGTCTCGGAACTGCCGCAGGATCTGGAAGGCATGCTCGCCGCCGATTCGGGCGGCCGTCTCCACAGTGGCCGCCGCCGCCTCCCTGTCGTCCAGCTGATCGGGCCCCGGCAGGAGATCGAGCACGACCGGCCCCGCACTGGCGAGCTTCTCCGCGGCCTCGGAGTCCCGCGGCGGGAGCAGCAAGGCCGCTCGTTCCTCCGCCTCGCGTCGCACCGCCGGTGCGAGCATGGTGGCGTGTTCCAGGCTGGCGGCGGCAAGCATGTGCAGCCGCGTGCGGATCTCGTCGTTCGGCGCGGCGTCCCCCCGCTCCAGCAGGCTGCCGATCAACATGGCCCGTTCCTCGGGGCGGCCGTGGCCGACGGCCATCCGGACCACGTCCTCCCACTGAGGGTCGGCGGCATGCTCGGCGACCTGGGGGAGGTCCTGGGCCTCGACCGCCGCCTTCGCCCCGAGATAGTCCTGGAACGTACGGTGGACGAAATCAACGGCCTGCGGAGTGGGTTCACGCAGCAGACCGCTGCGGCGCAGGAGGTGACGCAGGACATCCCGTGCCCGGTCGGGCGGGGCCACACCGGGCATCGCGGGCAGCAGCCGCTCGATCAGCCTGACCACCTTGTCCTGCTCCGCCTCGGTCTGGCCGTTGCGGATCAGCCACCAGGCCAGCTCCTGGAGGAGCTGCCGCTGAGCGTCTTCCGGAATGTCGAAGCCCTCCGGTACGCCCACATCGCGTTCCTTGTCGCGGCGGACAAGCAGCATGGTGAGCGCCGCGCCGTACAACTCCATCCGGCTCTCCGGCAGATAGGTACGGCGATCGCGGTGCAACGCGCAGATCATCGCGCACATCAGCGGATTGGTGGCGAGACGGGCCAGATCTCTCTTACGTCGCAGGGTGTCCAGCAAGCGCTCTCTGTACCGGTCACGCTCCGGCGCAACCTCGGCGCCCTCTCCGAAGGCGGCCAGGTGCCAGCGCCCTACGAAAGCCTCGACGTCCTGCTGGTTCATGGGCAGCAGATTCAGCTCGGTGAAGTCCCGGCGCGTCAGCCAGCCCTCGCTCACTGCGGTGGGGCGGGTGGTGATGACGCAGTTGCAGTCCGGATAGGCGGCAAACAGCCCGGTGAGCCATTCCTGGGTTCGTTCCCGGTCGCGTTCGGGGATCTCGTCCACCCCGTCGATGAGAAGCAGCGCACGGCCCGAGCGCATCACCTCCTCCGCCCAGTCGGGCGGCGGGCTGAGCGGAGTACCTGTGGCGGCAAGGAAATTGCCGGGACTGGGCAGAGCCCCCTGCCTGATCAGTGTGCGCAGCGGCAGGACAGAGGGCACGCAGTCGTCGAGATGGCCGAGCCGATAGCTGAAGTCGTCCCGGGCCGCGGTGATGGCCAGCCACTGGATGAGGGTGGTCTTCCCGGATCCGGCCAGACCGCGCAGCAGCACGCGGCGCTTTCCGGACAGGGCGGACTCGACGCGCTGACGGCCGCTGGACACCTCATGCCTGGGGGCGGCTTCCAGGAAGTCGGCGCGGTCCTGGGTGCCCTGGTGGGACAGCTCCAGGCTCAGGTAGGCGGTGTCGAGCGGCCATTGCGCATGGTCACTCCTGTTGAAGTCGAGCCCGAAGATGCGGAGTTCGCCGTAGTTCCGCTCCACGTACGAACGGTAGTCGGATTCGAAACCGGCGCGTGGTGCGCGGCTCCGTCCCGCGTCTTCCAAGGTGGGACGCTCTGCGAGGTGTTCGAAGTACGCGTCGTAGAAGCCGGTGACGATGTGGATCGCGGTTGCCGGGACTGCCGTGAGACGACCATGCTGCCAGCCCTCAGGGTCGGTGGTCACCACACCCACCAGCAGCTCTCCGTCGAAGAGTGCTGCCCCGGACATCCCTGCCCACGGGGAGCCGCCGTCCCGGGGTGCCGGCGGCGTATGGACGAGGTCGACCACGTACCCTCCACGCACCATGCTCGACCCCGGCTTGAGCGTCCCGACCAGCTGCTCGCTGTCGAGCTGCCCTGTCCCACTGCGTTGAACAGCGGGGAAACCGATCGCCTGGCAGTTGGCGCGCGGTTTCAGATCGCTGGTCTGTCCCCAGCGGACCGGCTCCCATTCAGCGGCGGTTTCGGGTGCGACCAGGTCATCGGCGGCCAGCAGCAACGCCACATCGCAGTTCTCGCGGGTTCCGTCCCAGACCGGTCGGCAGGCGATCCGTCCACGGCCCTCGGGGGCGATGGCGTGAACGCTGTCGCTGCCCACGACGACATGGGCTGCGGTGAGGACCAGCCGGGGGCCGAGGAGATATCCGCTGCCCTGGCGGGAGGAGCCCAGGACGGCGGCGATGCGCTCCTTGCGCGGACCGGACACGGCGCGTCGCCCGCCTACTCGGTGCGGCCAAAGGCGGAGGTGTCAGCTGGGGCGTCGTTGCCGACCTCCCAGCCACCGCCTGTACGCGCGTTCTTGGGCCGGAGCGTGAAGCTGACCCTGTGGGTCTGCGCCTTGGACCGGCCGGCATCGGCGTCGGCCGAGATCACCCACGCGCGCACACCGGACTTCACGCGCACGTCACGGCGCAGTTCGACCGTGAACTCCAGATGGATGTCCCCCACCTCAAAGGACAGTTCACCGCCGGTTCCGCGCGCTGCGGCGGTGAGCAGCTCATCGCGTACGGCCTGGACGGCGTCCGCCAGCTCGATCCCGTCGATCCCAGGGAAGTCGTCACTCATCTGGTCAACGCTATGCCAACGCGTCTGCCCGCGTCATGAGTTCGGGCCCGGACGTCCAGGGGGAGAAGTCGCGCGCGATGGTGCACAGGCCCTCGGCGGTGCGCCCGGCGAAGTGCGCGCCCGAACGCTCCGCGTCCGGGTCGTCCAGGATCGTCTGACGGTCGTGGGCGACGGTGATCCGCGGACGTGAGCCAGAAGCGCCGCTGTGGCAGGTGTGATGGCTCGGATGTCCTGGTCGTGGTGTCGTCACTTCCCGGGATCGTCGTTGGCGTCGCGCAGTTCACGCATGGCATCGGCGAGCCTGACAACCCCGTCGCGTCCGAGAGGAAGGGTCCCCACTGGCCGTTATCCCAGTGGATGTCACCAGCACCTGCCCTACGCCAGTAGCAGAAGCTCACAGTGGCTCTTCCCTGGCCGTCAGCCCGGACAGCCAATGAATCCGGTCAGCCTCCGAGTCCACCTCCGAAAGACCGGCGTCAGCCTTTGCCACGCCCTTGCGGTCTTGCCGCACGTACCGCACATACGTCGGGTCAGATCCCTGCACAGCAGGAAGCGACACGTACCCGACGTGATCTCCATTGAGCGGCCCTCCGGTCCCTGGAAGGAAGAGTCGGACGGTGCCTCTTCGATGTTCTCAACCTGCTTGGCAAGGAGCGCACCAAGAACCCCGGCTGCTCTTCCCATCCGCCTCCCCCGTCTTCGCTCTCTCCCGTAGCGACATGAAGGTGAAGCAGTCCGCCAACCACATCCTCGACGCCCAGCGTAAGACCGCCTGTGACCCGGGCGCCTCCAGCCCGCTGCATCGCATCACCAACGAGAAGACCATCAACGCCCACCGCAAAGCCATGTGCGCGAGGGTGCACAACTCCGACCCTAGGAAGTACGACTGCGACGAGTACCCGTTCGCCGCCAGCAGGGAGGGCGGTAATCCGGTCCGTGGCCGTACCGGGATCGTCTGCGCTGGTGACGACCGCAGCGCCGGTGCTCGCCTCGGCGGCTTCTACAAGGCCCAGCGCGTTCTGGGCGGCGACGGATACGTTCGTATCAAGTAAGGCGCGCAATGTGCGTGCCGCAGGTCCCGACTGTCCTGCCAGGACGTAACCGGCGGGCTCTGCGGGCACGATGGGGGTTCTTCATGCAGCGTTGCAACTGGCCGCTCCTTGTCGGCCGCACCCGGCCGCTGAAGATGAAGGAGTGGGGCGACCTGGCCGTCATGGACCCCGACGCTGGCAAGCAGCCGCGCGGACGCGGGTTCCTGGCGGCCGAGAAAGACTGGCTGCACATCGACGCCGGAAGCGCCCTGGAGAACCCCATCGTCATTCTCTACGCCGGAGACGACCCGGGAGCAGAGAGCGGCTGGGACGAGGCCGAAGAGATCACCCTGGTCTCCACGACCGGCTTCCTCGCCCTGTGCGACAGCGGATACCAGCCGCTGCGCAAAGAGAATCTCGCCACCGCAGGAGTCGGGCCCTACCTGATCCGCGTCCATGCCAGTGACCGGTCCTTGGATGGCAAGAAACCCCGCTTCCTCATCCAGGTCATCCCCGGCGAGCGTACGGGGGCCGAGCCCGAGCCGCCTTCCCCCACGATCGAGGAGTCCGCCGGTCCGCTTTTGGTACGGACGTCCTTCGGGCAGCCAGATGAGTGGGCGCGCTTGCTCCAGGCCCTCGAGGCAGGCTCGGAGCACTACGAGTCGATCACCGTTATCGACAACCGCGCCTACGCGGGCTTCACGGCGGATCAGATCCAGGCGCGGATCGGGCGCGATGACGAGGACTGGCCCGACAGCACTCTCGTGCTCATCGCCGACGAGCGAGCACTGGCCTCCCCAGAGCTCCCGTTGCTGGCCGTGAACAACCTGCCCGACGATGACGACGATCCGTTCAGGATCACCCTCGCAGCGGCCGGTTCATTCGTCATCAACATGGAGCTGGCGAACACGAGCTTTGGCGAGTGGGGCCGTGGTGTCGAGGCCGACGGCGTCTACCGGGAAGAGCACTACTGACAGTGGGCAGGGGGCGCACACCGCATGGGTGCGCCCCCTGCGCACTGCCATCCAGTGGTGAACGAGCGTGGCAGCTGCCAGGAGCGCTGGAGGTCTGGCTGGTGCCGGGTGCGGGGGAGTGTGGGAGTGTCATGGCAGGGCGTTCGTCCCGCACGCCTACGCCGGCGCTCTTCCGGGCCGCGGGCCCTGCTGGAACACGCGCTGCGCACCCCCGGCGTCTCACCGACGCCGGGGGTGCGCATGGTGCCGCTGGCCGAGGCGCTGTTGGTGACGTTCTCGTGGTGGGCGCTGGAGAGGTGGTTCCCGCAGACAGTTTCGCGGCTTGGCCGGAGTCAGGGCATCTGGTTGAGTGCCTGCTGGAAGGCGGCTGCGTGCTTGGCCTCGTCGTCGGCGGTGTCGCGGAAGTAGGTGGCGGCGGCGGTGTCGCCGACGGCCGCGGCCCGCTCGGCGAACCCCGGGTACAGGTTGGTGGCCTCGTTGTGCTCCCCGGTGACGGACTTGCTCAGGTTGTCCTTCGTGGTACCCACCAGACCGGCCAGGACCGCTTCTTCGGCGAAGTGTTCATGCAGTTCGACCCCGGCTGTGCCTTCGAAAAGGCGGGCCAGGGCGGGGTTGCCGTTCTGCTCGGCGTGGGCGGCGAACAGCATGTAGCTGGCGTGGGCGAAGCCCTCACCGTGCATCGCCGTGGCGAGGTTGGCCTTTGTGCGGGCGGCCTTCACCTTCGGCAGCCCTGCGGATACCGGCACCATGCCGGCCTTCGGCGGCGCCGGAACAGTGCCGCGGCCGGTGGTCACGACCATGAGCGCGGTGCGGTAGGCATCGCGATGGCGGCCCTCGTCCGCGGCGATCTCGGAGAACAGCTTGGCGGCCTCGAGGTCTCCGTCCTTGCGGGCCTGGTCGGCGAAGCCGCGGTACATGACCTGATGCTCGTAGGTTTCGCCGTTGATGGCCTGGCGCAGGTTGGCCGCGTCCGTTCCGACCGCGCCGGCCAGGGTGGCTGCCTCGTGCAGGTGCTCGTTCAGCTCGGTCTGCGCTGTGGTCCGGAAGAGCTTGCCCACGGCCGGTTGGCCCTCGCGGTCGGCCTGGGCGCCGTACAGGTTGTAGGAGGCGTAGGCGAACCCTTCGCCCTTCATCGCGGTGGTGAGGTCTGAGAGCGTCTGCGGGCTCAGGGCCTGCGCGGCGCTGTACGCGGCCCGGTGCTTATCGGCCGGCACCGCAAGGGCCACGGCCGTGACAGCCTGCGAGGCGGCCGTCAGTGTGCACAGACCGACCAGGAGCCTACGTATCGAGTGACGGGACATGACGTCCTCCTTCGGGGCGCTATGGGTGCGGGCGCCTTCTCCTCATGTGACTCGCACACGTACGCCCCCACCCCTTCACGTAGTCCTTTCGAGTGGATACGCACAGTGATTGCGCGCCGGATCGGTCGACGTGCTCCGCTTGCCTCAAGCGCCTGACGCCTCCGCAGAACACACCCGGCGGCCCCGCCCCGCTACAAGGACGGCACCGCGCTGCGGCTCGGTCGACGGGCCGGATCGGCTGGTGCGCCGGACCAGGATGTCGCCGAGGGAGGTGAGGCCGCGGACAGTGGCGCTCCCTCATCGGATGGGATGGGGCGTCATCCGGGAGGAGATGCTCGGCCACCTGGCCCCTCCAACAGCGCCGCTGGCATGGTGCGTGTTTCTGATCCCCGGCTCTGAGTAGTCGTGAGTGGTATCCGAGGACGTCGGTCGGGCCGGCGAAATTCGTAGGTGGGAACCCCGCCGTCTCCGACTCCGCCTCTTCTTCGTCGCAGCCCGGATCGTCACGACCGCCCACCGCCGGCACCTGTGAATCGCACGCCACTGGCCCTGGACCGACGTGATCACAGATGCCCTGGCACGGCTGGGCATCCTGGCTGACCAGCATGTTCCCGTCCCTGCGAGCAGCACCACCCCGACCGGAGCCGTGGAACCCGGCGCTCACCCGACGCGACGGCTGGGCCAATAGCTGGCCGCCATCAGCCCGAACAACCGAAACGGCACGCCGAAGAAACCGAGGGACCGTCACGAAAGATCGAGGTTAGTCGAAGGCTAGTCGGCTTGTGGGCAGCGTCCGTGTCTCCAGTGGGCCCGTGCTCGTTGGCCAGTTGTGTCCAGCGGGCTTCAGTGGCGAATCGTCACCTTGCGGGCGGTGCCGTCCCCTCAGCTGGTGCAACTGCGACGGTGCTGGCGCGAGGAGACGGGCGCGCAGACGGTGGGCTTGGTCATCCTCGCTGCCGTCGCAGCGATCACGGTCGCGCATGCGACGATCATGGTCGTGCGCCGCCTTATGAGCCGCCGCGCCGCTGGTACCGACGTGGCGTTGAACCGGTAGGCGGGCCCAGTTCGTGCCGCCACGCGCCCCACAGGTCCCGTCACCGTGCACCTGGACGCCGGCTACGACTCCGACAAGACCCGCACTCTGCTCGACGAACGCGGCCTGCACGGCCGGATCGCGCACGAACGGGAAGGCGCCCACCCCAGTCGGCGTTGGCAGCTCGAACGCACCCACACCTGGCGGAACGCCTTCCATCGGCTCGTCCGCTGCTACGAGCGCCAGGCCACCGTCATCGACGCCTTCCTCGACCTCGCCGACACGATCACCACCCGGTGTTTCCGACCTGCGGCCCGATGTCAGCGGAGCCAGGCATGGTCGCGGACCAGCGGCAGGGACGCCCAGGCACGGCCCAGCCCCCAGGTGTTTCCGGCGCCCACCGCGGCGAGCACGATCAGGAGCACCGCGTAGACGATGTGGTAGTCCACCACAGGATTGGTGGACATGCTCGGAGATCCGTCGGAGAGGTGCTTTGCGGGCGGCCATTCCGCAGCCCACATCAAGACAAGCATGATCGTGCCGCAGACCGCGGTGATCCTGAGCGCGACACCGCCCAGCAGGGCGAGCCCGATGCCCAGGAGCCCCAGCATGAACAGCCAGTCGGCCCAGGTTGCGCCGGCCCAGCTGCGGAAGGTCGACTCCAGGGGACCGACGTTGACGCGCCTGAGGAAGCCCATCGTGGGGGAGCCACCGTTGATCCATGCTCTTGACGGTGGTGTGATGTAGCCGAAGCCGAAGGTCTTGTCCAGGAAGGCCCAGAGGAACACGAAGCTCATGATCAGCCGTGCGCCTGCTGCCACCCTGGCTGCGGCGGGGTTGAGCCCGTCCTGTTTGGCCAGATCGCGGGGCTGGTCGGCCGGAGGAACCGTCTGGTTCCGGTGCGGGAGCCAGCGCGCGTGGTGGAGAGTCATGACGTTGCTCCTCCGATGATGTGGTTGCTCCTCCGATGATGTGGTGGTGGAAGGAGTCCTTGTCACCACCCAGCGTGTCGAAGGAGCCCGCAGGCCGGTACGGGTCGAAGGTCCTCGACGGGGGACGGGCGGCCCACCTTCGGGCATGACGGGAAGGGCCTTGGCCACCATCAGGGACGCGCTGTCCGCTTTGTTCCGGCTGGCGGAAAACCTCGGCGCGGGGGCGGACGGCGCGGCGGAGCAACGAGCGTCCGGGCACGTGCCCCCAGCCCCTTGCGGTCCTCGTGGTGCGCAATCCTGCGGTCGACCGGGGTGGTCCTCGAGGGAAGCCCGACATGTTGCCCGTGCGCTGCCTTGCCGAGGTCGGCTCCGTCTCCGTCAAGCGCCGGGTGCTGAAGACATTCCTCACCGGGGACGAAGTCACCGACGAGGTCCGCTCACCGGGTTCGGCCCGGGTGTCGGCGTACACCTCAAGGTGTTCGGCTCCGCCCGTGCTGTACACACCACGCATTCCGCCCTCCACCTCCTGGAGGCGGAGCCCGGCATGAACTGCGCGAACCGCCGACCGCGCATCTGATCTTCGGTCAGGCAGGCCTCACGCGTCGGTGTGAACGAGCGGTCCAGGCACCGGCCGACGTCACATCCGCCACTGCCTGCCGGGCTGTCTGGTCGACGCGGGCGTGGCGGCCCTCTCAAGGTGTCACAACTCTTCTCGTCTGCCGTGGCCACGGTCAACGGCAGCTGTGGGCAGGTCAGTCGGTCCGACGCCGACGCTGTGGGCCTCAGTGAGGTGGCATTCCACGTCCACGACACCCTCCACGGCGCGAACGAGACGCGCGGCGACGGAGATGAGCGAGGTGTCCCTGATATGACCGCGAAGGGTGACGACTCCGTCTTTCACGTCCACATGGATGGTCTCCGCGAGAGCCGGGAAGAGCGGGGCGACGACGGTGCGGCGGACCTCTTCCGCCAAGTCCTGGTCCGACCGAAGGAAGACCTTCAGCAGGTCGGCCCGGCTGACGATCCCCCGCAACATGCCTTCGTCGTCCACGACGGGGAGCCGTTTGACGCGCTTCACGGCCATTATCCGGGCCGCCTGCGCCAAGGTGACGTCGGGATGCACGGTGATCGCAGGGGTGCTCATTAGGGCTCCGGCGGTCAGACCTCCGGCCTTGGACGTGGCGGACAGGAGCTCCCGCTGCTCGGACGGGGTCGGGATACCAGCGCGGAACTCCTCCTTGGGCAGCAGGTCGGCTTCGGACACCACCCCGATGACGCGGCCCTCGCCCTCCAGGACCGGCAGGGCACTGACCTTCCACTGCTCCATGGTCCTGACGATCTCCCTGAACGGTGCGTGGCGCCCGACGGCCACCACCGCCATGGTCATCACATCGCTCACGATGTGCGGTGTCCCGGCCATGGAGACCTCCTCCCGCGACGATCAGGCCGGGCGCGGCAGGAAGCGCACAGCGCTTCGCCGGAGTACGTCGGTGCTTCGCAGCCTCGGCCCTGTCCCTCCAGCGTCCCAAGGGAGCGGCCGGTCGGCATCCGGCCGAACCCCCGTCGCAGGCCATTGCGCCTGTCGCGGGGGAATGCAGGCTTCAGGCGGTGGACTGGGCGGTGGACGAGGCCGCGCGCCACGGACTGTCGCTGCGGCTGCTGTGTGCCTCCCTTTGGGAGCGCCAAGGGCCGATCGGGTACCCGAAGAGGCTGCAGGGCCCTTACCCGGTCCGGCCCCGAGCACGCCACGATGGGCACGAGGCGCACACCACTGATGTGAGGAGGCCGTGCCATGCGGACGCGTCTTCGGGGACACCGGCCTTCGTACCAGTCGGGCCGAAGGCGGCATGCCAGGGCACTGGGCGTTCGGGGAAATCCACTCGAACGGCGGTCGGACCGCTTCGAGCGTGGGGTCCGGCTGCTGCTGATGGCCGTACTCCTAGCGGCCGCGCCGATGGCGGCGTGGATCGCCGGAAGCGCGACCTACAACCATGACAGCCGGCTGCGTCAAGTGCAGATGGCTGAACGGCACCGGGTCACGGCGCGGCTGCTGTCCGATGCCAAGGACGGTGGCGATCGCACCGACGGCAAGCTCAGTTCTCATGCGTCGGTCCACTGGAGTGATGCCCGCGGGGCCCGCTCCGCCGTGGCACCGGTAGGGGCCTGGCAGAGGAAGGGAGGCACGGCGACCGTGTGGCTGGATACCCACGGCAACGTCGCCACGCCGCCTCCCACGTCGGACTCGGCAGCGCTCGCCGGTGTCGGAATGGGCTTCGCCGCCGCGGCGGGTGCTGCCCTGATCGTGGGCGGTGTGTGGAATGGTGTTCGCGGCCGCCTCGATCGTCGCCGCTTCGAGCAGTGGGATCGGGAGTGGGAGCTCGTGGAACCACGGTGGACGGGGCGTCGCGCCCGGTGAAGGGACGCTGGGCGACCGGCTAGTCGCCGTTCAACGCCTGTGAGGGGCGGTCCGCAGGTCAGGGTCAGGGCGTCCGTGCGACCAGGAAGTCGATGCTGTCGTTCAGGGTGGTCAGGCGCGGGTGGTCCTCCTCGTCGGTGCGCAGGCCGGTGCGTTCCGAGAGGATCTCCACGAAGCTGAGGAAGTCCAGCGAGTCGAATTCGAGCGCGTCACGGAACGCGGCGTCCGGGTCCAGGTGGGTGAGGTCGGCGCCGGGCACCACGCGGGTGATCGCTTCCTCGACGGCGGTCTGGGCTTCGCTCCGGTCCATCACAGGTCCTCCGGTTTCTGCAGCAGGCGGTCGACGGCGGTCAGGAACCGGGCTCCCACGGCGCCGTCGGTGGCTCGGTGGTCCGCCGACAGGGTGGCCGTCACGACCGGCCGCACACCGAGCATGCCGTGGTCCGCCCAAGGGCGCTCGACCACGGCCCCGAAACCGACCAGGGCGACCTGGGGCGGATGGATGACACCGAAGACCGTCTCGACGCCCTGGTCGCCGAGGCTGGTGACGGTGAGGGTGCTACCGGTGACCTCGGTGCCGCGCAGCCGTCCTCTCCGGGCCCGCTCGACGAGATCCTTGAGCCGGGCCATCAACTTCACCGGCGTCAGCGAGTCGGCGTCACGGATGATGGGCGCGGCGAGGCCTCCACCGCGCAGCGATACGGCGAATCCGAGGTGCACGCCGTCGCCTGGGACGAAACCCCCGCCCTGCCAGGAGCCGTTGAGACCGGGGACCTCGAGGGCGGCGTCGGCCACGGCCTTGAGCAACAGAGCGGTCGGCACCATCCGTTCTCCTACGGGCAGTTCCCGGTTGCGTTCGCGCAGCCAGGCGACCGCTGCCGCCATGTCGATCGTCGTGGCGACGTAGTAGTGCGGGATCTCCCGCTTGGCCCGGCTCATGAGGTCGCCGATGGCACGGCGCATCGCGGTCGGCTCTCGGGGGGTCGTCTCGGCGCGGGAGGGCGGCGGGACCGGCGTCGGCGCGGGTGGCGGGGCTTCGGTGACGCCGGCGGCGGACATACGGACGGACGGAGTGCGCGCGGCGTCCCTCACGTCGGCGGCCCGCACGGCTCCCTTCTCACCGGTGCCGTGAAGTGCGCGGAGATCCATGTGCTGTTCTGCGGCGAGGCGTCGGGCGTAGGGGGTTGCGCGCACACGTCGGGCGGGTTCGTGTGCGGCCTGCTCGACGTCCGTACGGGTGATCCTGCCCCCGGGCCCGCTGCCGTGAACCGTCGCCAGGTCGATGCCCCGTTCGTGGGCGAGGTGTCGTACCAGTGGCCCTGCTTCGGCGTGCGCCACGCCGGACTGCGGCACGGTCGCGGCGGCGGCTGGCGTGGTGGGTTCTGTACGCTCGGCCGGTGGGCGCCTCGCCGCGGCCGGGGCCTTCGGTTGCGCCACCGTCCCTTCAGCCCGCTCTTCGGACGGCGTACCAGGGACGGGCTCTCCGGACTCCTCCGCCGGCGTCGCTACGGCCGCCGGGGCCTTCCTTGCCGCTTCCTCCGGCCCGGCTGCTTCGATGAGGGCCAGTGGTGCACCCACGGGGACCCTCGTGCCTGGCGCGACGAGCAGTCGGCCGACGGTTCCGGACTCGAAGCACTCGACTTCGACCGCGGACTTGTCGGTCTCGACGACGGCGATCACATCGCCGCGAGCCACTGTGTCACCGGGTGCGACGAGCCACTCCTGGAGCATGCCCGCCTCCATGTCCGCGCCGAGCGAGGGCATGGTGAACTCAGCCATGGTGCCCCACCGCCTCGCGGGCCGCGGCGACGATGTCCTTCGGCTGCGGCAGTGCGGCCTCCTCCAGATGGCGGGCGTAGGGGATCGGCACCTCCGCACTGCACACCCGGCCGACGGGTGCGTCGAGTTCGTAGAAGGCCTGCTCGGTGATCCGGGCGGACACCTCGGCGGCGAGACTGCCGGTGCGCCAGCCCTCGTCGACGACGACGGCGCGGTGCGTCCTGGCCACCGATGCGATGACCGTGGCGTCGTCCAGAGGGCGCAGGGTGCGGAGGTCCACGACTTCTGCGCTGATGCCCTCGGCGGCGAGAAGGTCCGCCGCAGAAAGGGCTTTGGGCAGGGAACCGCCGTAGGTGAGCAGCGTGATGTCGTCACCTTGGCGGCGGACGGCTGCGGAGGAGATGTCCAGGAGGCCGTCCGAGGCGGGGAGTTCGCCGGAGAAGTTGTAGAGCGATCCATGCTCGAAGATGACCACGGGGTCGGGGTCGGCGAGTGCGGGGGCGAGCATGCCGCGCGCGTCCTGGAGCGTCGCGGGCGCGAGGACGCGGATGCCGGGGATGTGGGCGTACCAGCCTTCCAGGCTGTGTGAGTGCTGCGCGGCGAGCTGCCGTCCGGCACCGGTGGTCATCCTGATGACGACCGGTACCGAGAGCTGCCCGCCGGACATGTGCCGCAGCGTGGCGGCGTTGTTGAGGATCTGGTCGAGCGCCAGCAGACTGAAGTTGACCGTCATGATCTCGACGATGGGCCGCATGTCGGCGACGGCCGCGCCGATGCCCGCGCCGACGAACGCGGACTCGGACAGCGGGGTGTCGCGCACCCGCTCGGGCCCGAACTCCTCGACCAGACCGAGACTGACGCCGAAGGCACCGCCGTACTTGCCGACGTCCTCGCCCAGTAGGAAGACCCGGTCGTCGGACGACAGCGCCTCGCGAAGGGCTTCGCGCAGCGCTTCGCGGTACGTCGTCGTGACGGTCTTCATCGGCGTGCCTCCGGCAGGTCGCCGGGGGCCGCGCTGACGTGGCGGAGGAGGTCGGCGACGGGCTCCACCGGGGCGGCCTCGGCGGCGGCCACGGCGCCGTCGACCTCGTCCGTGGCGCGCCGGTCCAGTTCGGCGTATGACGCGTCGTCGAGTTCACCCGCCGCCCTCATCCTCTCCGCGAGCAGCACCAGCGGGTCACGGGCACGCCAGCGTTCGATCTCGGCCTTGTCGCGGTAACGGTCGGGGTCGTACATGGAATGGGCGCGGAAGCGATAGGTGTGGAGTTCGAGGAAGTGCGGGCCATGTCCCGCGCGGATGCCGTCGACTGCGCGGCGTGCCGCATCCTCGACGGCGACGACGTCCATGCCGTCGACGGCCCAGGCGGGCATGCCGTAGGAGGCGGCGCGCATGGCCAGGTCGGTCTGCGCGTGCTCGGCGGGGAGCGGGGTGCCCATCGCGTAGAGGTTGTTCTCGCAGGCGAGCAGCAGCGGCAGGCCCCAAAGGGTGGCGAGGTTCGCGGTCTCGTGGAACTCGCCTTCGGCGAAGGCGCCGTCGCCGAAGAAGCAGCACACGATGCCCGGTCCGTCGCGCATCTTCTCGGCGAGGGCGAGCCCGGCGGCGAGCGGGATGCCGCCGCCGACGATCGCATTGCCGCCGTAGAAGCGGCGGTCCGCGTCGAACAGGTGCATCGACCCGCCGCGGCCGCGGCTGCACCCCGTGGCCTTGCCGTACATCTCCGCCATGACGGCGTCGACAGGAACGCCGCGGGCGAGGGCGTGGCCGTGTTCACGGTAGGTGGAGACGACGGCGTCGGCCTCGTCGAGCGCTTGGAGCACGCCGACCGCCACGGCCTCCTCCCCGATGTAGAGATGCACGAATCCCCGGATCTTCGCGGCGCTGTACAACTCGACACAGCGTTCCTCGAAGCGGCGGATCAGCAGCATGCAGGACAGGAGATCCCGGTGGTGTTTGGCCGCTGCGTCCTGGTGCGTGCCCTGGCGGGTGGCCTTGGCCGGCTGCTTCCTGCGGGCGGTGCTCATGGCAGGTGCTCCGAGTTTTCGTGGTGTTCGGTGGCCTCCGGCGCACCGGACGGGGCCGATGACTCCGGCGGCTCGGGTGACTCGAGGGTCGAGGTGTCGCCCTCCGGCAGGCCGAGTTCCCGGGCCCGCAGCAGTCGCCGCATGACCTTGCCGCTCCTGGTGTGGGGCAGGCTCCGGTCGAAGGCGATCTCGCGAGGCGCCACCGCGGGCCCCAGCTTGCGGCGGGCGAAAGTGAGGAGGTCGCGCCGGATGTCGTCGTCCGGCTCAACGCCCGGGCGCAGGGACACATACGCCTTCACGATCGCGCCGGCGGTCGGATCCGGACGACCGATCACCCCCGCCTCCGCGACCTGCGGGTGCTCCAGCAGGGCGCTCTCCACCTCGAACGGGCTGACGAGGTGGCCGGCGGACTTGATGACATCGTCACCGCGGCCCACGAACCAGAAGTAGCCGTCCGCGTCCCTGCGCGCCACGTCCCCCGTCAGGTACCAGCCGTCGGCGAAGGAGGCCGCGTACCGGTCCTCGTCGTGCAGATAGCCGCGGAACATCGAAGGCCAGCCCGGCCGCAGGGCCAGCTCGCCCTCCTTGTCGGGCTCCTCGACCTCCCGGACGCGTCCCTCGGGTGAGCGCCACACCGTGCCGTCGGGCGCGCGCTCCAGGACGGTCGCCACCATGCCCGGCAGCGGGCGGCCCATCGACCCGGGCTTGACCGGACAGGCCGCCAGGTTGGCGATGACGATGCAGCCGGTCTCGGTCTGCCACCAGTTGTCGTGGACCGGGAGCCCCAGCACGTCCCGGCCCCACAGCACCACCTCGGGGTTGAGCGGCTCGCCGACGGAGGCGATGAAGCGGAGCGCGGACAGGTCGAAGGAGTGCGGCAGGTCGTACGGGCCCTCACGGGGCGTGGCCCGCATCAGCATGCGCAGCGCGGTGGGAGCGGTGTACCAGACCGTGACCCGCTCCTCGGCGAGAATGCCGTACCAGCGGCGTGTGTCGAAGTCGCCTTCGTCGACGACGAGCGTGACGCCGTGTGTGAGCGGGGCGATGATGCCGTACGACATGCCCGTGACCCAGCCGGGGTCCGCCGTACACCAGTACGTGTCGCCCGGATGGAGGTCCAGTGCGTACGCCGCCGTGATGTGGTGGGCGACGACGGCCTCGTGCACGTGCACCGCGCCCTTGGGGGCACCGGTGGTGCCGCTGGTGAAGTGCAGCAGCGCCATGTCGTCGGGGTCGGTGTGCGGCACCGTGAAGTCCTCGTCGGCATCTGCCATCAGCGCGTCGAACGAGAGCACCCCCGGGAGGTCCTGACTGCGCGGACCGACGACCAGCACATGGTCGAGTCCGGGAAGGCCGTCCCGGATGGGGGCGACCTTGCGCAGATACAGCTGTTCGGTGGTGACGAGGACACGGGCGCGCCCGAGGCGCATGCGCTGGGCCACGGGATCCGGGCCGAAGGCGGAGAAGAGCGGGCAGAGCACGGACGCGTTCCTGAGCGTGCCGAGGACCACCGCGAAGAGTTCCGGGCAACGGCCCAGCAGCGTGAACACGCGATCACCACGACCCACGCCGAGGCCACGCAGCACCCGGGCGAACCTGCTCGTCAGCCGTGCCAGCTCCGCGTACGCGATGGACTCGGCCGTCCCGTCGCGGCGTACGCAGCGCAGTGCGACCCGGTCGCCCCGGCCCTCGGCCACATGCCGGTCGACGGCCTCGTACCCGATGTTCAGACCACCGCCCGGCAGTCCGGAGAGCTGGTCACGCGCAGCGGCCCAGCTGAACTCGGCGCAGGCCCGGTCGTAGTCGGTCAGGACCGGGGGCACGGAAGTGGATGCCGTCTTGGCGATGACGTCGACCGTCATGGCGGTGCCTTCCTCGCCCGTGTGTCGTGCCGTTCGCCCGGCGAAGCACCGGCTCGTTCGGCTCGTTTCGACGCCTACCTTCTCCAGTCTTCCCGTTCGCCGCAGCGTGCCAAGGGCCGATCGGCCCACTGAGCGGCGGCGCAGGGCCCACTCGGCCGCCCTTCCCTGGCGCGGCGCCACGCAGTCGCGCAGCGTGGAGGCGAAGAACGGCATCCGGCGTGGTCGGCCAGAGGGCCGCGGGAGAGGTGAGACGTATGGGCACGGAGACTTCCGGGCCTCGTGTCGTGGTCGGTGTCGACGGTTCGCCGTCCTCGCACGCGGCGCTGCGCTGGGCCGTGCGGTACGCCGGCCTGGTCGGCGGAACCGTGGACGCGGTGGTGGCGTGGGATCTGCCCGGCGCGTACGGCTGGTCGGCTCTGGCCGTGGACGCCGACTTCGACGAGGCCGTCGCCCGGCAACGGCTGAGCCAGGAGCTGAAGGATGTGCTGGGAGCCGAGGGAGTCTCCACGGTCAGGGGGCTTGTCGTCCGTGGTAACACCGTCGAGGTGCTTCTGATGGCCGCCGAGGGCGCTGAGGCGCTGGTCGTGGGGAGCAGGGGGCGGGGCGGGTTCGCCCGAGCCCTGCTGGGGTCCGTCAGCCAGCATGTCGCCGCGCATGCCAGGTGCCCAGTTGTCATCGTGCGCCCGGAATGACGAGCAGGGCGGTCCGGCACTACGTATGACCCGGCCCCGACGGCCCGTGACTCGTGCGCGAGGCCGGTTTCGACGACCTCGACTCCCGCCCTGCCGAGACGCAGGACGCTGTCCTCCTGGCGTCCGGCACACACCGCGGGCCACGGCGGTGGCGGCCAGTGCGGTGTTGCATGACGGTCAGTCCTCAAGGGGCGGGGACTTTCGCGTAGGCAGGGCGCACGACAGCCGTAGCGGCGGGGAATCACCCCGATGTCGGGAGGGCCTCCCCGGCCTGAGCGGCGGTCATCACGTCACCCACGGCGCGCAGGTGCTTCATGGCCGCTGCTTCCCGCGCCGGGTGGCAGCGGCCGTTCGAGGTCGGATCCGAGGTCGTCGTACGCGTAGCCGATCGACTGATGCACGGCGACCACGCCGTCCACGGACCGGCACAGACGCTCGATGACCGGAATCAGCGTTCTCTCCTCGACCCGGCCCTTCAGTGTCACCACGCCGTCCCGCACGCCGTCCCGCACGGCGTCCGAGGGAAGGCCCAGGGTCGCGCGCGGCACGTCCTGGTGGATCTCGTCGCTGATCGCCGTGTCGCTGCGCAGGAACGGCCGCAGCAGATCCGATCGGCTACGCTCCCGACGAGCCTGCCCGTCTCGTCGACCACGGGCAGCCGCTTCACCTTGAGGCGGTACATGGTCCTTGCCGTCTCGACGACGTTTCAGCCCGGACGTGCCATCACCGCGGGTGTGGGCAGGCGCCGGGTGAGGGGCTCCCGGCCTGCCGCCACCGCGGCCACCCGCAGGTTGAACAGTGCGGCACCACAGCCCAGATGCATGCCGCGCCCGTCGGGGTCGGTCTTCGGCAGGGTGCGTTCCGGGTCGGCGTGGACCTGAAGAATGCCGGTGTCGCTGAAGAACCGGAATCTCCAGGGCTGCGCGTTGTGCTGCGATGGAGCCGCCGTGGCGTCTTCGACGAATGCGGCGGCGGCGGACACGTCCAAGCGTGGTGCGGTCACTGAACCCCCTCCGGAACCGATCCGGACGGTTGATCACCTTCCAGACCGTGGGGCGCCCGGGACTCCGGGGGAGGGCCGTTCGGACCTCTTGGAGACCCATGCGGACCCGTGCCTTCCGGACGGAGCTGTGCGCCTGGCGCATAGAGCGGCTTGGGCCGAATGCCGCGCCAAAGAGGGCGATATGCCCTTCTTGTGGCTCACTGGTCGGCGTGATGGTGGCAGTACCTGGTCTTGCACGGGTTTCCCGGACTGAGGAAAGGCGGTGAGGACCATGGGACTGCCCGTGGTCGTAGGCGTCGACGGATCGGATTCCAGTCTCCTCGCGGTGGACTGGGCGACCGACGAGGCAACTCGGCACGGCCTGCCGCTGCGGCTCGTGTACGCGTCCCTGTGGGAGCGGTACGAAGGCGTCGTGACCTCGGCCGGTCTGCAGAGGCCGGCGCACCAGGTGATGGCGGACAACATCGTCGGCACGGCGGCGGAACGCGCCCGGCGCCGCAATCCGGACGTGAAGGTCACGGACGGGGTCCTGCCCGAGGACCCGGTGGACGCACTGCTGCGCGAGAGTGGCAACGCCACGGCCGTGGTGACGGGATGCCGTGGCCGTGGCGAGTTGCAGGGGGTGCTCCTCGGCACGGTCAGCCTGGCCGTGGCGGGCCGCGCCTCCGGGACGGTGATTGTCGTCCGGGGAGACGAGGCGGGGCTGCGGGGCACCCACGAGCGGGTCCTGCTCGGCGCCGGCGAACCCGGCACGAGCGGTGCTGCGGCGCGGTTCGCCCTTCGGGAGGCCGAGGTACGGCACTGTGTCCTGGATGTCGTCCGCGCCTGGCGCCGGCCGGCGCACGAACCCATGCAGCATCCCCTGCTCACCGGGGATCCGGCGCTCTACCACCAGGAGCGCGCGTCCACGCTGATCGACGCTCTGCTGCAGGACCCGGCGGCCGATCACCCGGACGTCCGGGTGAACAGGACCACGGTTGAGGGGTCCGCCCACAGGGTGCTGCTGCACCGCTCGGCCGCCGCGGACCTCGTGGTCATTGGAGCCCGCCGCAGCCACGACCCCCGTGGACTGCGCCTGGGAAGGGTGGGACACACGCTGTTGCACCACGCCCAGTGCCCGGTGGCCGTCGTACCGGAGCTGCCCTGAGCGGCCACCGCGCCAGCGAGAAGTAGCTCTCCTCCTCCTGTGCGAAATGCAGGCGCAGGATCGTGTGGAGGCCGTACAGCGAGGCGCGCAGGTCGTCGAGTTGCTCCGGCCGGAGTCCGCCTTCCCCGTCGGCCAGGCGTACGTGGGTGGCAATGCGCTCCGCCAGGCGTTCGATCTCCGCGTGGGCGCGGCTCATGGTGTCGGTGGCCTCCGGGCCGAGTCGCCGGTCCAGCGCGGGGTAGAGCTCGTGTTCCTCCGCGTGTTCGTGGGGAAGCAGGCGGTCTCTGAGCAGGTGGTCGATCTGGCGTACGGCGGTCAGGGAGCGGGACCCGTGGCCCGAGGCGAGGAGACCGGCGGCTTCCCGGATGGCGTCGAGGGTGTCCCTGAGGTCGTCGTGCTCGGTGTCGAAGCGGTGGATGAGGCTCTCGGCCTCCGGTTCCAGGGTGGGGCGTACGCCGGATGGCGGGAGCAGGGCGCGCAGCGCGTTGAGGATGACGGTCACGTCGATGGCCTCTTGGAGGAGGGCGCCGGGTGCGGGCGGGAGCAGGCCGAGGAGCGCGGCCGTCATGGCGGCCAGCGACATTGCCATGCCGCCCGCGGCGCTCTGCACCGCGATCCGGCGGATGCGTGCGGCGATCTCCATCGCGTCGGCCAGGCGCCCCACGTGGTTCGTGGTCAGGACGATCTCTGAGGCCTCCGAGGCCGAGGTGGACCCACGGGCGCCCATGGCGACACCGACGTCGGCCGCGGCGAGGGCGGGGGCGTCGTCGACACCGTCGCCGACCATGACCGTGACGGGCCCGCTCGCTCTCCTCGCGCACCGCGGCGATCTTGTCGGCGGGCAGCTGCCCGGTGCGCACGTCGTCCAGGCCCAGGACCGCTCCCACCTCACGGGCCGGTTCCGGGCGGCCTCCGGTGAGCATCAGCAGCCGGTCCAGTCCGGCCGCCCTGAGACGGCGGATGGTGCGGAGCGCGTCGGGTCCCGCTGCAGCCGCCGGCCCGCCGCTCCCGGGGCCGACTCCTCGACCCGGTCCACCTCGACGCAGCCCGCCTCGGCGATCCGCACCAGCGTGTCCCGCAGCCCCGCCTGCGGCACGATCACCGCCACGCGTCGCATCCGGACCGGCGTCATCGCCTCAGACCAGGGCATCGAACTCCTCCAGCGGACGCCCGCCGCGGGCCGCAGACTCCAGGGCCGCCCGTACGCGCCAGGCATCCACGGACAGCACCGCCACGGCTCCCACCATCGTCCGGGGCCCGTACCGGCCCTCGCGCAGCATGGCGGCGCCGTCCTCGTGCAGGGCCCGCCACCAGTGGGCCTCGGCCCGCCACAGTTCGCCCGGCTCCTCGACGCCCTCGAGGGCCCAGCGGGCCGCGGACGGCAGGCGATCGCGGAAGTCCCGGAACGACGGCGCGTCGACCGCCCGCGATCCCAGCAACGCCGCCGCGTTCCGGCGCGCGGGCGTCAGCAGATGGCGACGGTGCACGAACCGTTCGCGCGCCGTCAGCAGGGCGGCGCGTCCCTGGGCCCAGCGCCGTGCGGACGGTACGGCCCCTGCGGTTCGCCGGGCAGCCGCCATCCGCATGCCCGTGATCAGCGCCCACGGCGCCTCGGCGCCCGGATCGCCCCAGGGCGAGACCGCGAGTGCGGCGCGCAGTTCAGCGGGGGTCACGGCACGCTCCAGAACCCGCCAGGCGGTCTCCAGGGCGCCGAGTCGGTACGGCTGCCATGCCGGGCCTTCGGAATCCGCGCCGGGACTACCCCGTACCGGCAGCCGGGACGCGACGTTGGCGATCTCGAATCCCGCGGCGAGCGGACGGAGCAGGCGGGCACCACCCCGGGGCAGCCAGCCCGACAGCACCCGCAGATGCCACAGCAACGTGGCGGTGACCGCCCGCTGCGCCTCCGGCAACGAGACCGCCGTCCGTACGTACTTCCCATACAGCGTTCCGGCCAGGCCATGCAGCGCGTCGTCGAGCGTCGTGCTCGCCGCCGTCTCGCGTGCCCCGCTCGGCCCCGGGCACCGGACGGTCAGGGCCCGGGCGCGGACCACTCCCGCAACCCACCCGGCGCTCACGACCTCTCCCCGGACCGGTGTGTGCTGCGCAGGGCATCGGCCACCAAGCGGTCGACCACGGCGGGCATGCGCTCCCGGGCTCGCTCCCGCACCAGCGAGGCGGCGCGTTCCCCGGCCGCGCGGATCTCCCCCGCTTCCCTCTGGCCGGAACGGCGTACGGGCGCGGCGGCCTCCTGCCGGACGCGTGGCGCCCTTGCGCGCGCCGCCGCCACGATCTCCGCCGCCTGCCGGGCGGCGCTCTGCCGTATCACCTCGGCCTCGCGGTCCGCCGCGGCACGGATGCGGGCCGCCTCCCGCTGGACGTCAGCCAGCAGTGCGAGGGACGGCTCCAGTTCCGCAGCACGCTCCGCCGCCCGGTCGGCGGGGACTCCGGTGACAGCGGCTCCCGGCGTGCCGGTCGGACGGAACCGCGCGAGGAAGTCCCGCAGGCTCACCACGAGCGTCCTCCTGCCGGTCTGCCCCTCCTTCAGTCTCACCGCTTCCGTACGAGCCCGCACCGCACGGGGCCGTGACGCTGCTCCGGCAGGGCCGTTCGGCTCTTGGCCGGGCGCCGCGGAGCGCGAGACTGGACGTAGGCGACCAGACGGAGTCCGGAGGCTGCCGTGAACAAGCAGGAGAACTACTCCACGGGCGCTGAGGCCCGCCGCGCGGTGCCGTCGCACACCTGGCGTCCTCGTGAGGAAACACGACAGGACCTGCTTCTGCGGTATCTGGGTGCCGTCGCCACGGTCTCGGCCAAACACGCGGGTGCCGAGCGGCAGCCCGCGTCGGCCCCGGCCACACCCCCAGCGAGAAGGCCCGCCCCGGGGCCGGTCCCGAAGGGAGAACGGGAGGCCGAGGCGCGTTCGCCGCATCCGCCCGCCGAGCCCGACGCTCCCTTGGTGCGGGACGTGATGGACGTGCCCGCCGTGTCCATGAGGGACGACCTGCCGTACCGCGACATCGCACGCCTGCTGGCGCGCGAGCACGTCGGCGCGGTCCCGGTGGTCGACGCCGACGACCGGGTGGTCGGCGTGGTGTCCGAGTCCGACCTGCTGGCCAAAGTCGCCTTCGAAGCCTCCGGCCACCGACCGGGACCCGTTGGCCGGCTGCGGGGGCGGCGGCTGCACGACAAGGTCCGGGGCGAGACGGCAGCGGATCTGATGACCACCCCCGCGATCACCGTGCTGCCGGGAGCGACCGTCGCGGAGGCCGCCCGGCTCGCGGCGCTCTCGCGCCTGAAGCGGATCCCGGTCACCGACCACGATGAACGCCTGGTCGGCGTGGTACGCCGCAACGCCCTTCTGCAGGCCCTCATCAGGGACGACGCCGGAATCCGGGAAGAGATCGAGGCGAAGATCCACGCCTTCTGCTCCCCGGCCGACCGTGACGCCGTCGAGGTGCAGGTGCACGACGGCGTGGTGGAGCTGACAGGCCGGATGTCGAAGGCCGCGATGTCCAGAGTGGTGGGGGAGGTCGAATACATCGACGATGTGGTGGAGGTGAACAACCACCTCACCAGTGTGTGAGGCCGGTACGGGGGGCCCGGGAGAACCCGTACCGAGGGAGCAAGGTCATGAACACGGACACCGACGTGAACACCTCGTCGGCCCCCGCGTCCGACGGCATGGTGATCGGCAAGGACGGGATGGCGGCGCTGGTGGACGTCCTGATCGAGCGCGGTTTCACCGTGGTCGGACCCACTGTGCGGGACGGCGCGATCGTGCTGGCGGAGCTGGAATCGGCCGACCAGTTGCCCTACGGATGGGGCGTGGAGCTGGAGGCCGGGCAGTACCGGCTGCGCGAGCGGCCGGACGGCGCCGCGTTCGCGAACGCGGCGGGCCCGCAGTCGTGGAAGACGTTCCTGCACCCGGCGCGGGTACGGCAGTGGAGTGCCGACCGGGTGGGAGACGGGACGCTGTTCACGGCTGACGAGCCCCCGCCGGTCCGATACGCGTTCCTCGGGGTGCGCTCCTGCGACCTGCGGGCCATCGCCATCCAGGACCGGGTGCTCACCGGGGGGCCGCACCGCGACCCCGTCTACCAGGGGCGGCGCACCGGAGCGTTCCTGGTGGCGGTGGAGTGCACGGAGCCGGGCGGCACCTGCTTCTGCGTCTCGATGGGCACGGGACCCGCGGCCGGACCCGGCTACGACCTGGTGATGACCGAGGTGGTCGATGACGACGGTCACCGCTTCTGGATCCGAGGCGGCAGCGCGGAAGGCGCCGAGATCCTCGCCGAACTGCCCGCCCGCCCGGCCGACGCCACCACCCGCGAGGCGGCTCGCGCGGGCGTCGCCTCCGCTGCGGACCGCATGGGACGGACCATGCCCGAAGCCGATCTGCGGGAGCTGATGGCCGGCACGCTGGACGCCCCCCGCTGGGACGACGTCGCGGGGCGCTGTCTGACGTGCGGCAACTGCACCATGGTGTGTCCCACCTGCTTCTGCACCACCACCGAGGACGTCACCGACCTCACCGGTGACCACGCGGAGCGGTGGCGGCTGTGGGACTCCTGCTTCGACCTCGACTTCTCCCATCTGCACGGCGGCCCGGTCCGCGCCTCGACGCGCAGCCGCTACCGGCAGTGGATGACCCACAAACTGGGCACCTGGTACGACCAGTTCGGCTCCTCCGGCTGTGTGGGCTGCGGCCGCTGCATCGTATGGTGCCCGGTCGGCATCGACATCACCGAAGAGGCCGCCGCTCTCCACGACTGGACGCAGTCCCGGGCATCGGAGGAGGCGGAGGCCCCGTGACCGGCCTGCCGTCGTCCCTGGACTGCCTCCCGGCTGCACACCGCGAACGGCTGCTGGCCCTTGGACTGGACGTCTCGTGCCCGGTCGGCACGCGGCTGTTCGACGAGGGCGGGACGGCCGATCGGTTCTGGCTGCTGCGCTCCGGCGAGGTCGCCCTCGACCTGTACGTCCCCGGCCGGCACCCGGCGCCCGTGGTGGAGACTCTCGGCCCGGGCCAGCTGCTGGGCTGGTCGTGGATCTCCCCGCCGTACCGCTGGCACCTGGGGGCCGAGGCGGTGACCGCGGTGCAGGCGACGGAGTTCCCCGCCACCGAAGTCCTCCAGCTCTGCGCGGCCGACCCGGCACTTGGCTACGCCTTGATGCGCCGCTTCACCGAGGTCGTCGCCGAGCGCCTGCAGGCGACCCGCATCAGGTTGCTGGACTTGTACGCGCCGTACGGAAGCGGCCTGGCATGAGCACCGTGACGCCTCCGCTGCCGTACCGGGTCGCCGACACCCGGCCGGAGACCGCTGACACCCGTTCGGTGGAACTGGTGCCGGTGGGTCGGGAGCTTCCGCCTTTCTCGCCGGGCCAGTTCGCCATGATCTACGCGTTCGGCGTCGGCGAGGTGCCCGTCTCGGTCAGCTCCGTGCGTGGCCGGCATGGAGGGCTGGTGCACACCGTGCGCGCGGTGGGCGCGGTCTCGACGGCGCTGTACCGACTGCGCCCGGGGGACACCGTGGGGCTGAGCGGGCCGTACGGCGCCGGCTGGGACCTGGACGCGACGGCCGGCCACGACGTCCTGGTGATCGCCGGCGGCATCGGGCTGGCGCCGCTGCGACCGGTGGTGCACACGGTCCTGGAACGGCCCGCCGCGTACGGCCCACTCGGGATCCTTGTGGGCGCCCGCACCCCCGACGACCTGCTCTACCGGGAGGAGATCGACAGCTGGCGCGGCCCGGCCCGGGTCGGGGTGACCGTCGACCGCCCCGTCCCAGGCTGGCACGGCGCTGTGGGGGTGGTCACGACACTCCTGGACCGCTTCGACATCCGGCCCGAGCGCACGTGCGCGCTGGTGTGCGGCCCCGAGGTGATGATCCGCCACACCGCACGCGCCCTGATGAACCGGGGCCTGCCCCCGCACCACCTTCAGGTGTCCCTGGAACGCAACATGCGCTGCGCCACCGGCCACTGCGGCCACTGCCAGCTCGGTCCCCTTCTGCTGTGCCGGGACGGCCCGGTCGTCGGCTACGACCGGGCCGAACCACTGCTCTCCGTACGGGAGTTGTGAAATGGTCACCAACACGCGGCCGGACACCGGCACCGGACCGGACGCCGATCCCCGGCCGACACTCGCCGTGTGGAAGTTCGCCTCCTGCGACGGCTGCCAGCTGACCCTGCTCGACTGCGAGGACGAACTGCTCGGCCTGACCGACCGGGTACGGATCGAGCACTTCCTGGAGATGTCGGCCGCCGAGGGTCCCGACGGGGAGCGCGCGGAGCTGTCCGGGCGCGGACCGTACGACCTCTCCCTGGTCGAAGGGTCGATCACCACGGCCGAGGACGCCGAGCGGATCCGGCACATCCGGCACATCTCCCGGCGCCTGGTGACCATCGGAGCCTGCGCCACCGCGGGCGGCATCCAGGCGCTGCGCAACTTCGGGGACGTCGCCGAGTTCCGCGCCGCGGTCTACGCACGCCCGGAGTACATCGCCACACTGGAGACCTCGACGCCGATCTCGGCTCACGTACCCGTCGACTTCGAACTACGCGGATGCCCCATCGACCGCCGTCAGCTTCTCGAAGTCATCACCGCCTACCTGGCTGGACGCAAACCGGGCATCCCCGACCACAGCGTCTGCTTCGAGTGCAAGAGGCGCGGCACCACCTGCATCACCGTGGCCCACGGCACCCCCTGCCTGGGCCCCGTCACCCACTCCGGCTGCGGAGCGATCTGCCCGGCCTACGGACGCGGCTGCTACGGCTGCTTCGGGCCGAGCAACAGCCCCAACCTGCGCTCCATGGTCCGGCAGCTGCGCCACGACGGGATGAGCGAGCGCGACATCCTGCGTGTCTTCCGCACGTTCAACGCCGCGTCGCCGGAATATGCCCCCGTACCCGATCTCGCGGCCGAGGAGCAGGACAGCCCTAAGGCCAGGACAGACACCACCCCGGAAGGGCCGGTATGAGCCATCGCGGATCCCGCGTGCTGCGGCTGGACGCACTGGCCCGCGTGGAAGGCGAAGGCGCCCTCCACCTGCGCGTCCACGACGGAACGATCGACGAGGCGCGGCTGCGCATCTACGAACCGCCACGGTTCTTCGAGGCCTTCCTGATCGGCCGGGGACACACCGAACCGCCGGACATCACTTCCCGCATCTGCGGCATCTGCCCGGTCGCCTACCAGATGAGCGCCTGCCAGGCGATCGAGAACGCCTGCGGCGTCACTGTGGACGGGCCCCTCGCACAGCTGCGCCGCCTGCTGTACTGCGGTGAATGGATCGAGAGCCAGACCCTGCACATCCATCTGCTGCACGCCCCGGACTTCCTCGGCTACCCCAGTGCGGTAGAACTCGCCCGCGACCACCGCGCCGCCGTCGAGCGCGGCCTGAGGACGAAGCAGACCGGCAACGCGATCCTGGAACAGCTGGGCGGCCGCGCCATCCACCCGGTCAACGTCCGCGTCGGCGGTTTCTACAGCACGCCGACACCTCCGGAACTGCGCCCGCTGGCGGGCCGGTTGCGGCAGGCCCGCGAGGACGCGCTGGAGACCGTGCGCTGGGTGGCCGCGTTCGACTTCCCCGACACCGTGTGCGACTACGATCTGCTCGCACTGCGCGATCCGGGCCGCTACGCCATCGACTCCGGGACACCCGCGGTCATGGCCGCCCGCGACGGCAGCGACACCGAGCGGAGCCCGGCCCTGCGCGAGTTCCCGGTCGCCGACTTCGAGCAACACGTGCACGAGGAGCAGGTGCCGCACTCCACCGCCCTGACCGCCACCCTCGACGGCCGTCGCTACCTGACCGGCTCACTGGCCCGCTACGCCATCAACGGCCGCTGGCTGCGTCCAGCGGCGGCCGAGGCCGCGCGAGACGCCGGGCTCGGCGACCCGGCCGCGGGCGCGGTCTGCCGCAACCCCTTCCGCAGCATCGTCGTACGCGCCGTGGAAGTGGTGCACGCCGTGGAGGAGGCCCTGCACATCATCGACGCCTACGAACGGCCTCCCCACCCGGCCGTCGACGTCCCGCCACGGAAGGCGGTCGGCACCGGCGCCACCGAGGCACCCCGCGGACTGCTCTACCACCGCTATGCCCTGGCGGAGGACGGCACGCTCACCGCGGCCCGCATCATTCCGCCCACCGCCCAGAACCAGTCGGCCATCGAGGAGGACCTGCGCCGGGCCGTCCAGTCGCGCCTGGACCGGCCGGGCCCCGCCCCCGGCGACGAGGAACTCACCACCGTGTGCGAGCGGGCCATCCGTAACCACGACCCCTGCATCTCCTGCTCCACCCACTTCCTCGACCTGACGGTGGAGCGCACATGACCGGCCGGGTCGTGGTGATCGGCGTGGGCAACCCCTTCCGCCGCGACGACGGCGTCGGCCCGGCCGTGGTGGAGGCACTGCGGGACCACGTTCCCGACGACACCGTGCTCGCGGTCAGTGACGGCGAACCCAGCCGGATGCTCGACCTGTGGCACGGCGCCGACACCGTGGTCGTGGTGGAAGCCGTCCGCACGCGCCCCGCCCGGCCCGGCCGACTGCACACCTTGTCAGCGGCGGAAACGGCCGCGCACCGCGCGGGTACGGCGAGCACCCACGCCCTCGGCCTGGGCGAATGCGTGGCCCTGGCGGAAGCTCTCGGTCGACTCCCGTCCGAGCTCGTGGTGCACGCCGTGGAGGCGTCCGACATCGAACTGGGCACCGGCCTGAGCGAACCGGTGCGTTCGGCCCTCCCCGAACTGATCGACCGCGTTGCCGCTTCCGTACGGAAGGCACGCGATCATCACCGATAGGAGGCGGTGGATCGCACCCGCGGCCGACGGCGGCATCTCGCGGACGCAGGTCCCGGAGACAGGCCGGATGGCCCCTTGGGGCGTGGTCGGTACCGGACCGAAGGTGGAGCTGTGACACCGGTATCAACGACCGTCGCGACGCGGCCTGTGGCCGCTGGGCGTGCTGCCGCGGCGGCCGCCCGGCCCACCGCGGAGGTGTTGCGCGATCTCGGGGTGACCGGCGGGGGGCTGTCGTCGGACGAGGCGCAGCGGCGGCTGAGGCGCTGGGGGCCCAACGCGGTCCACTCGCACCGGGCCCGGGCGTGGCTCGTCCTGTGGCACCAGCTGCGGTCCCCGCTGTTGGGCCTGCTGCTGTCCGCAGCCGTCGTCTCCTATTTCGTCGGTGAGCGCAGCGATGCCGGGATCATCGGGGTGATCGTCGCGCTCTCCGTGGGTCTGGGCTTCGTCAACGAGTACCGGGCGGAGAAGGCCGCCCAGTCGCTGCACGCGAAAATCCGTCACCGTGCGGTCGTACTGCGGGACGGACGTCCGCAGGAGGTCGAGGTCACCGGACTGGTCCCGGGCGATGTGGTCGAGTTGCGGCTGGGTGACATCGTGCCCGCGGATCTCCGGCTGCTTCAGGTCACCGGGCTGGAGTGCAGCGAGTCGGTTCTGACCGGCGAGTCGCTGCCGGTCGCCAAGGACCTTTCCCCGGTGCCGCCCGGCACGGCGCTGGCGGAGCTGTCCGGATGTGCCCTGATGGGCACCGTGGTGCACTCCGGAAGCGGGCGTGGGGTGGTGGTCGCCACCGGTGCGGAGGCCGAGTTCGGGAAGATCGCCGCCGGGCTGAGCGGTCATCAGCTGGAGACCGAGTTCCAGGTGGGGCTGCGCCGGTTCTCGATGCTGCTGGTATACGTCGCCGGGGCACTGACCACGTCGATCTTCATCATCAACGTCGCGCTGCACAAGCCGCTGATCGACGCGCTGCTGTTCTCACTGGCCATCGCGGTCGGGATCACGCCGCAGCTGCTGCCCGCGGTGGTCTCCACCAGCCTGGCCGCGGGCTCGCGGCGGATGAGCCGGCGCAAGGTGCTGGTCAAGCGACTGGTGTGCATCGAGGACCTCGGCGACGTGGACGTGCTGTTCACGGACAAGACCGGGACGCTGACTCAGGGCCGCATCGACTTCATGCGGGCCGTGCCGGTCGGTGGTGCGTCGCTGGAGGAGGTGCTGCGGCTGGGGCTGGTGTGTACGGAGACGGGGGTGGACGACAAAGGTCGACCGGTGGGCGGCAACCCACTGGACGCTGCCCTGTGGTACTCCCCGGCTGCCGCCTCCCAGCGCTCGAACCTCTGCGACTGGAAGCGCATCGGGGTCCTGCCCTTCGACCATGAGCGGCGGATGGTCTCCGTCACGGTCACCGATCCCGACGGTGCTACCACGCTGATCACCAAGGGCGCCCCTGAGGCAGTACTGGCATGCTGCACGGAGGTGCCGCAGACGGCTCGTCAGGCGTTGGACGCCGAGTTCGCCGCCGCCAACCGGGTCGTGGCGGTCGCGACCCGCCCCGCCCCGGCGACCACCGCCCTCACAGCGGCCGACGAGCACGACCTCCACCTGGCCGGTCTGCTGGTCTTCCTCGATCCGCCCAAACCCGACGCCGCCAAGGCGCTGGGGCGGCTGGACACGCTGGGCATCACGGTGAAGATCGTCACCGGGGACAACCCTGCGGTGGCCGCCAAGGTCTGCCACGATCTCGGGTTGAGCGAGGTCGGTGTTCTGACCGGGACCGACCTGGACGCGATGGACGACGACCAGCTCACGGCCGCGATCCGGCACACAACGGTCTTCGCCCGCGTCAGCCCCGAGCAAAAGGCCCGCATCGTGCGCATGCAGCGCCGGACCGGCGGCGATGTCGCCTTCCTCGGCGACGGTGTCAACGACGCACTCGCGCTCCACGCCGCCGACGTGGGCATCTCGGTGGATTCGGCCACCGACGTGGCGAAGGATGCCGCCGACGTGATCCTTCTGGAGAAGGACCTCGGGGTCCTGGCGGACGGGGTCGCGGAGGGTCGCCGGATCTTCGCCAACACCATCAAGTACGTGCTGATGGGTACGTCCAGCAACTTCGGCAACATGTTCAGCGCCGCCGGCGCCTCCCTGTTCCTGTCCTTCCTGCCGATGCTGCCCTCGCAGATCCTGCTCAACAACCTTCTGTACGACGTCAGTCAGCTGGCCATCCCCACCGACGAGGTCGACGAGGAGCAGGTGCGCCGCCCGGCGCACTGGGACATCGCCTTCATCCGGCGCTTCATGGTGTGTTTCGGACCGATCAGTTCGCTGTTCGACTTCGTGACCTTCGCGGTGATGCTGGCGGTCTTCCATGCAGGGCCGGCCCAGTTCCACACCGGCTGGTTCGTGGAGTCTCTCGCCACCCAGACCCTGGTGATCTTCGCCATCCGCACCCGCCGCATCCCCTTCTGGCGCAGCCGCCCCAGCCTTCCCCTCACGCTGACCGCACTGGGTGTCGTCGCCCTCGGCGCCGCCCTGCCGGCCACCCCACTGGCCCATGTCCTCGGCTTCCAGCTCCTTCCGACTGGTTTCTTCGCCGCAGTGGCCGCCATGGTCGCCGTCTACCTCGTCCTCGTCGAGATCGGCAAGCGGATCTTCTACCGGGCCGCACCCGCACCGGTACCGCCCCAGCCGGCCATCGGCCACCGGCACCTGCGCCGCCGCGCGGCGCGGTTCAGCACCATCACCCGACTCCAGCGATCGGGAGCCACCCGTCGTCCGCCCGCTACCAAACCGCGCCCGACCGGCACCACCGGGCCCCGGCGGTCAGAGGCTCCTCGGACCTGATCGCAGTGATCCGCGGAGGTCACAGCGAGGGCCACCGGCCGGAGCAGGCGCCTGGCCGGCATGCGCTGCAGGGAGGTATGCGGCAGTCCATCGAATGATAAGAGTGGTGCTCGGCGGGTCGGCGCCTTCCGGGCAGACGGACTCGCTCACCGTCATTTCGGCTTCCTACGAGGAGGCGGTCGCCATGGACCCGGTCGTCACGGTCGGCCTCGACGGCTCCCCCGAGAGCCTCGCCGCCGCCCGCTGGGCCGCTGACGTGGCCGAGCGGCGCCGGCTCACTCTGCGCTGCTGTGCCCCGCGGCTGTCCGCGCCGCTGGTGCCGGCGGCGTTCGACGCCCTGACCGTGCCGGAGTTCGATACCGCCCGGCGCCTGCGGGATGCGATCCGGCGGCTGCTGAGGGCTGCGGTGGCGCTGCCCGAGGTGGGGGGCGCGCCTCCCGCCGGGGCCGGCGACGGCCCCCCCGGCCAGAGGATGTGGAAGTGGTCAACGCGGCCAGCGCCGCCGCGTCCCTGTGGCCGCAACTGTCCTGGGCCGCGCCCGAGATGCCCGGCTGCGAGCTGCGGATGGACCCCTCGGCGTGCACGCTCGCGCTCGCGGAGATCGCCCACTGCGCCGTCCGCCTGCTCGGCGGGGACCAGCGGTTGCTGCTGCGTGCGTGCCAGGCGCCGGGCTGCGTCCTGTTCTTCGTGGCCAACCGCCCCACCCGGGAATGGTGTTCGGCGGCCTGCGGCAACCGGGCCCGGGTGGCCCGGCACTACGCGCGGCAAAGCGCCGCCGCGCGCCAGGGCCTCAAGGGCCGCTGAGGCGCCGCCGGCGACGCAAGGGCCCGGGCTGTGGCAGTCCCCGTGGCACAGTGTCGCCGCGCGCCAGGGCTTCAAGGGCTGCTGGGGTGTCGCCGATGAGGCTGGGCCGTGTCTCCTTGACGGGTTACCAGTTGATCAGCCGCACCCGGTGATCGGTAGCCGATGCGGTGTGGCACGGACCGCACAACTTATGCGGGTTGGCCAGGGTCGACGCATCGGCTTCCGAGATGACCGTGGGGGCTTCCGTGGTGCTCGGCCGCTCGCTTGCCTGCCTGGTGCAGGGCGACGTAGATCAGGATGGCGAACGCGGCTATGGCAGTGCAGGTACGGGCATCGTTGAAGAGTTCCCAGCGGCTCAGGATCTTCGCATGGTCGGCCGGCGGCGCGGTGGCGGCCCACTGCTTGATGCGACCGTTGATCGGGACGTTCCCGAACCGGGTGATCAGGAAGGACGTGACGGTCAGGAGCCCCGCCGTGGCCACGAGAGCCCGGGCCCGCCCGCGTGTCAGGGCGGCCAGGGCGAGGGTGCTGAGCCCCGAGACCGCCATTGCCCCCTGCATGGTGATCCCGTTCATCTTCATCAGCTCGGTGTGGAAGTCGAGTCTCATATCGAGCGGCACGGAGTTGAAGGTGGGGACGAGGTTGGCGGCGCCGTAGCCGAAGGCTCCGGCGAGCAGACCGGTGGAGAGCAGGGACAGGCCCAGGAGAAGGCGGTTGCGCACTTGGTTCATCTGGTCTCTCCTTCGTGGATATCCCCGGCTTCAGCCGGGGGAGGAAACGAAGCCCCTGCGGAGCAGGGCAGGGAAAGCCGGTTCGCCGCCAGGGCGGACCGGCGTCCACCGACCACC
>NZ_JBEYWX010000043.1:0-35321 GCF_040644655.1 Streptomyces sp. NPDC046931
TGGCAGCCCGACGCCGTCAGCTCCGCGATCTGCTGCAACGTGGCACCGATGTCCGACGTACGCGTCGTCGTCATCGACTGCACCGACACCGGGGCGTCTCCGCCCACCGCCACGGATCCGACCTGGATCTGCCGGCTCTTCCGGCGCTCGGCGAGCTTGGTCGGAACGGACGGCATGCCGAGTGAAATCGCAGTCATCTGCTGTGCAACCCCAAAGTGTGGATCAAGGTCCGGTCCCGGATCGGCGGGCTCCAAGCCCCGAGATTACGCCACGTGCGTGCACGCCAGCACATCACCGTCCGTAAACCCACCCAAAGGGCGGCGGCCGGGGAGGACATGCTCCCCGGCCGCCGCCAACACCGTATGGCTAGGAGATTTTCACCGGGTTAACCACGTCCGCGACCAGGACGAGCAAGGTGAAGCAGATGAAGATCCCGGCCACCACGTACGCCACCGGCATCAGCTTCGCCACATCGAACGGGCCCGGGTCGGGGCGGCGCAGCACCTTGGCCACGGCCCGGCGCAGCGACTCCCACAGGGCGCCCGCGATGTGCCCGCCATCCAGCGGGAGCAGCGGAAGCATGTTGAACAGGAACAGGGACAGGTTGAAGCCCGCGACGAGCAGCAGCATCATCGCGATCTGCTGGGACGGCGGGATGTCCAGCGTGAACACCTCACCGCCGACGCGGGCCGCGCCGACCACGCCCATCGGGGAGTCCGGCTGGCGCGGGGCGTCACCGAAGGTCGCGTCCCACAGCGCGGGGATCTTGCCCGGCAGGGAGACAAGCGACTCGACGCCGTTCTGCATCATGTCGCCCATGCGCTGCACGGACTGGTCGAGGGACTGCGGGACGATGCCGGTGGCGGGTGTGAAGCCGAGGAAGCCGGCGTAGACGTACTTGCCCTCGACATAGCCGCCGTTGCCGTCCGTCTTGCTCACCTGGTTCTTGATCAGGTGGGTGTGCAGGTCGAGCTGCCGGCCCTTGCGCTCGACGGTGATCGTGACGTCCTTGCCGGGGTTGGCGCGAATGTCGGACTGGAGGGCGGACCAGTCCTTCACCTGCCTGCCGTCGAAGGCGACGATCTTGTCGCCCGGCTTGAGCCCGGCGGCCTGGGCGGGCGTGGCCGGGTCGTTCTTCGCGCACTTCGTGCGGTTCTCGCTCTGCTGGATGACGCAGTCGGAGACCTTGGAGACCGTGGTGGTCTGGGTCTGGACGCCGAAGGTCATCATCACGCCGAGGAAGACCGCGACGGCTAGCACCAGGTTCATGAAGGGGCCCGCGAACATGACGATGACCCGCTTCCACGGCTTGCGCGTGTAGAAGAGACGGTCCTCGTCACCGGGCTGAAGCTCCTCGAAGGACTGCGCCCGGGCGTCCTCGATCATTCCGCGCCACGGCGAGGTGGAACGGGCCTCGATCCGGCCGTCCGGCCCCGGCGGGAACATACCGATCATGCGGATGTAGCCGCCGAGCGGGATGGCCTTGATGCCGTACTCGGTCTCGCCCTTCTTCCGCGACCAGACGGTCGGGCCGAAACCCACCATGTACTGCGGCACGCGGATGCCGAAGAGCTTGGCGGTCGACAGATGCCCCAGCTCGTGCCAGGCGATCGAGATCAGCAGGCCGAGCACGAAGACGACTATGCCGAGGATCATCATCAGGGTCGTCATGCACGAGCCTCCGCGATTGCCGTCTGCGCCGTCAGTTCCCTGGCCCGGGCGCGCGCCCAGGTCTCCGCTTCAAGGACGTCCGCGACGGTGAGGGAAGTTCCCGTACGGGGGGTGCCATGCTCCTCCACGACCCTCGTCACCGTCTCCATGATCCCGAGATAAGGCAGCGTGCCGTTCAGGAACGCGTCGACGCACTCCTCATTGGCCGCATTGAACACCGCCGGGGCCGTGCCCGCGAGCTCTCCCACGTGCCGGGCGAGTCCGACCGACGGGAACGCCTCGTTGTCCAGCGGGAAGAACTCCCAGGTCGAGGCCGTGCTCCAGTCGAAGGCGGGCGCCGCGTCGGGCACTCGCTCGGGCCAGCCGAGTCCGATGGCGATCGGCCCCCGCATGTCGGGGGGCGTCGCCTGGGCCAGTGTCGATCCATCCGTGAACTCCACCATCGAATGGACATACGACTGGGGATGCACGACGACCTCAATGCGGTCGAAGGGAATGTCGTACAGCAGATGGGCTTCGATCACTTCGAGGCCCTTGTTCACCAGGGTCGCCGAGTTGATCGTGATCACCGGGCCCATGGCCCAGGTGGGGTGGGCGAGCGCGTCCTCGGGGGTGACGTGCGCCAGCTCTGCCCTGGTCCGGCCGCGGAACGGGCCGCCGGAGGCGGTGACCACGAGTTTGCGCACGTCCGCACGGGTGCCGCAGGCGAGGGCCTGGAACAGCGCGGCGTGCTCGGAGTCGACCGGGATGATCTGTCCGGGCTTGGCCAGGGCCTTCACCAGCGGGCCGCCGACGATGAGCGACTCCTTGTTGGCGAGCGCGAGGGTGCGGCCCGCCTCCAGGGCGGCGAGGGTGGGTGCGAGGCCGATGGAACCGGTGATGCCGTTCAGGACGGTGTGGCAGTCGGAAGCGGCGAGGTGCGTGGCCGCGCCGGGTCCGGCGAGGATCTCGGGAAGCGGCTCTCCGGGCCCGTACTGGGCGCTCAGGGCCTCCCGAAGGGCCGGTACGACGTCCTCGCGGGCGACCGCGACCGTGCTCACACGCAGCCGGCGGGCCTGCTCGGCGAGCAGTCCGACCCGGCCGCCGTTGGCCAAGAGCCCGGTGACCTTGAACCGGTCGGGGTTGCGCAGCACGAGGTCGATGGCCTGGGTGCCGATCGAGCCGGTGGAGCCGAGGATCACGACGTCCCGTACTCCGTCCACGGGGTCGAAGACGAGATGGGGGTCGGCAAGAGGGGCTGGACTGTCGCTCATCCCTCCATTGTTGCGGTACCGCGCACCCGGGAGGACAGGGTGTCCCCCGAGGGTGGGCCAAGGGCCCGGGACGGCCGGGGGACGGCGCCCGCGGCGGCCCGGCGGCGGGCACCGCCGGGACGGCCGCGGGCGCCGTGCGGGATCAGCTCTTCGGGATCTTCCTGCGCACGTCCTCGCGGGTGGTTTCACCCGGACGGGCGTCCGCGATCCAGGGGCCGTCGCCGGACGGGTCCACGGTCCCCTGCTCCAGCCATGCGTAGGTACCGGTCAGGACGCCCTTGACCACCTTCCGGTCGATGTCGTCGGTGTTGCTCCACAGCCGGCCGAACAGTTCGTCGACCCGGATGCGGGACTGCCGGCAGAAGACGTCGGCGAGCTGGTACGCCTCACGCCCGTGCTGCCCGCTCCTGCGCAGGTGCTCGGCGCGTACACAGGCCGCGCTCATCGCGAACAGCTCGGCGCCGATGTCCACTATCCGGCCGAGGAAGCCCTGCTTGGTCTCCATACGGCCCTGCCAGCGGGACATCGCGTAGAAGGTGGACCGGGCGAGCTTGCGGGCGCTGCGCTCGACGAACCGCAGATGCCCGGAGAGGTCGACCTCCTGGTGGAACTCGCCGTAGGCCCCAGGGATCTGCCCCTGTCCGGCGAGCAGCTTCGGCAGCCACTTGGCGTAGAAGACGCCGGCGTTCGCGCCTGCCCTGGCCTTGTCGGCCAGGGACTTGTCCGGGTCGATCAGGTCACCGGCCACGGACAGGTGGGCGTCCACCGCCTCACGCGCGATCAGCAGGTGCATGATCTCCGTGGAGCCCTCGAAGATGCGGTTGATGCGCAGGTCGCGCAGCATCTGCTCGGCGGGGACCCCCCGCTCGCCGCGGGCCATCAGGGACTCCGCGGTCTCGAAGCCCCGCCCGCCGCGGATCTGGACCAGTTCGTCGGCCATCAGCCAGGCCATCTCCGAGCCGTAGAGCTTGGCGAGGGCGGCCTCGATGCGGATGTCGTTGCGGTTCTCGTCGGCCATCTGCGACGACAGGTCAACCACGGCCTCCAGGGCGAAGGTGGTCGCCGCGATGAACGAGATCTTCGCGCCCACCGCCTCGTGCAGGGCGACCGGCTTACCCCACTGCTCCCGGGTTCCCGACCACTCGCGGGCGATCTTCAGGCACCACTTGCCCGCGCCGACGCACATCGCGGGCAGCGACAGACGGCCGGTGTTCAGCGTGGTCAGCGCGATCTTCAGGCCGGCACCCTCCGGGCCGATGCGGTTGGCGGCCGGGACCCGGACCTGGTGGAAGCGGGTGACGCCGTTCTCCAGGCCGCGCAGGCCCATGAACGCGTTGCGGTTCTCGACGGTGACGCCCTCGGACGCGGCCTCCACGACGAACGCCGTGATACCGCCCTTGTGGCCCTCGGACTTCGGCACCCGCGCCATGACGACGAGCAGGTCGGCGACCACGCCGTTGGTGGTCCACAGCTTCACCCCGTCGAGGACGTAGTCGTCGCCGTCGGGCACGGCCGTGGTGGCCAGGCGGGCCGGGTCCGAGCCGACGTCCGGCTCGGTGAGCAGGAAAGCCGAGATGTCGGTACGGGCGCAGCGCGGCAGGAACGTCTCCTTCTGCTCCTGGGTGCCGAACAGTTTCAGCGGCTGCGGTACTCCGATCGACTGATGCGCGGACAGCAGCGCGCCGATCGCGGCGCTCGCGGTGCCGGCCATGGCGAGTGCCTTGTTGTAGTACACCTGGGTGAGGCCGAGACCGCCGTACTTCGTATCGATCTTCATGCCGAGGGCGCCGAGCTCCTTGAGCCCGTTGATCGTCTCGTCGGGGATGCGCGCCTCACGCTCGATACGGGCGGAGTCGACCTGTGTCTCGCAGAAGTCGCGCAGCTTGGCGAGGAACTCCTCGCCGCGCTGTACGTCCTCCTCGGCGGGCAGCGGGTGGGGGTGGATCAGGTCCAGCCGGAGACGGCCGAGGAAGAGTTCCTTGGCGAAGCTGGGCTTGCGCCAGTCCTGCTCGCGCGCGGCCTCCGCGACCTGGCGGGCTTCACGCTCGGTGACGGTGGGCTTGGGTGTGGGAGCTGTTGGTGCGGACATGAGGCTCACCTCGCCGCGAATCGGGGCTTGTGGGTCGCAGCCCGGGCCTACGTTACTGACCGGTGCTACTCGATCGTTGGTACCCCAATCCGGGGGAGGTCACCAGTCCTCGCGCAGCAGCATGCCCGAGAAACCTCCTCGGCCGGCGTCCACCGCGTACGCCTTGGTGTCAAGTCGGCCGGTGCCGCCGGTCGGCGTGCTGACGGATTCCCGAGGAGAGTCCCGCCCCGACGGCGAGCACACAGGCGGCCAGACCGGCGAAGACAACCGGGTTCACCCAGCTCGGCACCAGCTCGGTACCCTCGCCCTCCGGTGTGACACACTGCGCGCTTACCGGCAGCGTCATCCGCGTCACGACGCGATCGCCGGCCGCGCCGGCAGCCGCACACATCTGGTCCGGGTCCAGGATGTAGAAACCGGACATCACGCCGTACGCGTACGCGCCGAGGGCGGCCGCGCCGGCCATGACCGTCACCAGCGCACACGACCTGACGTCCGGCAGGTGCCACCCGCTGCCCGGCTTCCGGCGACGCGCCCGCACAGCGAGCGCCGCGGCGGCGCCCAGGACCACGAGCGGCGTCACGAACGGCGCGAATGTCAGGACCATGAAGAGGAAAGCCGTCACGCTTGCCGAGACATCGTCCGCGGACCACTGGTTCCGTCACCCGGCTGCCGGCGCGGGCGCCCGCACGTACACCGACGGCCGGAGCCCCCGCACAGTGGGACTGGCCCACCTTGCCTGACCTCGCATTTCCCTGTGACCTGCGCTTCCGCTTCCCGCCTCGGCCCGAACGGGCCCGTCTCAGCCCACCCGACGCCCGATCGAGGGCGGCTCCGTGTTCCCGTGGGAACACGGCACCGGAACACGACTGCGTGACCGGCTCGACCTGCAAGTTCCCCGTAGCGCACCCCGGTCTTGAACAGGGGGACCGGATTGGCCGGGAACCACTCTCGTCCAATCACCATCGGAGCTGATGCCCCGCCGTACGAGCCGTTCAGGCCATATGGCCCCCGCGTGCGTGACGCGCCGCTCCGCCTCATGACCATGCCACCGCGACGCACTGATCGCCACGGGGACGCTTTCGGTCGCCGTCGGGGGGCGTGCTTCCCGGGGTCCGCCCACGGCCGTCGCGCTGCGGTTGCCGCCGCCCCGCCCACCTCGTTAGCTGGAACGAGGGGCGAGGCCCATCGGGCGACGAGGCTCATGGAGCGGCGAGGAGCGGCGATGATCACGCAAGAGCAGATCGAGCGAATCCTGCGGCTGAGAGGCAACGGACTGCCATTGGTGTCCCTGTATGTCCCGGTGAACCCCGGCAGGCCCGACCGCCGAGAATTCGACAGCCGCGTATCGAGCCTGCTGAACCGCATCCAGCCGCTCGCGGAGGACGCTTCGGCCGAGCACGCCGTGCGGCTCTCGCTCCGCGAGGACATCGCGAGGATCGAGAAGACACTGAGTGAGGAGCCCCTCCGGCCGGGAGCCGTCGCGGTCTTCTCCTGCGCCGGCCACGACATCTACGAACAGGTGTGGCTGCCCCGCAGGACGCGCGAGAACATCGTGGTGGACGCCGATCCCTATGTCCGGCCCCTCCTGGGTGTGCTCGACGAGTTCTACCGCACCTGCGCCGTCCTCGTCGACAAGAGCGTGGGCCAGGTCTGGGAGTACTACCTCGACGAGGTCCGCGAGCTCGAGGTGATCCGTGACCGGGTGCTGCGCAAACACGCCTACTCCGACGAGTACGCCGAGTACCGCGTCCGCAACAAGGCGGACGAGCTGAGCAAGAAGCACTACCGGCGGCTGGCCGGCGAGCTCAAGCAACTGTTTGCGAGCGGGGGTTATGACCTGCTCGCCGTCGGCGGTCAGGCGCCCGAGGTGTCGGTCTTCGTCGACTTCCTGCCGGGTGAGCTGACGGACCGCCTCGTCGGGACCTTCACCCTCGACCGGGAGACCGCGACGCCCGAGGACATCCGGCAGAAGGTGCGGGAGCTCGTCACCGACCACGCCGCGGAGGAGCAGCGGCGGCTGGTCGGCGAGATCCTCGAGGCCAAGGCGGCCGGCAGACCTGCCGCCGTCGGGCTCGACGAGACCCTGTGGGCGGCGTCCCTGGCCGCGATCCGGACACTGGCGGTTGACGAGCAGGCCGTCGTACCGGGCTTCGTCTGCGACCGGGACGGGCTGCTGACGCGCTCGGGGAAAACCTGCCCGCTCTGCGGGGAGCCGCTGCGCGAGGTGCCCGACCTGATCGATGAACTGGCCGGGGCCGTCATCGACGACGGGGGCGAGGTGCGGCACGTGGACGCGGAGACGGAACTGCGCACGCAGCGGGCCGGGGCCCTGCTGCGGTTCGAACTCCCCCCGCAACCGACCTCCGCCCAGTGATGGGGCTGACCCTCTTGACTATGCCGCAAATCGGAGCAATCGTGGCAAATAGGACCGGTCAACCGCGACAGGGTTCCTTCACGGAACACCTGTCGGGCACCGGCCAGGTCCCCGGCGATTTCTGAGAGATGCGAAAGTGTTGATCGGGACTTTCCGGGGACCGCCTTTGCATACGGGGGTGCCACCCGGATACGCGTCAAAGGCGCGACGAGCTGATCTTGAAGACCTGGCGGGCATCCGGTCTCACGCGGTGTTGTCGGCTTCCTCGGCGAGGAAGCGGTGGACGGTGGCGACCGAGTCAGGTGCCGGAACTCGTTGAAGGCCTCCGCTGACGTGTCGTCATCGAATCGTTCAGTCTGCCAGTCTCCGCAGCCGCCGACTCTCCACTTCACCTGATAGCTGGTGATCTCGCCGGCCGTGTTTTTCCGCTCGACGACGCTCGCCGTAGGCGGACAGTAGCGGCAGAAACGGCCGGAGCCCCCGCACAGCGGGCTCCGGCCGTCGGCGTGGCGGGTGGGTCAGAGGGCCAGGCCCGTCAGGACCAGGACACGCTCGTAGGTGTAGTCGTCCATCGCGTACTTCACGCCCTCGCGTCCGACACCGGACAGCTTGGCGCCGCCGTACGGCATCTGGTCGGCGCGGTAGGACGGCACGTCGCCGATGACGACGCCGCCGACCTCCAGGGCCCGGTGGGCGCGGAAGGCGACCTGGAGGTCGTGCGTGAACACGCCCGCCTGGAGGCCGTACTTGGAGGCGTTGACGGCGGCGAACGCCTCGGCCTCGCCGTCCACCCTCTGCACGGTGAGGACGGGTCCGAAGACCTCCTCGCAGGAGAGGGTCACCTCGGCCGGCACGTCGGTCAGGACGGTCGGCGCGTACGTGGCGCCGTCCCGCTTGCCGCCGGTCAGCAGCTTCGCGCCCGCCCCCACGGCCTCGTCGACCCACGACTCCACGCGCTTGGCCGCGTCCTCGCTGACCAGCGGGCCGACGTCCGTTGCGTCGTCGGAGGGGTCGCCGGTGACCTGGGCCTCGACGGCGGCGACGATACGCGGCAGCAGCCGGTCGTAGACGGAGGCGTCGGCGATCACGCGCTGCACGGAGATGCAGGACTGGCCGCCCTGGTAGTTGGAGAAGGTGGCGATGCGGTTCGCGGCCCAGTCCAGATCCTCGTCGCTCGCGAAGTCGGCGAGGACGACGGCCGCGCCGTTGCCGCCCAGCTCCAGGGTGCAGTGCTTGCGCGGCACCGAGTCCATGATCGCGTAGCCGACCTTCTCGGAGCCCGTGAAGGAGATGACCGGCAGGCGCTCGTCCTGGACCAGGGCGGGCATCCGGTCGTTGGTGACCGGGAGGATCGACCAGGAACCGGCGGGCAGGCCGGTCTCGGCGAGCAGGTCGCCGAGGATCAGGCCGGACAGCGGGGTGGCGGGGGCCGGCTTGAGGATGATCGGGGCGCCGGCGGCGATCGCGGGGGCGACCTTGTGCGCGCACAGGTTCAGCGGGAAGTTGAACGGCGCGATGCCGAGCACGACGCCCTTGGGGAAGCGGCGGGTCAGCGCGAGGCGGCCCTGGCCGCCCGCGTCGGTGTCCAGGCGCTGGGCCTCGCCGCCGTTGAAGCGGCGGGCCTCCTCTGCCGCGAAGCGGAAGACGGAGAGGGCACGGCCGACCTCGCCCCGGGCCCACTTGATCGGCTTGCCGTTCTCGGCGGAGATCAGCTGCGCGATCTCCTCGCTGCGCTCGGCCAGCCGCTTGGAGACGTGGTCCAGGGCGGCGGCGCGGACGTGGGCCGGGGTCGCGGCGAACTCCTCCCGCACGGCGTACGCGGCGGCCACGGCCTCCTCGACCTGGGCCTCGGTCGGGACGCTGACCTTGGCGACCAGCCGGCCGTCCCACGGGTTGGTGACGTCGAAGGTGGTCTCACCGGTGGCCTGGCGGCCGGCGAGCCAGAAGGCGTGGGTGGAGGTCATGTTCGGGTCCCGGCCCTTCGGAGGTTGGTGTTCCTTGAACTGCGTGGTCCACGGTAGGGCCGGGGCGGCGCAGGGTCGTTTGTCCGGCAAGTAGCAGTGCGGGACGGGGGTAGTACGGGTTGTACAGCCGCAGGCGGGCGCTCGTCACTCCCCCGCCGAAGCCGTCGCCTTGAGGGCCAGCCACAGCTCCATCCGCACGTCCGGGTCGTCCAGCGAGCGTCCCAGGATCTCCTCGACACGTCGCATCCGGTAGCGCAGGGTGTGGCGGTGGACGCCGAGGTCGGCCGCGGCCGCGTCCCACTGGCCGTGCCGTGACAGCCAGGCCCGGAGCGAGGCCACCAGGTCTCCGCGGCCCGTCGCGTCGTGCTCGCGCAGTGCGCGCAGCAGGCCGTCCGCGAAGGCGCGTACCGCGTCGTCCTGGAGCAGCGGCAGGACCGATCCGGCCGCCAGTTCCTCGTGCTCGACCAGTGACCGGCCGCGCCGCCGGGCCACCGACAGGGCCTGTTCGGCCTGCTTGTACGCGGCCGCGGCGGCGATCGGGCCCGCGGGCGCCGAAACCCCCACCACCAGCTCGTCCTCGTCGGCGGCCGGCTGCTCACGCGTGGCGGCCCGTGCCGCCTGCACCGCCAGCGCGTACTCCGTACACGCGGCGACGGCCGCACCGCCGTCCCCGGCCAGCACGACCAGCCGCTCCCCGTCGGGCACGACCAGCACGGACTCCCCGGAGCGCGCGGCGGCGGACTCCACGGTCTCGGCGAGTCCGTCCAGCGGATCGCCGTCCGTCTCGGCCGCTGCGAGCGCCGCAGCGGTCGGCGGCACGGGCGCCACGCGCGCGTGCCCGTCGGCGTGCGCCCGGGACGCGGAGGCGGACGCGGACTCGGCGAGGATCAGCCGGAACGGCGCGTCCAGCAGGTCGCCGTACAGGTCCCCGGCCACCGCCCGGGCGTGGTCGGGCTCGCCGGCCAGCAGCATGCGCAGCACGGCCGTGCCGATCCGCTGCTCGGCGGCGTGCAGCGACCGGGACCGCTCGGTGGTCAGGGTCAGCAGGGCGATGGCGGAGTGGACCGCGTACCGCTCGGCGGTGCCCAGAGCGGCGGCCGTGCCCACGGCGAGCGCGGCACGCGGGCGCCGGCCCGTCCCCAGGGAGTGCAGCTCGACGCGGTCCTCGCCGCTCGGCCCGCCGATCACGGAACTCGCCGGCGCGGGCCGCTCCCGCAGCCGTTCCACCTCGGCCGTCAGCCGTGCGGCCCGCCGGGCCGCCCACTCGGGTGCGGCCGCGACGACGGCTCCGGACGCGTCGTAGAGCGCGGCCCAGCCGTCGACCTGCTGGGCGAGCGCGGCGAGGAGCCCCTCGGGGCCGTCGCTCAGAGCCTGTCTGGTCAGCTCCCGCTGGGCGGCGAACCCCGCGGTCACGGCCCGGTACTGGTCGGCGGCGATGGCCGCCGAGACGGCCTTGCTGATGGCGAGGAAGGGCGTGCGCCGGGGCACCTCGAGGAGCGGCAGCCCCTCCTCGCGCGCCGCGTCCACAAGCGCCTCGGGGATCTCGTCGTAGTTGACGCCGACGGCGAACCCGAGTCCGACGACACCGGCGCCGACCAGCCGCTTCACATAGCGCTGCATGGCCTCCGGGTCCTCGGCGTCCAGCTTCAGCGCCGTGATCAGCAGCAGCTCCCCGCCCTCCATGTAGGGCACGGGGTCGGCCAGTTCGCTGACGTGCGCCCAGCGGACGGGTACGTCGAGGCGGTCCTCGCCCGCGCGCACGGTCAGCTTGAGCGCGGAGTGGTGGACGAGCGAGGCGAGCGTGGGGGGCATGGGGCCTTCGGTCTGCACGGACGGGAGTCTGGGGATCCGTGACCGGGTCCTTCACGGAACCCGCAAGGGTCGCGGACGGTGTGAGCGGGGTGGTGCTTTGGCCGCCGCGTATGAACGGCATATGTCGATTCTGCCTCACCGTACGGTGGTGCCGGGCCCATATAACCGGACCACCTGCCCGGGATTTCCGGACACCCCGCCCGAGGACTCAGCCGCGCAGGTTCACCAGGAGCGGGGGCGCGTGCTCACCCTGCACGTTCGTCAGGGACAGCACCGCGTGCCCCGGGGGCACGGCGTGCGCCAGCTCCGACGCGGACCACCGTTCACGCTCGACCTGGCGGACGGTCACGGCGCGCGCGGTCGGCGCATGGCCGGTGATCACCCGGCGCAGCATGTGCAGGGCCTTTCCCGCCGGGGTCTCCGCGATGATCTGCCGGTCGGTGACGTCCCGGGCCTCGATCCACTCCTTGCCCCACACCTCGGCGAAGTCCTGCCCGTCCCAGGGGGTGAGTCCGGACAGCGCCATCCGGCATCCGGTGGCGCCGAGCAGCGGCCCGCGCAGCGGCCGGGGCACGTCGTCGAGGGTGCGCAGGGTGAGGACGGCCCCGGCGTGCGCGGACCGCAGCCGCTGGATGCCGCGCACGGCTTCCGGGGTCACCACACCGGTCGCGTCGTCGAGCACCAGGCACGCGAACAACGATCGGTCCTCGCGCGCCGCGACGCTCGCCGTGAACTGGGCGAGGACCAGTCGCGCGAGGATGCGCGAGGCGTCGGCGTGGCCGCGCTCGGGCAGGTCGACGCGGACCCGCACCGGGTGGTCGAGGGCGCGCAGCGAGAAGGGCCGGGACTGCCCGGAGGTGTCGAAGAAGGACGCGAAGGCGGGCCGGTCGAGCAGTGCGACCCGGTCGGCGAGGACGCCACCCACGTCATCGGGGTGACGCGACTGCCGCTCCCGGGCGTCGAGCTCCCGCAGCAGCGAGTCCTGCCCGGAGTCCACCAGCGCCTTGCGCAGCGCCGCGAGAGGACCGGGCGTGCCGTCGAGGAGCTGCCGCAGCTCGGGCACCGAGGGGAAGCGGCCGTGGACGGCCCGGTACGGCCCGAGGAGCTGGGCGAGCACGGTGGCGGAGCGGCGGCTGTCGCCGCCGGGCCGGGGATCGGCGAGGTCGCCCGCGAGGGCCTCGGCGAGCACGGCCGCCGCCTCGTCCGGGTCGGTGGTCCCGCCGTACAGGTCCAGGTCGAACTCCGACTCGGGATGGCCGATGCGGACGACGACGTCGTAGGCGTCCTCCGGGCCGAGTCCGGCACCGGCCGCACCGACGACGACCACGGCGGCCCGCCCGGCGAGGGCGTGCAGGCACAGCGACTCGGCGAGCGGCCGGACCACCGATCCGGTCTTGCCGGAGCCGGCGGGCCCGACCGCGACCAGGGAGGTGCCGAGCAGGTCGGGGCCGAGGCCGAGGCCGGTGCCGCGGTAGCCGTAGGGGTTGCGCGGGTCGTCGACCGTGGTGCCGAGCCGCACCTGCCCGGCGATCAGGTCGTGCCGGGCGAGCCGGGTGGGCAGGTCACGCTCCCCGGAAGGGTGCGGACAGGCGGCGGCGCCGTCGGTGAGGACGGTGCCGGTGAACGTGGCCAGGCCGTGCCGGCCGTTCAGCACGCCCTGCCAGGCGCGTGCGATCCGGGCGTGGTCGACGTCCCGCATGAGCCCGGCGCGCGCCTCGGCGGCGAGCCGGTCGGCGGCGTCGTGGGCGCCCGCGGCCCTCAGCTGGTTCCACTGGGCGGGGTCCTCCTCGGGGGCCGGCGGGGCCTGCTCGGGCTCGCGGCGCTTCAGGCGGGGCGCCAGGAAGCGGCGCCACACCTCGCCCCAGCGGCCGAGGCGGCCCACCGCCAGCATGATGCCGACCACGACGAGCAGGTCGTAGCCGTCCCAGAGGACGAGGTTGAAGATGTCGCCGTGGTCGCCGCTCTGGCGCCAGGAGTCCGGTGTCAGCAGGAACAGGGGCAGGATCCACCAGTCGCCGAGGTAGCCGTTGGACAGCAGGGACCACAGCAGCCAGCCGACCAGGAAGGCGATCAGCGCGCCGCTCAGCAGCTGCCGGGCCGGGATCTGCTCGGGCTCCTGGTCCGGACGGGGCCGGTGCCCGAAGCGCCAGACGCCCGGTGCCGCCGCGGGGCGCGGCGCTCGTACCCAGGTGAGGAAGGCGCTGCCGTCCGGCAGCGGGGGCACCCCCGGCGCTACCGAGGGCATCGGCGGCACCGCGGAGCGTTCCGGCGGCCCCGCCGGACGCGGCACGGGAGTGGCCCGTGTGCCCCGCGCGTCCTGCGTCCCGTCGCTGTCCATCGCCGTTGCCCCCTGACCAGCCGCTCCGTCCACCGTCAGCGAGTCAATCTAACGCGCCCCACGGGGAGTTCACCGCACGCGGCGCCGGGCCCGTGGTGAAGCGTCCCGCTCCGCTATGTCCACCGCGGACAAGCAGCCGCGCGCAAGACACCCACATGGAGCATGCCCACCCCCCACGACCGCATCTAGCCTGCGAGAAAAGAAGGCAAGCGTCCGAAAAGCACCCCCGCCGGAGCCCACCCCCACCGGACCACCGGTGCACCGGAACCCTCCGGTTCGGTTCGCATGATCATCAGGGAGCCCCCATGACCGCACTTCCGCAGGAGCGCCGCGTCGTCACCGCCATCCCCGGCCCGAAGTCGCAGGAGCTGCAGGCCCGCCGTACCGCCGTGGTCGCGCAGGGCGTGGGCTCCGTGCTGCCGGTCTTCACCGCGCGCGCGGGCGGCGGGATCATCGAGGACGTCGACGGCAACCGTCTGATCGACTTCGGCTCCGGTATCGCCGTGACCTCGGTCGGCGCCTCCGCCGAGGCCGTCGTACGCCGCGCCTCCGCCCAGCTCGCGGACTTCACCCACACCTGTTTCATGGTCACCCCCTACGAGGGCTATGTGGCCGTCGCCGAGGCGCTGGCCGAGCTCACGCCGGGTGACCACGCCAAGAAGTCCGCGCTGTTCAACTCGGGTGCCGAGGCCGTCGAGAACGCCGTCAAGATCGCCCGCGTCTACACCAAGCGCCAGGCGGTCGTCGTATTCGACCACGGCTACCACGGCCGTACGAACCTGACGATGGCGCTGACGGCCAAGAACATGCCGTACAAGCACGGCTTCGGCCCGTTCGCGCCGGAGGTCTACCGCGTGCCGGTGGCCTACGGCTACCGCTGGCCGACCGGCCCGGAGAACGCGGGCCCGGAGGCCGCCGCGCAGGCCATCGACCAGATCACCAAGCAGGTCGGCGCGGACAACGTGGCCGCGATCATCATCGAGCCGGTGCTCGGCGAGGGTGGCTTCATCGAGCCGGCCAAGGGCTTCCTGCCCGCGATCCGCCGGTTCGCGGCGGACAACGGCATCGTCTTCGTCGCCGACGAGATCCAGTCCGGCTTCTGCCGCACCGGCCAGTGGTTCGCCTGCGAGGACGAGGGCATCGTCCCGGACCTGATCACCACCGCCAAGGGCATCGCCGGCGGTCTGCCCCTGGCCGCCGTGACCGGTCGCGCCGAGATCATGGACGCCGCGCACGCCGGCGGCCTGGGCGGCACCTACGGCGGCAACCCGGTCGCCTGCGCCGGTGCGCTCGGCGCGATCGAGACGATGAAGGAGCTCGACCTCAACGCCCGCGCGAAGGAGATCGAGGCGACCATGAAGGCCCGCCTCACGGCGATGGCCGAGAAGTTCGACGTGATCGGCGACGTCCGCGGCCGCGGCGCGATGGTCGCGATCGAGCTGGTCAAGGACCGTGCCACCAAGGAGCCGAACCCGGAGGCGACCTCCGCGCTCGCCAAGGCCTGCCACCAGGAGGGCCTGCTGGTCCTGACCTGTGGCACCTACGGCAACGTGGTGCGCTTCCTGCCGCCGCTCGTCATCGGCCAGGACCTGCTGAACGAGGGCCTGGACATCATCGAGCAGGCGTTCGCGCGCATCTGACTGCGCCGCCGGGGCACCGGCGGTCAGAGGGTGTGAAGAAGGTGTGGGAGGTGGATGGCGGGACGCGAATCCGGCTGTCGGAGCGGATTTTCCTGCCGTAGGTTTCTCAGGAGATGAGAGAAACACCCCGCCCACAGGGGACTGTGGGCGGGCACCGGGCCGCGGCCTCCCCAGCTTCGACCCGGTCGTGCCCTCGCGCACACCCCGGAGCCTCCAGCTCCGGATCTCCTCACGATCGGACAGCCGCACGCCCCAAACCCCCCGGGGCGGGCGGCACCCCGATCCGGACGGCCGTCTCGGAACCACCCCCCCGGTTCCGTGGCGGCCGACCTGCGTTTCGCGACGAGAACCCGCCCGCACCCCGGGCGGTCCGTGCCTGCGAAGCTGTGCCCGTGCCGATCCCCGAAGCGCAGGAACCCGCACGCATGCCGCACCCGTCCGACGGCGGGCCGCGTGTTCCGGCGCGGCCGGCCCTCGTGATGGCGGCGGCGGGCCTGTTCTTTCTCCTGATCACCTGGCAGGTCGTGGCCCATGGGCCGCTCGCGCGGGTGGACGAGCGGATCGACGGGGCCGTCGTGCGTCCGGACCGCATCTCGGGACTGCTGGCGGACCTGGGGAACATCGCGGTCGCCGTGCCCGTCCTGGCGGTCGCCCTCGGGTATGCGACCCTGCGTGCCCGGCGCGCGGGGACGCACCGGTGGTGGCTGCCGGCCGTCGCCGCGGCCGGCCTCATGGCGGTCCTGCCGGCGCTGATCGTCCCGCTGAAGGAGGCGATCGCCCGTCCGGGCCCGCCGGTCATGGGACCGGCGACGGGCTTCTACCCCTCAGGGCACACCGCCACGGCCGCGCTCGCCTACGGGGCGGCGGCCCTGGTGCTGTGGCCGTGGCTGACCACCCAGTACGCCCGTCGCGGGCTCCTCGCGGTCTGCGCGGCGCTCCAACTCGGCGTCGCCTTCGGCCTGGTCCGCCATGGGTACCACTGGCCCCTGGACGTGGTGGGCAGTTGGAGCCTGTGCGCGGTGCTGCTCTGCGCGCTGCGGCTCCTCCTCGGCCTCCTGCCGGGCGCCGGCCGACGGTTCCTCATCACCGGCCCGGGGCGTCTTCGTCGCCGATCTGGGCGCTAACGCTCCGCGCCCGCTCCCGCGCCGATATGGAAGGGTCCGGCGGTAAGCCCGCCCGCCGGCCCCGGGTTCAGCTGTCGAAGCCCAGCCCCAGCCGGTCCATCGTTCTCAGCCACAGGTTGCGCCGTCCGTCGTGGGCGTCGGCCCGGGCCAGCGACCACTTGGTGAGTGCGACGCCCGTCCAGGCGAAGGGTTCCGGCGGGAAGGGCAGCGGCTTCTTGCGGACCATCTCCAGCTCGGTCCGTTCGGTGCGCTCCCCCGCCAGCAGGTCCAGCATCACCTCCGCGCCGAAGCGGGTGGCACCGACACCGAGCCCCGTGTAACCGGCCGCGTAGGCCACCTTGCCGTGATGGGCCGTCCCGAAGAACGCCGAGAAGCGCGAGCAGGTGTCGATCGCGCCGCCCCACGCGTGGGTGAAGCGGATGCCCTCCAGCTGCGGGAAGCAGGTGAAGAAGTGCCCCGCAAGCTTGGCGTACGTCTCGGGACGGTCGTCGTACTCGGCGCGGACCCGGCCGCCGTACGGGTAGATCGCGTCGTATCCGCCCCACAGGATTCGGTTGTCGGCCGAGAGCCGGAAGTAGTGGAACTGGTTCGCGGAGTCCCCGAGTCCCTGGCGGTTCCTCCAGCCGACCGACGCCAGCTGCTCGTCGGTGAGCGGCTCGGTCATCAGCGCGTAGTCGTAGACCGGGATGGTGTACGAGCGCACGCGCCGCACCAGGTTGGGGAAGATGTTCGTGCCGAGGGCGACCCGGCGCGCACGGACCTGCCCGTACGGGGTGTGTACGGCCATGCCCGCGCCGTACGGCCGCAGGCTGAGCGCGGGCGTGTGCTCGTAGACCCGCACGCCCAGCCGGAGGCAGGCGCGCTTGAGGCCCCAGGCGAGCTTGGCCGGATGCAGCATGGCCACGCCCCGGCGGTCGTACAGCCCGGCGAGGAAGGTCGGCGAGCCGACCTGCTCCCGTACCGCCTCCGCGTCCAGGAACTCGGTGCCCCCGGCGAGGCCCCGGCGCTCCATCTCGTCGTACCAGTCACGCAGTTCCGACGCCTGGTACGTCTCGGTGGCGACGTCGATCTCGCCGGTGCGCTCGAATTCGCAGTCGAGGTCGTGGCGGGCGACCGCCTTCTCGATCTCGTCCAGGTTGCGGGCGCCCAGCTCCTCGAGCTTGTGGATCTCGTCCGGCCAGCGGGCGAGCCCGTTGGCCAGGCCGTGGGTGAGGGAGGCGGCGCAGAAGCCGCCGTTGCGGCCGGAGGCGGCCCAGCCCGCCTCGCGGCCCTCCACCAGCACCACCTCGCGCTGCGGGTCGCGCTCCTTGGCGATGAGCGCGGTCCACAGTCCGCTGTAGCCGCCGCCGACGACCAGCAGGTCGCAGGTCTCGGTGCCGGTGAGGGCGGACTCGGGGTGGGGCTTGCCGGGGTCTTCCAGCCAGTACGGGACCGGCTGTGCTTCGGAAAGAGACTTGGTCCAACGGGTCATGGCGCTTGGGGCCATGATTTCAACTCCCTACCAGTGCATTACACGGGCGCTTTACGCCTTCTGGCGGTTGCGGCGATCGCCGATGGCCATGGAGACCAGGACGAACAGTACGGCGACGATGAACATGGCCGTACCGATGACATTGATCTGAACGGGCGTTCCGCGCTGAGCCGAGCCCCAGACGAACATGGGGAAGGTGACGGTCGAGCCCGCGTTGAAATTGGTGATGATGAAATCGTCGAAGGAGAGCGCGAAGGCGAGCAGCGCGCCCGCGGCGATTCCGGGGGCCGCGATGGGCAGAGTGACCCGCAGGAAGGTCTGCGCCGGACCTGCGTAGAGGTCCTGGGCCGCCTGCTCCAGGCGCGGGTCCATCGACATCACGCGCGCCTTGACCGCGGTGACGACGAAGCTGAGGCAGAACATGATGTGCGCGATCAGGATCGTCCAGAAGCCCAGCTCCGCGCCCATGTTGAGGAAGAGGGTGAGCAGCGAGGCCGCCATGACGACCTCGGGCATGGCCATCGGCAGGAAGATCAGCGAGTTGACGGCGCCGCGTGCGCGGAAGCGGTAGCGCACCAGCGCGAACGAGATCATCGTGCCGAGAACGGTGGCGCCGAGCGTCGCCCACACCGCGATCTGGAGGCTGACCGACAGCGAGCCGCACATGTCGGCGACACCGCACGGGTCCTTCCAGGCGTCCGTGGAGAACCGCTGCCATTCGTAGTTGAAGCGCCCCTTCGGTTTGTTGAAGGAGAACACCGTGACGACGACGTTCGGCAGCAGGAGATATCCGAGCGTCAGCAGTCCCGCGAGGACGACGAGATTGCGCTTGAGCCAGTGTACGAAGGCCATTTAAACCAGATCCTCCGTCCCGGACCGGCGAATGTAGAGCGTGACCATGATGAGGATCGCGGCCATGAGGATGAAGGAGAGCGCCGCGGCCGTCGGATAGTCCAGGATCCGCAGGAACTGCGTCTGGATGACGTTTCCGACCATGCGGGTGTCCGTGGAGCCGAGCAGATCGGCGTTCACGTAGTCGCCGGCCGCCGGGATGAAGGTCAGCAGCGTGCCGGAGACCACGCCCGGCATCGAGAGCGGGAAGGTGACCTTCCGGAAGGTCGTGAAGGGCTTGGCGTACAGGTCGCCCGCCGCCTCGTGGAGACGTCCGTCGATGCGCTCCAGGGAGGTGTACAACGGCAGGATCATGAAGGGCAGGAAGTTGTACGTCAGACCGCACACCACCGCGAGCGGGGTGGCGAGGACGCGGTCGCCCTGGGTCCAGCCGAGCCAGTTGGTGACGTCGAGGACGTGCAGGGTGTTCAGGGCGCCGACGACCGGCCCCGAATCCGCGAGGATCGTCTTCCAGGCGAGGGTGCGGATCAGGAAGCTGGTGAAGAACGGGGCGATCACCAGGACCATGATGAGATTGCGCCAGCGGCCCGCGCGGAAGGCGATGAGGTACGCGAGCGGATAGCCGAGCAGCAGACACAGCAGGGTCGCGGCGGCCGCGTAGAGGACCGAACGGACGAACTGCGGCCAGTACTCGCCGAGCGCGTCCCAGTAGGTGGCGAAGTGCCAGGTGACCTTGTAACCATGCTCCAGGGAACCCGTCTGCACGGACGTGGACGCCTGGTAGATCATCGGCAGCGCGAAGAAGACGACCAGCCAGAGGATGCCGGGCAGCAGCAGCCAGTACGGCGTGAGGCGGCCCCGTCTGCGCGGGGGCTTCTTCGCGGGGGTGGTGGGCGCAAGCGGTGGGGGCGCCTCGGTGACAGCGCTCATCAGGCGGCGTCCTCCTCGACACTCTCCACACCCGCGTCGATGTCCTGGGCCGCGTCCAGGCCGAAGGTGTGGGCCGGATTCCAGTGCAGGACCACCTCGGCGCCCGGCACGAGACGGACGTCGCGGTCGATGTTCTGGGCGTAGACCTCGAACTCGGGGCAGACGGGGCTCTCGATGACGTACTGCGTGGAGACCCCGATGAAACTGGAGTCGACGATCCTGCCGGTGATGCGATTGCGGCCGTCGGGGATCTCGCCCGCGTCGTCGGCGTGGGTGAGGGATATCTTCTCCGGGCGGACACCGACCAGCACCTTGCCGCCCGTCGTCGTCGGCGCCGAACAGCGCGCCCTGGGGAGCGACAGCTTGCCGCCGCCCGCCCTGAGGACGATGTCCTCGCCGCTCCGGGAGTCGACCTCGGCCTCGATGAGGTTGGAGGTGCCGAGGAAGTTGGCGACGAACGTGGTCTGCGGGTTCTCGTAGAGGTCGGTGGGCGAGCCGAGCTGTTCGACGCGGCCCGCGTTCATCACGGCGACCGTGTCGGCCATGGTCATGGCCTCCTCCTGGTCGTGCGTGACATGGATGAAGGTGATGCCGACCTCGGTCTGGATGCGCTTGAGCTCCAGCTGCATCTGCCGGCGCAGCTTCAGGTCCAGGGCGCCGAGGGGCTCGTCGAGGAGGAGCACTCTGGGGTGGTTGATCAGCGCGCGGGCCACGGCCACGCGCTGCTGCTGGCCGCCGGAGAGCTGGTGCGGCTTCTTGCGGGCCTGCTCGCCGAGCTGCACCAGGTCGAGCATCTCCTCGACCTGCTTCTTCACCGACTTGATGCCGCGCCGGCGCAGGCCGAAGGCGACGTTCTCGAAGATGTCGAGGTGCGGGAAGAGGGCGTAGGACTGGAAGACCGTGTTCACCGGCCGCTTGTACGGCGGCAGATGCGTCACGTCCTGCTCGCCGAGGCGCACGGCGCCCGTCGTGGGCTCCTCCAGGCCGGCGATCATGCGCAGGGTGGTGGTCTTGCCGCAGCCGGAGGCGCCGAGCAGGGCGAAGAAGGAGCCCTGGGGCACGGTCAGGTCCAGCGGGTGTACGGCCGTGAAGGCACCGTAGGTCTTGCCGATACCGGAGAGGCGGACGTCGCCGCTGTTTTCTGTCGTCATCTTCGTCACGCCCCTGTGAGCTTCGCGAACTTCTCTTCGTAGGCCGTCTCTTCCCTCTGCGTCAGCGAGCGGAAGGCGTGTGACTTCGCGGCCATGGCCTTGTCGGGAAGGATCAGCGGATTGTCCGCCGCGCCCTTGTCGATCTTCTCCAGATAGGGCTTCACCCCGTCGACGGGACTGACGTAGTTGACGTAGGCGGCGAGCGCGGCGGCCTGCTCGGGCTCGTAGTAGAAGTCGATCAGCCGCTCGGCGTTCGCCTTGTGACGCGCCTTGTTGGGGATCAGCATGTTGTCGGTCGACGTCATGTAGCCGCTGTCCGGGATGACGAAGTCGACGTCCGGGCTGTCCGCCTTGAGCTGGACGATGTCACCGCCCCAGGCCACACAGGCGGCCAGGTCGCCCTTGGTGAGGTCGGAGGTGTAGTCGTTGCCGGTGAAGCGGCGGATCTGGCCCTTGTCGACGGCCTTCTGGATCCGGGCTATCACCGCGTCGAAGTCGTCGTCGGTGAACTTCGCCGGGTCCTTGCCCATGTCGAGCAGGGTCATGCCGATGCTGTCGCGCATCTCCGACAGGAAGCCCACGCGGCCCTTGAGCCTGGGGTTGTCGAGCAGGTCGGACACCGACTTCACCTCGATGCCGTCCAGCGCCTTCTTGTTGAAGGCGACGACGGTCGAGATGGCCTGCCAGGGGTAGGAGTACGCGCGCCCCGGATCCCAGTCGGGGCTGCGGAACTGCGCCGACAGGTTGGCGTAGGCGTGCGGCAGGTTGGAGGGGTCCAGCTTCTGCGCCCAGCCCAGCCTGATCACCCGGGCGGCCAGCCAGTCCGTGAGGACGATGATGTCCCGGCCGGTGTCCTGGCCGGCCGCGAGCTGCGGCTTGATCTTGCCGAAGAACTCGTTGTTGTCGTTGATGTCCTCGGTGTACTTGACCTGGATGCCGGTCCGCCGGGCGAACGTCTCCAGCGTCGGGTGGTGCTTGCCGCTGTCGTCGACGTCGATGTACTCGGGCCAGTTGGAGAAGTTGACGACCTTCTCCTTGGCCGAGTGGTCCTGGGCCGCGGTGCCGCCCTGGGTCTGACCGGCCGCGGGGATCCCGCAGGCGCTCAGCGCTCCGAGACCGCCGACCGCGAGCGCGCCGCCCGCGGAGGCGCGCAGCAGCGAACGGCGGGTGAGGGAAGCCCTGCCGTTGCGGAAACTGCGCCGCATGGCGGCCACTTGGGCCGGGGAGGGGCGGTCGGGCTCGTACTGCTCCATGCGCGTGGTGCCCTTTCGGGAGGGTGGGCCGTGGTCGACGGCCGTACGGTCTATCGGTCCCCGAAGATCGTGCGGTGCCAGTCCTTGCGGGCCACCGCGGTGTTGTCGAACATTACGTGCTTGATCTGCGTGTACTCCTCGAACGAGTACGCGGACATGTCCTTGCCGAAGCCGGACGCCCGGTATCCGCCGTGGGGCATCTCACTGATGATCGGGATGTGGTCGTTGACCCAGACGCAGCCGGCCCTGATCTCGCGGGTGGCGCGGTTCGCCCGGTAGACGTCCCGGCTCCAGGCGGAGGCGGCGAGGCCGTAGGGGGTGTCGTTGGCAAGCCGGATGCCGTCGTCGTCGGAGTCGAAGGGCAGTACGACCAGGACCGGGCCGAAGATCTCGGACTGGACGACCTCGCTGTCCTGCGCGGCGCCGGCGATCAGGGTGGGCCGGTAGTAGGCGCCCTTGGCGAGGTCGCCCCCCGGTGCTTCGCCGCCGGTGACCACGCGCGCGTAGGAGCGCGCCCGGTCCACGAAGGCGGCCACCCGGTCCCGCTGGACGTGCGAGATCAGCGGGCCGAGGTCGGTGCCGGGGGCGAACGGGTCGCCGAGCCGGACGCTCTCCATGAGGGCGGCCGTCCGGGAGACGAACTCCTCGTAGAGGGGCCTTTGCACATACGCGCGCGTGGCGGCCGTGCAGTCCTGGCCGGTGTTGATGAGCGCGCCCGCGACGGCGCCGTGCACGGCGGCCTCCAGGTCGGCGTCGTCGAAGACGACGAAGGGCGCCTTGCCGCCCAATTCCAGGTGGAGCCGCTTGACGGTGGCGGTGGCGATCTCGGCGACCCGCCTGCCGACGCCGGTGGACCCGGTGAACGAGGTCATGGCCACGTCCGGGTGGCCGACGAGATGCTCCCCGGCCTCCTTGCCGGTGCCGGTGACGACGTTGACCACTCCGTCCGGGATCCCGGCCTCCGTGGCCGCCCGGGCGAACAGCAACGAGGTGAACGGGGTCAGTTCGGCGGGCTTCAGCACGATGGTGTTGCCCGCGGCGATCGCCGGGAGGATCTTCCAGGCGGCCATCTGGAGGGGGTAGTTCCAGGGGGCGATGGAGCCGACGACACCGATGGCCTCGCGACGGACGTAGGAGGTGTGGTCGCCGGAGTACTCACCGGCCGACTGCCCCTGGAGGTGCCGGGCGGCACCGGCGAAGAACGCGGTGTTGTCGACGGTGCCCGGCACGTCGAACTCACGGGTCAGCTTCAGGGGCTTGCCGCACTGGAGGGACTCGAAGCGGGCGAAATCCTCGGCCTGGTCGGCGAGTACGGCGGCGAAGCGGTGCAGCGCGTCGGAGCGCTCGCCCGGAGTCGCGCCGGACCACTCGGGGAAGGCGGCGCGCGCGGCGGCCACGGCGCGGTCGACGTCCTCGGCACCGGCCAGTTCGTACGTGTACACCTCGTCGCCCGTCGACGGGTCGACCACCGCGTACGTACGGCCCGAAGTGCCCTTGGCCGGTCGGCCCGCGATGTATTGAGCACCGTCCGCGAAACGTGCCCGTACGTCCTCCCGCGCGCTGCGGCGGGTGTCGGCGCCGTCGGCGTTGCCCGGGTTGTGCATGTCGCTCTCCTCCGCCGCCGGCCCGCGTACGCGCGGGGGCTGGCGTAGCTCCGGCTCGATTTGAGTGCCGATCCTGACAGAGGGAGTGGACTCCAACAAGTGATTCCGTTGTTGCCTTTTGGTTACGCGACGGAATCTGTCGACCAGGTGTCGAGTGCTCGTCGAAAAGGCAGGACGGAGTGTCAGTGGTGCGTGCCACACTCGGGTGGCATGGAGAAGAACGATTCTCGGGAAGCCCTGGTCAGGGCGGTCCGCACGGGGGCGAGGGTCAGGTACCTGCATTTCTGGGGCCACCGTCCACGCCGGGACGGACAGATCGGGCCGAGCTGTCTGAGCCAGTGGTGGCCGTCGCCGTTCGCCGTGGACGGCGTGGAGTACGCGACGGCGGAGCACTGGATGATGGCGTCGAAGGCACGTCTCTTCGGCGACGCCGACGCGGAGCGCACGGCTCTGCGGGCGCCGAACCCGGCGCTCGCCAAGAAGGCGGGCCGGCTGGTGCGCGGCTTCGACGAGGCGATATGGGAGCGGGAGCGGTTCGCGATCGTGGTCGAGGGCAGCGTCCACAAGTTCGCGGCGCACGCCGATCTCAAAGCGTTCCTGCTCGCCACGGGCGACCGGGTGCTCGTCGAGGCGAGCCCGGTGGACCGGGTGTGGGGCATCGGGCTCGCCGCCGACGACGAGGCCGCAGCGGATCCGGGGCGCTGGCGGGGGCCGAATCTGCTGGGATTCGCGCTGATGGAGGCGCGGGAGCGGCTGCGGGCGCGGGCGTGACCGGGCACAGCCGTGAATGAGAAAGGGGCCGCCCCGCCGGGCCGGCCCCTTCTGCGACTCCGCCCCCACTCAAAAGGTGCCGGCGCTCCCAAGGACGCTGGCGAACAGCGCGAAGCCCAGCAGCGGCAGCACCACCGTCGCCACGATTCCGCAGACCAGGCCGGCGGTCGCAGCGCCCTTGTTGGTGGCCTCGCCGCGGTTGGCCTTCCCCCTGCCGATCGCGCCGAAGATGATGGCGAGGATGCCGAGGATGACCCCGAAGAACCACAGGAAGAAGGTCAGGCTGCACACCAGGCCGATGATGCCCAGCACCAGACCCGTGGTGCCCATGCCGTTGCTCGGCTGCGCGGGCATGCCGTAACCGGGCCCCGCCGGGTACCCCACGGGCGGCGCGGCCGGGTAGGACGGTCCCGGCTGCGGGTAGCCGTACCCCGGGCCGGACTGCGGGTAGCCGTAGCCGGGCGTCGGCTGCGGCGGTTGCGGCGGCGGTTGTGGCGGTTGCGGCGGCCCGAACCCACCGGCCCCCGGACTGGCGTCGGACATGACTGGTCTCCCCTCCGTTGACGCTCAAGGCATCGTAGTGGCCCTGCGCCCCGCGGGTGCCGGTCGGGAGGGGCCGGGGTCAGCGGTGGAAGAGGACGGGTGCCGAGACGCTGAGCGCGTTGTTTCCGATGTAGGGGTCCTCGGGGCGCGGGGGGTGGTTGATCGCCATCGTGATCCCGATGACCATCAGCACGATCACGGCCACCCCGAGGACGATCCCGACGATGCCGAGGATGAAGCCCGCGAGGGCCTGGCCGCGGTTGTCGGCCTCCCCCGCGTCCGCTCGCTTGCGGCCCTTGATCCCGAAGATCACCGCGAGGATGCCGAGGACCAGGGAGACCACGCCGTACAGGCAGAAGAGGCACACCGCGAGGATGCCGAGCACCATGGCGGCGATCCCGAGTCCGTTGCGCGGGGGCGCCGGTATCCCCGGCCAGCCGTAGCCGGCGTAGCCCGGGGGCACGGGGTGGCCGTAGCCGGCCGGGGTGGCGTAGGCGGCCGCCGTGGGATCCGCGGGCGCCATCGGCGGCGGCGGTACGGGGAAGCCCGCCTGACCGGGACCGGGACCGGGGGCGGCGCCCGCCTGCGGGCCGGGGGCGGCGCCCGCCTGCCAGGGGCCGCCGGGACGCGGCGGCGCGGGGGGCTTGTCCATCGACACCTTGCGCTCCGGCGGCGCCCACGGGTCGTCCGCACCCGCTGCGTCGTACGGTCCCCGGTGTGCTTCGTCCGCCACGGCCATCCCCCTAGTTCCTCGGACCGTCATGCTAAGGCCAGGGACACGACGACGCTCCAGCCGCCCCCGGGATGGCCGTCCCCTGTGACCGGGCCCCTCGCGGTCGGCCCGTGACACATGGGCCGGACCGTATGCCTAGGATCGTCCCCGAGTCATCGATCAGCCGATCACCCGCGTCCCGCCCGAACCCGGCGCCGGAACGCCGTTCCCGGGGAGGAACCTTGACCGACCACCGCGACACCGGTGCCGTGCGCGACCTGCACGCCTTCATCTCCGGACTTCCCAAGGCCGAACTGCACGTGCACCACGTCGGCTCCGCCTCCCCCCGCATCGTCGCGGAACTGGCCGCGCGCCACCCCGACTCCAAGGTGCCCACCGACCCCGAGGCCTTGGCCGACTACTTCACCTTCACGGACTTCGCGCACTTCATCGAGGTGTACCTGTCCGTCGTGGACCTCGTGCGCACCCCCGAGGACGTGCGCCTGCTGACGTACGAGATCGCCCGCGACATGGCGCGGCAGCAGGTCCGCTACGCGGAGCTGACCCTCACCCCCTTCTCCTCCACCCGGCGCGGCATCGACGAGCGTGGGTTCATGGACGCGATCGAGGACGCCCGCAAGGCGGCCGAGGCCGACCTCGGGACCGTGCTGCGCTGGTGCTTCGACATCCCCGGCGAGGCGGGCCTTCAGTCCGCGGAGGAGACGACCCGGCTGGCCACCGACGACCGGCTGCGCCCCGAGGGGCTGGTCTCGTTCGGGCTGGGAGGACCCGAGATCGGCGTGCCCCGGCCGCAGTTCAAGCCGTACTTCGACCGCGCCATAGCGGCCGGCCTCCACTCCGTGCCGCACGCGGGCGAGACGACCGGCCCCGAGACGGTCTGGGACGCCCTCGTCGAGCTGCGCGCCGAGCGCATCGGACACGGCACCAGTTCCGCCCGGGACCCCAAGCTGCTGGCGCACCTCGCCGAGCACCGCATCGCGCTGGAGGTCTGCCCGACCTCCAACATCGCCACGCGGGCCGTCGGCACGCTCGACGAGCATCCCCTCAGGGAGTTCGTGCAGGCCGGTGTCCTCGTGACGATCAACTCGGACGACCCGCCCATGTTCGGCACTGACCTCAACAACGAGTACGCGGTCGCCGCACGGCTGCTCGACCTCGACGAGCGTGGCCTCGCCGGCCTCGCCAGGAACGCGGTGGAGGCGTCCTTCCTCGACGACGCCGGCAAGGCGAAGCTGGCGGCCGAGATCGACACCTACACCACGGCCTGGCTCGCGCCCTGACGGCACCACCACAATGAGTCCCATGCGCACCGTGACTGCCGTGGCCCATCGCGGCGACCCCTACCGCCACCGCGAGAACACGATCGGCTCGCTGCGTTCCGCTCTCCGACAGGGCGCGGACGCGGTGGAGATCGACGTACGGCTCACCCGGGACGGCGTTCCCGTGCTGCTGCACGACGCGACCCTGAAGCGGCTGTGGGAGCGGGACCGGCCGCTCGCCGCGCTCTCCTCCGCCGAGGTGCACGGACTGACGGCGGGCGGAGTGCCGACCCTGGCGGAGGCGCTCACGGCGACCGACGGAAGCCGGGTGATGATCGATCTGCCGGGCGGGCCCTCGGCCCGTGCCGTGCGCCGGATCGTGGACGTCGTGCGCGAGTGCGCCGCCCAGGAACGGGTGTACTACTGCGCGGGGGCGCAGACCATGCTGGCGGTCCGGGCCGCCGACCCCGCGGCGGAGATCGCCCTGACCTGGACGACCCTCGCGCCGCCGCGGCCCGCCCTGCTGGACGCGGTCCGCCCGCGCTGGCTCAACTACCGCTTCTCCCTGGTGAGCGCGGAGCTGGCGGGCCGGGTGCACCGCGGCGGTCATCTGCTGTCCGTGTGGACCCCCGACACCCGCCGCTCGATGCGGCGCCTCCTGGACCTGGGAGTGGACTCGATCACCACGAACCGGCTCGACGCGCTGCACGCGGTGCGCGGCCGCTGAGGGTGGACCCCTGTGGCCGGGACGGCGGACAGGACGTGTCCGCGGCAGCGGGCGGGCATGCCGCCCCGCCCGCGATGATTGCTACATTGCGCAACCGTACAACCATTGGGCGGGGTCAGTCGTCCCCTCCGTATGAGTCCGACGGATGAGGGCGCTGCCATGCCGACGAGTCATCAGGCCACCCCGCGCCGCCCCCGCGGCCCGCTCCGCACGGCGTTTCTCGTCGCCGTGGCGGTGGCGGTGCTGGGGACGGCCGGCCTGGGGTGGATCTACCTGAAGCTGAACGGGAACATCGACACCTTCGACGCGGGCGGTGTCTCCAGGAACCGTCCCCCCGAGGGCTCGTCGAAGGGCGAGAACGTCCTCGTCATCGGCTCGGACGCGCGCACCGGGGGCAACAGCGCGCTCGGCGGCGGCGACAGCAACGACGTGGGCCGCTCCGACACCGCGTTCCTGATGCACATCTACGCCGACCACAGGCACGCCGTGGCCGTGTCGATTCCGCGGGACACGCTGGTGACCATCCCGCCCTGCAAGCTGCCCGACGGCAGCTGGACCAGTCCGCGGACCGGCGCGATGTTCAACGACGCCTACTCCGTCGGCAACACCGAAAAGGGCAACCCAGCCTGCACCCAGAACACGGTGGAGAGCCTGACCGGTCTGCGCGTGGACCACACCGTGGTCGTGGACTTCAAGGGCTTCGCGGCGCTCACGGACGTGGTGGGCGGGGTGCCGGTGTGCCTCCCGCAGGACATCTACCAGAAGGACCTCAACCCCAACCGCGCCACCCGCGGCGCCCTGCTGTTCGAGAAGGGCGAGCAGACCGTCTCGGGGCAGAAGGCGCTGGACTACGTGCGCATACGGCACGGGATCGGAGACGGCTCCGACATAGGCCGTATCAAGCGCCAACAGGCGTTCGTGGCGGGCCTGATCAAGAGGGTGAAGAGCGAGGGGTTCACCCCGGCCAAGCTGCTGCCGCTCGCCGACGCCGCCACGAAGTCGATGACCGTCGACCCGGAGCTCGGCACGGCCAACAGACTGATCACTTTCGCCATGTCGTTGCAGAACGTCGATCTGCACAACACCAAGTTCGTCACCATCCCCTGGCGTTACCAGGGTTCCCGGGTCGCGATCGTCGAGCCCGACGCCGCCGAGCTGTGGGCCGCGCTCAAGGCCGACCGGACGATCGACGGCAAGGACGCCGGCCGCCGGAAGGACTCGGGCGGTGGAAAGGGCCGGACGACGGCGAGCGCATCCGCCGCCCCGAGTCCCGGCACCGGTGCCTTCGGCAAGGGCGTCGCCGTGGCCGTCTACAACGGCACCACGACCGGCGGCCTGGCCTCCCGCGCCGCATCGCAGCTCGCCGCGCACGGTTTCACGGTCATCGGCACCGCCAACGCGAGCACCCAGGACCACACCACCACGGTCGTCGAGTACGGCACCGGTCAGAAGGACCAGGCCGAGAAGATCGCCGAACTCTTCCCCGGCGCCCGGCTGGAGCCCCTCGGCGGCACGGGCATCAACGTGGTCCTCGGCCGGACGTACGCGACGCAGGACGCCTCCGCATCACCGGCACCGGCCGCCATCCCCACCTCGGTGGCGCGTGAGGCCCGGTCGGCGGACGACGACCCGTGCTCCAACCTCACATACGGATCGGGCGGTTAGAGGCAGAGGGAGACGCGGCGGCGACAGGTGAGCCCGCACCGGCCGGCCGGTGCGCGAGGCCGGGCGTGCGGGGGGCGGCCGTGCCGGTGGCGGCCGTCCCGGTAGCGGCCGTCCCGATGGCGGAAATCCCGGCAGCCGCCGTCCCGCCCGCGCGCGCGGCCAGTTGGCCGACCATGAGCCGGACGACGGTGACGACGTCCGGGTCGTCGACGTAGTAGACCTGGCGCCGGCCCTCGCGGCGGGAGCCCACGAGACCGGCGAGCTTCAGCTTCGACAGATGCTGGCTGACCGCGGGCAGGGCTCCGCCCACCCGGTCCGCGAGATGGGTGACGTCGCTCTCGCCCTGGGCCAGGGCCCACATGAGATGCAGACGGGAGGCCGAGGCGAGCAGCCCGAAGGCGGCGGCCGCCTCCGCCAGGACCCCGGCGGACGGGTCCTCGAAGCCACCGACGTTCTCCGGCACTGTCCGCTCCCGTCCCGTCCCGATCACTGTCGCCGCACGCGCGGCGCCCCAGTGTAGGCGTCCGGTCCACGGCCCGGGCCGCTCCGGCGGGACGTGCCCCCGGATGCCGCCCGGCCGGAGGTCACTCGTTCACCGGCCCTCTTCCCGCCGTTCGATGCGCTCCACAAGCTCGGCCGCCATCGTCTTGATGGTCTCCAGTCCTTGGTGACCCCAGGGGTGCGGATCCTGGTCCACCACGCAGATGGTGCCCAGGACCATGCCCGTGTGGTCGATCAGCGGGGCTCCCAGGTAGGAGTGGACCCCGATGGCATCGACGACGTGATTGCCGGCGAAGCGCGGAAAGTCGCGGACGTCGTCCAGCACCAGCGCCTTGCGCCGCCTGACCACGTGCGGGCAGAAACCGATGTCGAGGTCGCGAGGCATCACCCGGCCCGGCACGGGATCATCGAGCAGAGGGGTCTCCAGCTCGACGGTCGTGTCCGAGGCCGCGCTGTACAGGCCGGCGAAGTACTGGCGGTTCTCGTCGATGAAGAAGTTGACTCCCGCGTAGCATCCGCCGGTGCGCTGGGCCAGTTCACGTGCGAAGTCGTCGAACTCGGCGACCGGCTTGTCCTCGATCCCCAGTTCCAGCAGCCGGCGTCTCCGGGCCTGTGCCTCAGGGTCCTGCGGCGGAAGAAGCAGGTGACGTACGGCGATCCCGGTCTCCCCTCCGAAGGGAGTTCTGGGCACCATCGCTGTCATGGGCACTCCTTGAAGTGATCAGATGCTGCACAAGTGAGAGCAGAACCCGGATACCCGAGCTGGACAGGCGGGCGTCACACAGGACCACCGGCACCTCGGGCCTGAGGTCCAGCGCCGCCCGTACCTCTTGCGGGTCGTACTGGTGCGCGCCGTCGAACTCGTTGACCGCGACGACGAAGCCGATGCCACGCGCTTCGAAGAAGTCGACCGCCGGGAAACAGTGCTCCAGCCGGCGGGTGTCGGCGAGCACGACCGCACCCAGCGCACCGGCGGACAGTTCGTCCCACATGAACCAGAAGCGCTCCTGCCCGGGTGTGCCGAACAGATAGAGCACGTGCTGCGGGCCGATGGTGATCCGCCCGAAGTCCATGGCCACCGTGGTGGTTGCCTTGTTCTCCACCCCGTCCAGCCGATCGGTGGCAGCACTGACCTCGGTCAGCAGCTCCTCCGTGTTCAGCGGCTCGATCTCGCTGACCGCCCCCACAAAGGTGGTCTTGCCCACCCCGAAACCGCCGGCGACCAGGATTTTGATCCCCGTGGGCAGGGAGTCGGCGCCGGGTGCCTCAGAGTCGTTTGAGGAGCCCATCGCGCAAGGCCTCCAATAGTTCCGGATCGGGAGCGGTGTTCGCCCCCTGCATTACCAGGTTGAAGGGCCGGGTGACGACCACGCCACGCTCGACCAGGTCGGACAGCAAGACCTTGATCACCGTCGCGGGCATGCGGGTGAGCCCCGCGATCTCGGCCACCGTGACCGGCGTCCGGCACAGCTCCAGTACATGGGTGTGATCCAGTCCGAGGTTGCCCCGCGGCGTGGTGCCGGTGGCCACCACCATGGTCATCAGGTCGAAGTGGCACGTCGGTTTGGTGCGTCCTTCGCTGACGGTGTAGGGCCGGACCATCCGTCCGACGGTGTCGTCGAGCAGTGGTGTGTCCGGATCACCCGGGGCGTCCCGCATCCGTCACTGCCCCACCGACTGACGTGGAGCTGCTCCCAGGTGACGGCGGACACTCTTGACCATCATGGTCATCTCGTATCCCAGTACCGCCACATCCGCTTCCCGCCCGGCGAGCACCGCCAGCAGGGCACCCTGCCCGGCCGCGGAGACGAAGAGCAGCGAGTTGCTCAGTTCGGTCACGATCTGCTGCACACCACCGCCGTCGTCGAATCGCTTGCCGGCACTGCGGGCAAGGGAGTAGAGCCCGCTGGACAGGGCCGCCAGATGGTCCGCTGCGTCGGTGTCCAGTCCGTCCGCGGCCATCACCAGGCCGTCCGAGGACAACAGCAGTGCGCTGCGCGTGTGCGGCACCCGCTGCAGAAGGCCGGTCAACAGCCAGGAAAGATCTTCGCTCACCACGATCGCGTACTTCTCCTCAATGACGTCAAACTGCTAGGTGGCCGGGTCGGGGTGGAGCTCTGCGGCTTCCATGGGTTCTTCGGCCGCCTCGGATTCCTCGGCCCGGCGGATGCCGGTGCGGAAGGCGGCCATCAGGCCCGGATCGTGGTCGCTCTCCTTCGCCGCCGGGTCCGTGGGGGAAGCCTGGAGCAGCTCGGAGGGGAGGTGTTCATTACGGCGGCGCCTGGGCAGCGACGGGCGGCCGTCTTCCGCCGCGGGGGCCGCGACGGGCCCCTGTGGTTCTGCCGCCGGTGCGGGTACCGGGGTCCGGGCGGCGGGGATCTCCCGCGCCGGGGTCTGCTCTGCCGGGCCCTCCGCGCGTTCACGAGGCGCCCCGGATGTGACGCCCGACGGCTCTTGCCGAGGTTCCGTCATCTGCGCCTGACGGCCGAGCAGCTCGTGCGGCAGCACGACGACCGCCTGTGTACCGCCGTAGACGTTGTTCTGAAGCCGTACGGCGACGCCGTGCCGCCGGGCGAGCGCGGAGACCACGTACAGGCCGATCCGGCCGTCCTTGAGCAGTTCGCCCAGGGTGACGGTGTCGGGCGAGTCGAGCAGGGAGTTCATCTGGTTGCGCTCGGCGGAGTTCATGCCCAGGCCGCGGTCCTCGACCTCGATCGCCAGCCCGGCGGTGACGTGCTCGGCTCGCAGCAGCACCTGGGTATGGGGAGGCGAGAACACCGTGGCGTTCTCGATCAGCTCCGCCAGCAGGTGGACCACATCGACCACCGCGTGCCCACTGACCGTCCCCTCCACCGGAGGCACCATCTTGACCCGCGCGTACTGCTCGATCTCGGCGGCCGCGGAACGCATCACATCGCTCATGCTGACCGGTTGGGTCCACAGGCGGTGGGAGACGGCCCCGCCGAGCACGGCCAGATTCTCGGCGTAGCGCCGGACTCGGGTGGCCAGGTGGTCCACCCGGAACAAGCCCTTGAGCAGCTCCGGGTCCTCGACCTCGCTCTCCAGGTCGTCCAGCAGCCCGATCTCGCGGTGTACCAGGGACTCGAGCCTGTGGGCCATATTGGCGAAGACCTCGAAGTGCTCGGCGCCGCGCGGCTGTACCGCCGACTCCCGCGTGGTGGCCTCGGCCGCGCGCCGGGCGGACGCGACCTCGTCGTCGAGCCGGTCCAGCGCGTCCACCGCCCGGTCCGGCAAGGGGCTGCCCTGGAGTCGTCGGCGCTCGATCAGCTCATGGCTGCGCTCGAGTTGCAGTCGCAGTTGCGCCAGTTCGGCCTGGGCACGGACCTCGGAGCCGCTCACCTCGGCATAGCGGCGTCCCAGGGCCCTGGCCTTTGCGGAGGCGTACAGCCCTGCGCCCGTGAGGATCCCGCACACGACCACCAGCGTGCCGGTGAGCAGACCCCACGAGACACCCTTGTCCACGTGACCCACGCCCGCGCTGAACAGGAGAGCGGCGGCCACGGCTCCGGTGACTGCGACCAGCCCGGCAGGCAGCACCGCGAGAAGCACCATGTGGCGCCCGACCGCCGTACCGGGCGCGGCCGCTTCCGGGATATGCCACGTCCGCGAGTCGACCGCCCTCGCCTCCTGGGGGGTTTGTGGGGGCAACATCGCAGGCTCCTGCATCACAGTCCCTGATCGCGTACCGGTCAGTCGGCCGAAAGTGTGCGATGCACGTTACAGGTAACGGCACTCCGCGTCACTACTGGTCACCTCATGGGTATGGATTGCCAGTTCACATGACCGGACAAGGCACGTGCCACGCTCCGCGAGAAGAGCGCCGGCGGTCACCGCGCACAGGAACTCGCATCCGCCCGGCAGCCGGTAGAACTCCACCGAGTACAGGTCCTCCGCCATGTCGGTGGAGACGATGACCTCGGCGTCGAGGCCTCCGACCAGAGCCATGCGATGCGTCCTCACTTCGCGAACTCCGACGGGTCGACGAAGCCTGTCCAGCCACCGTCGGCGGTGACCGGGCTCCCTTACCGTCTGGGTAGCGGTAGTCGATGATGTCGCCGTGCGAGAACGGTCGTGATCTTGGTGCCAACCATCCCTCTTTTGTGCCGACTAAAAATCCTCGCCGCGGCGTTCCGCCGGCCCGCTCACAACCCCACGATCCTGTTCCAGCGCTTCGCAAACTCCAGTCGCTCCGTCGACGTGATGTCCCGTGCGATCGCCAGGCGGCGCCGCAGCGTGGTATCCGGGAAGATCAGTGGGTTCCCGGCCAGGGCGGCGGTGTCCTCGTCGCCGGAGGCGGCCAGCACGTCGCGGGCGGCGGGGACGGGGCAGACGTAGTTCACCCAGGCGGCGAGCGTCGCGGCGACCTCCGGCCGGTAGTAGTAGTCGATCAGCCGTTCGGCGTTCGCCTTGTGGCCGGCCAGGTTGGGGATCATCAGCGAGTCGGACCACAGTTCGGCGCCCTCCTCGGGGACGACGAAGTGGATGTCGGGGTTGTCCGCCTGGAGCTGGATCACGTCGCCCGAGTACGCCTGGCAGGCCAGCACATCGCCGCTGACCAGGTCCTTGGTGTAGTCGTTGCCGGTGAACCGGCGGATGTGGCCGCCGTGGACGAGCCGTTCGACCTGGTCGCAGACCCGGTGGAAGTCGTCGGCGGTCCACCGGGTGACGTCCACCCCGTTGCTCTGCATGAGCAGCGCGAACGCTTCGTCCAGACCGGACAGCAGAGTGACCCGGCCCTTGAGGTCGCTCGCCCACAGGTCCTTCGTGTGCCGGATCTCGCGGCCGAGCTTGCGGCGGTTGTACGCGACACCGGTGATGCCGGACTGCCAGGGCACGGTGAACCTGCGCCCCGGGTCGAAGGCGGGCGAGCGCAGCAGGGGATCGAGGTGACGTGTCACATGCGGCTGCCGGGCCCGGTCCATCTCCTGCACCCAGCCGAGCCGTACGAATCGCGCGCACATCCAGTCGCTGATGACGATCAGATCGCGGCCGGTGCGCTGATGGTTCATCAGGGCCGGGCTGATCTTGCCGAAGAACTCGTCGTTGTCGTTGATCTCCTCCACGTAGTCGACCGCGATGCCGGTGCGCTTCTCGAACGCCTCCAGCGTCGGCCGCCGCCCCGGGTCCTTGTCGTCCGTGTCGATGTACAGCGGCCAGTTCGCCCAGGCCAGCCGCCGGTCCCGGGCGGACAGGTCGGTGGCGGACCGGTCGCCGGATGCCACGTAGGCGGCGGGCACGCCACAGCCGGCGAGCGCGCCGAGGACCGTGCCGCCGGCGAGGGTGCGCAGAAGGGAACGCCGGGTTGGCAGGGGGGTCTTCGAAGTCCGGGGCATTCCGGCAGCATGCCGCCCCGCTCGGCGACCGGACAATCGACGCCGCGTCAAGCGGCCCCACGGGAACCCGACACCCTGTCGACCGGCCGTCGGGACGGGTGGCGGTGCCGCGGCACGCGGCGGCCCCGCTCGGGTCAACTCCCGGACGCTGTTGGTTAATTCGGGGCCTGCGTGACGTCGGTCTTCAAGACTCGGTTGTGGTCTTGAAGACCGACGTTGTCGTATGGGGTGGGTGTTGA
>NZ_JBEYWX010000044.1:0-29087 GCF_040644655.1 Streptomyces sp. NPDC046931
CTAAGCCTTACAGCGCCGATGGTACTGCAGGGGGGACCCTGTGGGAGAGTAGGACGCCGCCGAACAATTCTTGAGAAAGCCCCCGTGCCATTCGGTACGGGGGCTTTCTGTTTTAGGGTCGAGCCATGCATTACGACCTCGTCATCTTCGACAACGACGGTGTGCTCGTCGACAGTGAGCCCATCTCCAACCGTCTTCTGGCCGCGTACCTCACCGAGTCGGGACACCCGACCACGTACGAGGAGTCCATCAGGGACTACATGGGGTCGGCGATGCACCGCATCCACGACCTCGTCCGGGAACGGACGGGGCGACGGCTGCCGGACGATTTCGACGACGTCTTTCACGCTCGTGTCTTCGCCGCGTTCGAGCGGGAGTTGAAGCCCGTGCCCGGAGCCATGGACGTCCTGGAGAAGCTGAGCGCCGACGGGGTTCCGTACTGTGTGGCGTCGTCCGGGAGCCATGAGCGGATCCGGGTGGGGCACCGTACGAGCGGGCTCGACCGATGGTTCGACGACGGCCGGATCTTCAGCTCGCAGGATGTGGGACGGGGGAAGCCGGCGCCCGACCTCTTCCTGTACGCGGCCGAGCGGATGAGGGTCGCCCCCGAGCGGTGCGTGGTCGTCGAGGACAGTCCCCTTGGTGTGCAGGCCGCGGTGGCCGCGGGCATGGACGTGTACGGGTTCACCGCGATGACGCCCGCCGCCCGGCTCGCAGAGGCCACCCAACTGTTCTCCACCATGGGTGAGCTGCCCGGCCTGCTGGTGCGGCCCCGCGCATGACGCCGGCCGGCGGACCGGCACTGACATTTGTCACGCCGAGCTCCGGACGATCGTTTCTACTGGCACTCCCCTGTATTCCGCGAAGCTGAGGGCATGACGACGAACACGGTTCCCCGGCTCCACAGCAAGAAGAACGCCTTCGCTCCGCTGATCATGGATGTGGCGGTGCCGATCGGGTCCTACTACCTGTTCAAGGACGGGCTCGGAACGAGCACTCTCACGGCTCTCGGGCTCAGCAGCGTCCTGCCCGCCGTGCGCACCGTCTGGAGCGCGGTCCGGGAGCGGACGGTCAACGCCTTCGCCACGCTCATCCTGTTCGTGAACCTCGTCGGGCTGCTGCTCAGCTTCGTCGCCGGCGATCCGCGGCTGATGCTCGCCAAGGACAGCGGCGTCAGCAGCGCCATCGGGATCGGGATCCTTGTCTCCGTCGCGCTCGGAAAGCCGATGATGACGGCCGGCATGAGGCCGTGGATCGTGAAGGGCGACGCGCAGAGGGAGGCCGCGTGGGAGCGGCTGCTGGTCGGCTCCCCGGCCTTCCGGCGGGCCGAGCGGGTCTTCTCCGTCGTGTGGGGCGTGGTGCTGCTCGGTGAGTGTGTCGTTCGGGTCGTGGGCGCGTACACGCTGCCGGTGGACACGATGGTCTGGCTGGGAAGCGTCATCATGGCCGTCGCGATGGCCCTGGGCTTCTTCGTCGGGGGTGCCCTCGCCGCCGGTCCCATGGCGCGGATGCTCGCGGCCGAGGTGCAGGCGGGCGCACGGACGTTCACCGTCGAGGCCGAGTCCGGGGAGACCCGGACGGCCGCTCCCGCGCCCGCCCTCGCCCGGTAAAGCTGAACAAAAATCAGCTTCGGCTGGATCTATCCACCGGTATCCAGGAGCCCTACGCTCGCCGCCATGACGGATGTGCTGCGGCGCGGTAGGGCCTCTTTGGCGTTCGGCTTCTTCGCCCAAGGCGCCACCTTCGCCCTGCTGGTGACGCGCATTCCGGCCATCCAGGACCGGTACGGCGTCTCCGATGCGCTGCTGCCCCTCTTCCTCGCCGCGGTCCCGGTTCTCGCGGGTGCCGGCAGCGTGACCACCGAGCAGCTCGTCAAGCGGGTCCGGCCCAGTCGGATGCTGCGCTGGTCGCAGCCCGTGGTGCTGCTGGCTCTTCTCGGTGTCGGGTCCGGGGGGCGCATGACCGGGCTGGCGGTCGCGCTGGCCGTGTTCGGACTGACGGTGGGAGCGCTCGACGCCTCCATGAACATGCTCGGGGTGAGTCTCCAGCGGGCCTACGGGCGCAGCATCATGCTCGGTTTCCATGCCGCGTACAGCCTCGGTGGGATCGTCGGCGCCTCGCTGGCCTGGGTGGGTGCGCACTGGCATCTCGCGCTGTGGGAGTCGTACCTGCCCGTCGTGGCGGTGCTGTTGCCGGCCACCCTGGTGGGGAGCCGGTGGTACGTCGACGGCGAGGTACAGGTCGCCGAGGAGGAGCGGGCCGGGGCCGGCACCGTGGTCTTCCGGCTGCTGCTGCCGCTGTGTCTGGTGATGACCTTCGCGTACATCGGGGACTCGACCGTCTCCAACTGGAGCGCCAAGTATCTGCAGGACACCCTTGGCAGCTCGGAGCAGCTGGCGACCGTTCCGTACAACGTCTACATGGTCACCACTCTGCTAGGGCGGTCGCTCGGGGACTTCGGGGTGCGGCGGTTCGGGGCCGTGGCCGTCGTACGGCTCGGCACGCTGCTGGCGGCACTCGGGTTCGCGGTGGTGGCAGGGGCGCCGGGGGCCTGGGCGGGGATGCTCGGGTTCACTCTGCTGGGCCTGGGGCTGTGCGTGCTGGTGCCGCAGACGTTCGCGGCCGCCGGGCGGTTGTTCCCCGGGGCCTCGGACGCGGCGGTCGCGCGTCTGAACATCTTCAACTACGTGGGCTTTCTCATCGGCTCGCCCCTCGTGGGCGCGCTCGGGGACGCCTGGAGCTACCGCGGCGCCATGCTGGTCCCGATGGTGTTGGTCCTGGTGACGCTGGGGTACGCCCGCTCGTTCGCGCCCGCGGACCGATACGGTGGCGGTCATGAGCGGCCGCGCACAGCTGATGTGGGACGAGGCAGTAACGGGCTATGACTTCGGCCCGGAGCATCCGATGGATCCGATCCGGCTCGCGCTGACCAGGAAACTGGTCGACGCGTTCGGGCTCGAGAAGGACATCGAGGTGGTCGGGGCGAGGCCCGCCGGCGACTCGACGCTGAGGTTGGTGCACCGGGACGACTACATCCAGGCGGTGAGGGCCGCGTCCGCGGACCCGCCGGCGGCGGACGAGTCGTACGGGCTCGGGACCATGGACGACCCCGCCTTCGCCGGGATGCACGAGGTGTCCGCCCTGATCGCCGGGCAGTCGGTCGGCGCGGCCGAGGCCGTGTGGCGCGGGGACGCCCTGCACGCCGTGAACTTCGCCGGGGGGCTGCATCACGCGATGCCGGGCGCGGCCTCCGGGTTCTGCATCTACAACGACGCCGCCCTCGCCATCGCCCGGCTGCTGGAGCTGGGCGCCGAGCGGATCGCGTACGTGGATGTGGACGTGCACCACGGGGACGGGGTGCAGGCCGCGTTCTGGGAGGACCCCCGGGTCCTCACCATCTCGCTGCACGAGCATCCGCAGACCCTCTTTCCGCAGACGGGGTGGCCGCAGGAGACGGGATCCGCGAGTGCCGAGGGCAGCGCGGTGAACGTGGCGCTGCCGGCCGGGACGGGGGACGCGGGGTGGGTGCGGGCCTTCCAGGCCGTCGTACCGGAGCTGATCGCCGACTTCCGGCCGCAGGTGCTGGTCACCCAGCATGGTGCGGACACCCATTTCGAGGACCCGCTCGCGCACCTTGCCGTGTCGCTGGACGCGCAGCGGACGGTGCAGATGGCGTGTCACGACCTGGCGCACGAGTTCGCCGGGGGCCGCTGGGTCGCGCTGGGCGGGGGCGGGTATGCGGTCGTGGAGGTCGTACCGCGCTCGTGGACGCATCTGGTGGCCGTCGCGGCGGGGCGGCCGATCGAGCCGGAGACCGTGATCCCGGAGAGCTGGCGGCAGGAAGTCTTCGCCCGGACCCGGCAGTTGGCGCCGGCGCGGATGACGGACGGACGGTGGCCGGTGGGGTATGCGGACTGGGAGTCGGGCTACGACCCGGCGGACCGGCTGGACCAGGCGGTGCTGGCGACCCGCAAGGCGGTGTACCCGCTGCGCGGCCTGCTGCCGTAGCCGGCTTTTCCCCGGGGAACGACCCGGGCCCGCACGACCGTCCCTTCAGCCCTCGCGGCGGGCCGCGCCGCGATGTGGTGAGGGGTGCTCGATTAGGCCGACTGTGGGATGTTTCCCGCATTCCGGCCATGTGGGGCGGGTGATTGGGCCAGCATCGCTTGGGTGTTGAGCACCGCAGCGCTGCGTGCGCACCTGCTGGCTGCCCGACTGGCCGGACCCGTGGCCACGTCGCGCGAGGACAGCCTGCGCAGCTATCGGCTTTTCGCCGCCCGTGACCCCCGCGTGCTCATCGGACTTGATCCCGAATGGACATGGGCGCCGCAGGACTTGATCGATTTGATGGCGGACAAGTGTGGGGTTTCGGCCGATCCTCGTCATACCTCCGGCCATGATGTGATTGACCCGGAGCGCACACTGGAGGGTCTCGACGCCTTCGCCGACCGGGTCGGCAGGGCCGCGCGGCGCGGGGAGACGGTCCTGCTCGGCACCGGCCACCCGCACCGGCTGATCGGCTTCTACGCCGCCCTCGCCCATGCCTTGTCGGCGGCGGGATGTGCCGTCCTCACACCGGCGCAGGGTCGCTGTGTCGACATAACGACCCGGTTCGGCCTACGTACGTACAACCTTGATTACGTACGAGGAGTCGCGTTCGTGCGGAAAGCGGATCACGGTGGAGCCGGTTGTGAGCCCGGCGCACACACGCACTCGCCGCTGCCGGTTCGTATCGCGCTGGCCGCCGCGGCGGAGGCCGGCGGGCCGCTGCCCGAGCTTGTGATCGGAGACCACGGCTGGGTCTGCGGGGCAGGTCAGCTGGGGTTCGAGTCGATCGGGCTGGCCGACACCGACGATCCCGCGCTCTTCGTCGGGGAGGCGGAGGGGCGCGTGTCCGTCGTCGTTCCACTTGATGACGCTGTGCGGTCTGATTACTACCGACCGCTTACTCGCTATGTACTCAATCGAGCGTGTCTGTCACAGTAGGCCTCGGATGGCATCCCCTCTTCCCCACTTGCATCACCCGCACCTAGTCTGGGGAGTGAGCACGCAACGACGAAGAGTCACCGGAAGGGGAAGCCGGTGGCCGTCGAGTGCGGAAGGTTCAGGTGTGTCATGGCTGCAGCTGGCGAGAGGCCTCTGAACGAGGTTCAGTTCCTGACCGTGGCGGAAGTCGCCTCGGTTATGCGCGTGTCGAAGATGACCGTGTACCGGCTGGTGCACAGCGGTCATCTGCCGGCGATCCGGGTGGGGAGGTCCTTCCGGGTGCCGGAGCAAGCGGTTCACGAGTACCTCCGCGAAAGTTATGTGGGGGTGGAGACGGCCTGACGACGTCCGGGCGGGGCCCTCTTGGGGCCTGCCCGGGCACCTCGATTACGACCTCAGCGCTCGGGCGGGTAGGCTAGCCCCTCGTAGGTCGTGTGGGCCCATGGCGCCCAGCACCGAGTGATGAGAAGTGAGCGAGGGTAGTCGTGGGCTCTGTTATCAAGAAGCGGCGCAAGCGGATGGCCAAGAAGAAGCACCGCAAGCTGCTCAAGCGCACTCGCGTTCAGCGTCGCAACAAGAAGTAAGGCGCGGCCCCGCAAGGGGCGCCCTTGCCTCTGTGCGCGCACGCGCGTCGTGGCCCCCCACCATCGGTGGGGGGCCCTTGTCTTTTCCGCCTGGGAGGAAAGCCGTCGTGCGTACGCCGGTGGGGCCGAATGGCTGGGTCTGGTCGTACGTCCCGGGGGTGTCGTCACTTCGTGCATCGGGTGGTTATCACAGCGCAACATCGACCGGCTAAGTTGGCCGTATACGGGGAACGCGGCAGGCTGAGCACAGAGCTACGTCCACACCTGGACGGACGGGAAGAGAGGCGCTGATCTTGGGCAAGGTCGTGCTCGTGACCGGAGTGGCCCGCCGGCTCGGCGGCCGGTTCGTACGACGGATCCAGCGTGACCCGGAGGTGGACCGGGTGATCGCCGTGGACGCGGTCCCACCCGAGCACCATCTGGGCGGAGCCGACTTCGTCCGGGCCGACATCCGCCAGCCCACCATCGCCCGCGTGCTGGCCGAACACTCCGTGGACACGGTCGTCCACATGGACGTGACGGGTGCCCCGCTCGGCAGCGGCAGCAGGGCCACGGCCAAGGAGACCAACGTCATCGGCACCATGCAGCTGCTGGGTGCCTGCCAGAAGTCCCCGACGGTGAAACGGCTCGTGGTGAAGTCCAGTACGAACGTGTACGGGTCGGCGCCCCGTGACCCGGCCGTCTTCACCGAGACGACCCCGCCCAAGTCCCTGCCGAGCGGAGGCTTCGCCAAGGACACCGTCGAGGTCGAGGGGTATGTGCGGGGTTTCGCGCGGCGCCGGCCCGACGTGGCGGTCTGCGTGCTTCGCTTCGCCAACATCCTCGGACCGAACGCCGATTCGCCCCTCGCCTCGTACTTCTCGCTGCCGGTGCTGCCCACCGTCTTCGGCTACGACCCGCGGCTCCAGTTCGTGCACGAGGACGATGTGATCGAGGTGCTGCGGATCGGCTCGCACGAGCCGCAGCGCGGCACGCTCAACAGCGGCACCTTCAACGTGGCCGGAGACGGTGTGCTGCTGCTGTCGCAGTGCGCGCGGCGCCTGGGCCGGCCCACCGTGCCCCTGCTGCTGCCCGCGGTCACCTGGTTCGGCTCGACGATGCGCACCCTGGGCATGACGGACTTCTCGCCCGAACAGATCCGGCTGCTCACCCACGGCCGTGTGGTGGCGACGGGCCAGATGCGCGAGACACTGGGATACGAGCCGAAGTACACCACCGCGGAGACGTTCGCGGACTTCGCGCGCAGCCGTGGGCCCGGACTGGTGCCGCCGGAGGCCCTCGCGGGGGCCGTGGACCGGATCGCCGCACTGCCCGCCCTGGGCGGTGGCCACCCCCCGACGCAGAGCGCCAACTGAGGAGCGCATCAACGATGGCGGACGCCAAGGTCATTCCGTTCGACGACGACCGGTCCCGCGGGGCTGCCGCGCAGCGGCCGCAGCGGCGCCGGAGCGCGGGGAGCCGACGCAAGGGCGAGCCCGCGGCGGTCCGGGAGGTGCAGCCCCTGCCCGGCAGGGAGATCCCGCAGGATGATGTGCCTGTGACACCTGAGGACGAACCGCCGGCCAGGCCCCGGGAAGGGGGCCTGGAACGGCGTGTCGCCGGCGGTCTGGCCTTTCTGCGCCGCCGGCTGACGGGCGACTACGAGGTCGACGACTTCGGCTACGACGAGGAGCTCACCGACCAGGTCCTGATGTCGCTCCTGCGGCCGGTGTACGAGAAGTACTTCCGGGTCGAGGTCAAGGGCGTCGAGAACATCCCGTCGAAGGGCGGGGCGCTGATCGTCGCCAACCACTCCGGCACGGTGCCGCTGGACGGCCTGATGATGCAGGTCGCCGTGCACGATCATCACCCGGCGGGCCGCCATCTGCGGCTTCTGGCGGCCGATCTCGTCTTCGTGCTGCCGGTGGTGAACGAGCTGGCCCGCAAACTCGGCCACACCCTCGCCTGCGCCGAGGACGCCGAACGGCTTCTCGCGCAGGGCGAGCTGGTCGGGGTGATGCCGGAGGGCTTCAAGGGCATCGGCAAGCCCTTCAGCGAGCGCTACAAGCTCCAGCGCTTCGGGCGTGGTGGTTTCGTCTCCACCGCTCTGCGTCAGGGCGCGCCGATCGTCCCGTGCTCGGTCGTCGGGGCCGAGGAGATCTACCCGATGATCGGCAACGCGAAGACCCTTGCCCGGCTGCTGGGGTTCCCGTACTTCCCGATCACGCCGACGTTCCCGTGGCTGGGGCCGCTGGGCGCGGTCCCGCTGCCGACGAAGTGGACCATCCAGTTCGGCGAGCCGATCCGGACGGACGGCTATCCGCCGGAGGCCGCCGAGGACCCGATGCTGATGTTCAACCTCACGGACCAGGTCAGGGAGCAGATCCAGCACACGCTGTACAAGCTGTTGGTGCAGCGCAGGTCGGTGTTCTTCTGACGTTGCGCGCGGTATGACGACGGGGGCGCCCCTCTTCCGGGAGCGCCCCCGTCACCGTACGGGCCCCGTGTGCCCTATTTGTTCTCTCCGCTGTCGATGCCGAGTCCCGGCAGCAGGCCCGGCAGCAGCGGTGGCAGCGTCACGTTCGGTTCCGTCGAGGGGCTCTTGCTCGACGACGGTGAGCTGCTGGCGGAGTCCTTCGGCGGGTCCAGCAGACCACCCGTACTGCCGCCGAGCAGACCGTCGCCGCCGCTTCGGGAGGCGGACGGCTCGGGCGTGCCGCTACCGGGGTGGCTGCCGCTCGCGGAGCCGCCGGGGGTGCTGGGGGCCACGCGACCCGTGCCGGCGGAGCCGGTGGGGGTCGTGCCGGATCCCTGGTGGTGACCGGAGCCGCCCGGGGACGGGGGCTGCGGCAGCAGCGACCGCAGAGGGTCGACCTCTTGGTCTATGGCGTCGAAGACCGACGAGACCTGCCGGCTGACGTCGCCGAGCTGGACGGGCAGCCGCTCGCGCAGGGTGCCCCAGGTCGCCCGGTGGGACTGGGAGAAGGCGGAGAGGGCCTGGATGGGGGCGAGGGAGCCGTTGCGCTCGTAGGCCTCGTGCAGCAGGCGGTGGCCTTCGGACGCGTCGTGCTGGACGCCGGACAGGGTGCGCCGGATCTCGCCGAGGGACTCGTGGTCGAGGTGGCCGGCGCGTCCGCGCTCCATCAGTCGGCGGGCCTCGTTCAGCCGGGTGGAGGCCTGGTCGAGGTAGAGCTGCCCGCGCTCGTTGTCCCCGTCGGCCATGCCGAGTTTGACGTCCTCGATGCCGCGTTTCAGGCCGTAGAGGGAGTCACCGGGCAGGGCGTCGGTGCTGGCGGCGGCCACTCCTCCGAAGGAGGCTGCGGCCACTCCGACGCTGAGCCCGCCCGCGGCCAGGCCCTTGGTGAGCCGCGTACGCGGGCGCAACTTCCCCAGTGGGCGTGCCCGGTGAGCGCCCCGGGCCCGGTGGCCGCGCTGCTCGGGTACGGAACGGTCCGCGGCTTCGCCTCCCGCGCCCTCCCGCAGCATGGCCTCCATCGCGGCCACCAGCCGCGCGCGCTGGACGACCTTGACCTCGGGGTCCAGCGACGGCCGGGGCAGCTCGGCGAGGCCGGTCGCGAGGGCCAACAGGCGGGCGTGCTCGCCCTGTTCCGCGGCAGCCGGGGCCGATCCGTCGGGCTGTCCGGCCGCCGTGCCCCGGTCGCCGGACTGCTCCTCCAGGGCCTGGGCGAAGGCGTTCGCCCGCCGGTGCGCCGATACGTTCGCGATCACTGGCGGCACCTCCTCTCGTCATCACGGTCGACTCCCCAGGGGGTCCTGAGGGTTGCACACCCTGGCCGCATGCACACGATCGTGTGATCCGAGGCGGTCAGGGGTGACCACAGGGAGCCTGTATCCCGCACAACGAGCGGCTCGGCACTTGGGTTACGGACGACGGATGATCGGACCACCGAGTCAACGGGGGTGCACAGACGGTGAGTTGACCGTAGCCCTGTGTGTCCGGCGGGTGCGGCGGCGCGGTCGGGAGGCGGCCCGGCGGGGGTGGGGGAGCCGGCTCGACGGGGTGGCGGGGGCCGAGGCGGTGGGGGCGAGTCGGTGGGGGACGGAGGGGGCCGGCGGCGCGGCTCGGCGGGTGGCGGGGCGGGTTTCCGGGAGCCCTGCGGCTCAGCGGGCGTCTTCGGGCAGGAGCCGGGCGAGGGTACGCACGGCCCGGTACTGGAGGGTCTTGATCGCACCCTCGTTCTTGCCCATCACACGGGCGGTCTCGGCGACGGAGAGACCCTGGAGGAAGCGGAGCGTCACGCACTCCTGCTGCTGGGGGTTGAGCCGCCGTACGGCATCGAGCAGGGCGGCGTTGGAGAGGGACTCGAGCACGGAGTCCTCGGGGGAGCGCTCGACCTCGTTGGCGTCGAGCATCTCGCCGGTGGTGACCTCGAGCCGGAAACGGCTCGACTTGAAGTGGTCGGCGACGAGGTTGCGGGCGATGGTGACGAGCCAGGCGCCGAAGTCGCGCCCCTGCCAGGTGAAGGTGCCGATCCTCCGCAGGGCGCGCAGAAAGGTCTCGCTGGTGAGGTCCTCGGCGGTCGCCTTGCCCCCCACCCGGTAGTAGATGTAGCGGTAGACGGTGTCGCTGTACTGGTCGTACAGGCGCCCGAATGCCTCGGCCTCGCCGGCCTGGGCGCGCTCCACGAGGTCCATCATGCGAGCGCTGTCACTGTCCGCAGCCGGGCGGCGTGCGGAGGTCGCCGGACCGGAACGGCCCCGTCTGCCGCCGACCGCGGCGCTGCCGTCGGCCAGTGCGTAGCACGGGCCGACGGGTGTGGCGGCGGTGGCGAAGGCGGGAACGGCGTACGCGGTGGGGACGAAGCCGCGCAACAGGTCGTGGACCGTTGCGCGCAGCGTAGCCAGGCCCGAGGCGTCAACCCCGACGTGTGGGTACACGGGACTCCCAGAGGCAGAGCTTCCATCACGTGCAGTACGGGACCGTTCACCCGTCGTAGCGACGGAGGGGTACCGGTTTGCGTCTGAGGAGAATAACGCTTAGTACAGGCAGCGCTACACCCAGTTGCTCAAATCATCGATTACGTCGCTTCTGTAACCGATTGACGGTCGCTCAAGTGCCGTACCGCGACCGTTTGTTGACCGAAGGAGTTCGATTTCCGTCTGGGTGCGGGGCGTGTTGTGGCCGGGTGCGTGTGAGGGGAGTGGTGGGGAGGGGTGTGGGGTAGAACACGGCGAATGCGGGTGTGTCCCGGTGCCGGATCGTTCCGGCGGTCCCCGCGGCCGAGGTGAAGACCGCCCACCGACGGCCGGACGTCACGCTCCGTGACGTCCGGCCGTCGGGTGGTTCGGCGGTGATGGTTCGGCGGTTTCGCCGGGGTCAGCGGCGGCGGCGGTGCAGGGCGATGGCCGCTGCCGTGCCACCTGCCACCGCGCCCACGCCGGCCGCTGCCGGCAGGCCGACCTTGGCGGCCTTGCGGGCGGTGCGGTAGTCGCGCAGACGCCAGTCCTGGGCGCGGGCGTGCTTGCGCAGCTTGGTGTCCGGGTTGATCGCGTAGGGGTGGCCCACCAGCGACAGCATCGGGATGTCGTTGTGGGAGTCGCTGTACGCCGCGCAGCGGAACAGGTCCAGGCCCTCCGCCACGGCCAGCGCGCGCACCGCCTCCGCCTTGGCCGGGCCATGCAGGGGCTCGCCCACCAGGCGGCCCGTGTACACGCCGTCCACGGACTCGGCCACCGTGCCCAGCGCCCCGGTCAGGCCCAGCCTGCGGGCGATCACCGTGGCGATCTCCACCGGGGCCGCCGTGACCAGCCACACCTTCTGGCCCGCGTCCAGGTGCGCCTGGGCCAGCGCCCGCGTACCCGGCCAGATCCGCTCGGCCATGTACTCGTCGTAGATCTCCTCGCCGATCGACATCAGCTCGGAGACACGGTGGCCCTTCACGATCGACAGCGCCGAGTCGCGGGCGTCCTGCATGTGCTCGGGGTCCTCCACCCCGGCCAGCCGGAACCACGCCTGCTGCCAGGCGAACTTCGCCAGGTCTCGCGTCTCGAAGAACTTCCGCTTGTACAGGCCCCGGCCGAAGTGGAACAGCGCGGCGCCCTGCATCACGGTGTTGTCCAGGTCGAAGAACGCCGCGGCCTTCTCATCCCCGAGGACCGGGAATTCCGGTTCCTGGGCGGAGACGTCCTGGGCGACGGCGTCCTGCGAGGATTTGCGGGCTGCCTCCGCCGAGGCCTCGCCTGCCAAAACGCTCCGCGCCGTGGCGGAGCGCCTACGGGGAGTGAGCCATCCGAGAGCGGCCATGACGCGAGCATAGCCAGTTTGTTCGGTGGTTCCGGAGTCGAGAGGTTGGAAGGCCGTGAACTCTCCGCGACCGCGCCGTTAAAGGAGTTGTCCCACCGGCGTGGCGGCGGGGCGGTGACCGGCGGTCACACGGTAGGTCCGCGGGACCCGCACCGGGCGTTTGCGGGGTGAGAATGGCCGACATGAGTCCCATCTTTCGGCGGAACCACACCCAGGGTCGCGACCCCCGGAACCGTCTCGTCACCCTCGTCCGGAAGCCCGGCTGCCATCTGTGTGACGACGCGCAGGCCGTCATCGAGAAGGTCTGCGGTGAGTTGGGGGTGCCCTGGGAGCAGAAGGACATCACCGAGGACGAGGAGCTGCACCGCCGTTACTGGGAGCAGATTCCGGTGGTGCTGGTCGACGGCGCCCAGCACACGTTCTGGCGGGTGAACGAGGAGCGCCTGCGCAAGGCCCTCACCCACGACTGACTGATCAGTCCAAATAACCCGGAGTGTCACATAGGATCGTCGGCGATTGGTCTCGGGGGCGTGGATTGTCGAGGAGAGTGGGCGACTTTGCCCCCAGGAGAAAAGGAACGGCCGTCTCCGTGCGCCGGTTCCCTTCCGGCGCGCCGGAGGCGCGTGACGCCGGTCACGTTGGCCGGGCAAATCGGACACAATCTTTGTGCACGCGTTCACAAAGACATAGCCTGCATTCGACGGGGCGGTCTGGGGACGTGTGACCGCCTACAGCCCCGCTCTACCCGCAGGAGCACCGTGGCAACTGGCCGAACTCACCGACCGGCGACCCGCAGCCGAGGGATTCCCGAGGCCACCGTCGCCCGGCTTCCGCTGTACCTCCGAGCTCTGACCGCGCTGTCGGAGCGCTCGGTACCCACGGTCTCCTCCGAGGAGCTGGCCGCCGCCGCGGGGGTCAACTCCGCGAAGCTGCGCAAGGACTTCTCCTACCTCGGTTCCTACGGGACCCGTGGCGTGGGCTACGACGTCGAGTATCTCGTGTACCAGATCTCCCGTGAGCTGGGTCTGACCCAGGACTGGCCGGTTGTGATCGTCGGTATCGGTAACCTCGGCGCGGCGCTGGCCAACTACGGCGGGTTCGCGTCCCGTGGCTTCCGGGTCGCCGCGCTCATCGACGCCGACCCGGCGATGGCCGGGAAGCCCGTCGCAGGCATCCCCGTCCAGCACACCGACGACCTGGAGAAGATCATCCAGGACAACGGGGTCTCCATCGGTGTCATCGCCACCCCGGCGGGCGCCGCCCAGCAGGTCTGCGACCGGCTCGTGGGCGCGGGCGTGACCTCCATCCTGAACTTCGCGCCGACCGTGCTGTCCGTCCCGGACGGCGTCGACGTGCGCAAAGTGGACCTTTCCATCGAGCTCCAGATCCTCGCCTTCCACGAGCAGCGCAAGGCCGGCGAGGAAGCCATGGAGTCCATGGCCGAGGGCCTGCCGGCCGCGGCCACGGCCAAGGGGTCCGCCGACCAGGGGCCTGACGGGGACGTCCCCGCCGTGATGCCGGCATGAGTCTCCTCGTCGTCGGACTGAGCCACCGCAGTGCTCCGGTCAGCGTGCTGGAGCGGGCCGCGCTGGCCATGGACGCCCAGGCCAAGCTGCTCCAGGACACGGTGGCCGCCGAGCCGGCCGCCGAGGCCGCGGTGCTCGCCACCTGCAACCGCATCGAGCTGTACGCCGACGTGGACAAGTTCCACGCGGGAGTCGCCGAGCTGTCCACCCTCCTCGCCCAGCACAGCGGGCTCGGCCTGGACGAGCTGACCCCCTACCTCTATGTGCACTACGAGGACCGGGCCGTCCACCATCTGTTCTCGGTGGCCTGCGGTCTGGACTCGATGGTCGTCGGCGAGGGCCAGATCCTCGGCCAGATCAAGGAGTCCCTGGCCACCTCACAGGAACTGCACACGGCCGGACGGCTGCTGAACGACCTGTTCCAGCAGTCGCTGCGGGTCGGCAAGCGCGCCCACTCCGAGACGGGCATCGACCGTGCCGGGCAGTCGCTGGTGACCTTCGGCCTGGAGCAGCTGGCGGCCGGTACGCCGGTCGGGACGTGGGCCGCGGGCAAGCGTGCCCTGGTGATCGGCGCCGGGTCCATGTCCTCGCTGGCCGCGGCGACCCTCGCGCGCGCCGGGGTCGCCGAGGTCGTGATCGCCAACCGGACCCTGGAGCGCGCCGAGCGCCTCGCGCAGATCCTGACGGAGGCGGACGACACGGACGTGGCGGCCCGTGCGGTACCGATGGAGTCGGTTCCGGACGAGCTGACACGTGCCGACGTCGCGGTGTCCTGTACCGGTGCGACCGGCCTGGTGCTGACGGCCGAGGCGGTCGCGCGGGCCCTGGAGGGACGCGTGGAGGGGCCCCTGGCTCCGCCGCTGCCCAGGCCCGCGGGCTCCGGACCCCGACGCACCGGCGACGCGGACTCCCGCCGTACGGGTGGCGCGGATTCCCCTCGTACGAGTGCTCCGGCCGCCGCAGGCGCCGACGGTCCGGTGCCCGCCGGCCGTGACGGTCTGGCGCCCACCGGCCCCGGCGCCGACGACGGCTGCCCGCTGGACCTGTCGGCCGTGCAGGCCACGGCCGGCTTCTCGGTGCTGGGCGAGGCGGCCGTCGCCGGGATGGGGGCCGCCGAGCTGGAGAAGCACGCGGCGTGGGTGGACAAGGGCGCCGAGGAGCGCACCGCCCGCCCGGCCGGCGGCGTCGTACTGGACCCCGAGGCCGAGACCGAGGTCATCACGGCGCTCGCCGCGACCGTGGCCACCGTCGGCCGTGTCCCCGAGCGCCGCCGCCCCGAGGCGGTCGTGCCGGCCCCGCGCCCGGAGCCCGTGCTGTGGCTCCTCGACCTGGCGATGCCGAGGGACGTCGACGCCGCCGTGCACCGGCTGCCCGGCGTGCGGCTCGTCGACATCGAGTCCCTCGCCGAGGCGTCCGCGGACGCGCCGATGGCGGCCGACGTCGAGCAGGTGCGCGCAATCGTCTCCAACGAGGTCGCCGCGTTCGGTGCCGCCCAGCGCGCCGCGCACATCACGCCGACCGTGGTCGCGCTGCGCTCCATGGCCGCCGACGTGGTCGCGGGCGAGATCGCGCGCCTGGAAGGACGGCTGCCGGGCCTGGACGACAAGCACCGCGCGGAGATCACGCAGACCGTGCGGCGCGTCGTCGACAAGCTGCTGCACGCGCCGACCGTGCGGGTCAAGCAGCTGGCCGCCGAGCCCGGCGGCACCGGGTACGCGGACGCGCTGCGCACCCTGTTCGACCTGGACCCCGAGACGGTCGCCTCCGTCTCCCGGGCCGACGAGGCCGACAGCGCCGAGCGCGCCGAGCGCTTCCTGAACCCTGAGAACACCGAGAACGCCGAGAACCGAGGGCGAGCATGAGTGAGCCACGTGAACCGAAGGGGCGCGCCCCCCGACAAGAAGGGGCACTGAGGCTCGCGACCAGGCGCAGCAAGCTGGCCACGGCCCAGTCCGGGCTGGTCGCGGACGCCGTGCGGCGCGTGACGGGACGGCCCGTGGAGCTCGTGGAGATCACGACGTACGGCGACGTCTCGCGCGAGCACCTCGCCCAGATCGGCGGCACCGGTGTGTTCGTGACGGCGCTGCGCGACGCGCTGCTGCGCGGCGAGGTCGACTTCGCGGTGCACTCGCTGAAGGACCTGCCGACCACGCAGCCCGAGGAGCTGGTGCTGGCCGCCGTGCCCGAGCGTGAGGACCCGCGGGACGTGATCGTGGCGCGGGACGCCCTGAAGTTCGCCGACCTGCCCCGCGGGGCCCGGATCGGCACCGGTGCGCCGCGCCGCATGGCGCAGCTGAACGCGTACGCGCGCAGCCACGGCCTCGACATCGAGACGGTCCCGATCCGCGGCAACGTCGACACCCGGATCGGATACGTCCGGGACGGCCGGCTGGACGCCGTGGTCCTCGCGGCGGCCGGACTGAACCGGATCGGCCGGATCGACGAAGTGACCGACTTCCTGTCGGTCGACACCGTTTTGCCCGCCCCCGGCCAGGGGGCCCTCGCGATCGAGTGTGCCGCGGACAACGCTGCTCTCATCGCCGCGCTCGCCGAGCTCGACGACCCGTTCACCCGGGCCGCCGTGACCGCCGAGCGGTCCCTGCTCGCCGCCCTGGAGGCCGGTTGCAGTGCCCCTGTGGGCGCGCTGGCCGACCTTCCCCCACTCTCGGCTCCGCTCGAGCGGGGGGACCCCCAGGCCGACGGGCAGACTGTCAAGGAGATGCGCCTGCGCGGCGTCGTCGGCACGGCCGACGGCCACACGCTGGTGCAGCTGTCGACCACCGGTCCCGTGCCCGAGACGCACGACCAGGCAATGGCGCTCGGTCGCGAACTCGCAGCCGAGATGCTTGCCAAGGGCGCGGCCGGTCTGATGGGGGAGCGAGCACATTGAGCCCCACCACCCTTCCCGCCGGCCTTGACCACGGGCACGTCACCTTCCTGGGTGCCGGACCCGGGGATCCGGGACTTCTCACACTGCGCGCCGTGGAGGCGCTGGCGAACGCGGACGTCCTCGTCGGTGAGCACGAGGTGCTCGACGTGGTGCGGACGCATGCCAGAGCGGGCGTCGCCGTCCTGAACACGGGCCCGGACCCCTCCGCGGGTACGCAGCCGGGCACGGGCACGCCGCAACTAGCGGTCGTTGACGCCGCGTCAACAGCCGCTGGTGTCCCTGCGTTGAGGGATGCTGCACATCTTGTCATGGAGGCTGCGCGGGGCGGCAAGCGGGTCGTCCGTGCGGTGACCGGGGATCCCGGCCTGGACGCGTACGCGGCCGAGGAGATGCTGGCGTGCGCCGCCGCGGGCGTTCCGTTCGAGGTCGTGCCCGGTATCGCGACCGCCGTGGGCGTGCCCGCGTACGCGGGTGTGCCGCTGCGGGACGCGCAGGGCGCGGACGTACGGTTCGTGGACGCGCGGACCGCCTCGGACCGCTGCTGGACCGAGGTCGGCGCGTCCGACGGCACGGTCGTGGTCTCCACGACACTGGACTCGGTGGCGGCGGCAGCCGGGGAGCTGGTGGCCGCTGGCCGCAAGCCGGACACCCCGTTGACGGTGACCGTCGCCGGTACGACGACGCGGCAGCGCACCTGGACCGCGACCCTCGGCTCCATCGCGCAGACGCTGAAGCAGGCGAAGGTCCTGCCGTCGCCCGAGGGCGGGCGGCCGGTCATAGCCGTGGTCGGTGAGCGTTCCGCCGCCGCGCAGCGCGACCAGCTGTCGTGGTTCGAGTCCAAGCCGCTGTTCGGCTGGAAGGTGCTCGTGCCGCGGACGAAGGAGCAGGCGGCGTCGCTCTCCGACCAGCTGCGCTCGTACGGGGCCGTGCCGCACGAGGTGCCGACGATCGCCGTCGAGCCGCCGCGCACGCCCCAGCAGATGGAGCGGGCGGTCAAGGGCCTGGTGACGGGCCGTTACGAGTGGATCGCGTTCACGTCGGTCAACGCGGTGAAGGCGGTCCGGGAGAAGTTCGAGGAGTACGGCCTCGACGCGCGGGCCTTCGCCGGCATCAAGGTGGCCGCGGTCGGCGAGCAGACGGCGAAGGCGCTGGTCGCCTTCGGTGTGAAGCCCGACCTGGTGCCGAGCGGGGAGCAGTCCGCCGCCGGCCTCCTGGAGGACTGGCCCCCGTACGACCCGGTCTTCGACCCGATCGACCGGGTGTTCCTCCCGCGTGCCGACATCGCCACGGAGACCCTGGTCGCGGGTCTGATCGAGCTGGGGTGGGAGGTCGACGACGTCACGGCGTACCGGACGGTCCGCGCCTCGCCGCCGCCGGCCGAGACCCGTGAGGCGATCAAGGGCGGCGGCTTCGACGCGGTCCTGTTCACGTCGTCCTCGACGGTCCGGAACCTGGTGGGCATCGCGGGCAAGCCGCACAACGTGACGGTGATCGCCTGTATCGGCCCCGCCACCGCGAAGACGGCGGAGGAGCACGGTCTGCGGGTCGACGTGATGGCTCCGGAGCCGTCCGTGCACAAGCTGGCCGAGGCGCTGGCGGACTTCGGGATGAAGCGGCGAGCCGCGGCGCTGGCGGCCGGGGATCCGGTGACGCGGCCCAGCGAGCGACGGCCGGGAGCGCGGAGACGGCGTACGACGACCTGAGCACCGTGGGGTGGCTGTCCCTGGGGCCGCCACCCCCGACCGCCTTCCGGTGTCCGGCTCAGGATTCGAGCCCGGTCATGTGTGACCGCCCGGTGCGTCCTCCGTACCAACGCTGTCACGGAGTTCCCCAACTCCCGTCCGTGGACGGGTGTTTCATGCCTCTTCGCCGCAATGGGGCGGATGGCGAAGTGCGTTACAGTCCCCCAGCCGTGTCAGCGGCGCTGCACATCAACGGGAGACTCATGAAACAGCATCGGCACATCATGGCCCGCGCGGCCACAGCCGTCACCGCCACGGGACTCGCACTGGCTCTGGGCGCGGGAAGCGCATCCGCCGACGGCAACTACGTCGGTACGTTCGACAAGAACGGCAAGCACGTCGCGACCGTGGTGTTCGAGCCCCGGAACTCCTCCGGCGGCACGCAGTACACCGACGTGATCGACTCTGCTGCGGACGGGCACGCGATCCGCGCGGTGACCTATGACGCGACCACGGGCAAGAAGCGGAACACCTGCCAGACCAGTTCCGTCAAGGACTGCGGAATCTCACCCCGGATTCCCAAGCACCACAAGGTCCGCATCAAGGTGTACTGGGTCAAGGGGCGCACGGCGACCTACCTCGGCACGGTGAAGACCGCCAAGGGCGACCTTCCGGTGGTCTGACGCGGGGCCCGGGCCTGGAATCGGCCCGCCGCCGTCGTACGACCCCGATCGCAGGCCGGAGTGCGGCCCGGGGTCTCGGGCCCCGGGCCGCACTCGCGGCGGAGCATCGGATCAGACGGTGATGACGACCTTGGCCCTGGCGTGCTCTTATCGCCACGTACCGGATCGCCTCGGGGACCTCGCCGAGCGAGTAGGTCCGGTCGATGACCGGGGCGAGCTTCCCGGAGCAGCCCTCCCGCCGGGGCCTGAGGAAGGGCCGGCTGCTCCGACAGCGCGTCGGCAAAGGCGCCGCCCGGCCGGGCGTAGCGTAGAAGTCATGACGAAGTACGGTTCCTTCCCCGGTACGCGTCCCCGTCGGCTGCGGACGTCCCCTGTCATGCGGCGTATGGTCGCCGAGACCCGGCTGCATCCGGCCGACCTCATCCTTCCCGCGTTCGTGCGGGAGGGCGCCGGCGAGCCCGTGCCGATCTCGGCCATGCCCGGTGTCGTGCAGCACACCCGGGACAGCCTGAAGAAGGCGGCCGCGGAGGCGGTGGAGGCCGGGATCTCCGGGATCATGCTCTTCGGCGTGCCGGAGGAGTCGAAGAAGGACGCGCTGGGCACCGCCGGGACCGATCCGGATGGGATTCTCCAGGTGGCCCTCCGGGATGTGCGGGCCGAGGTCGGGGACGACCTGCTCGTCATGTCCGATCTGTGCCTGGACGAGTTCACCGACCACGGGCACTGCGGTGTGCTCGACGCGAAGGGCCGGGTCGACAACGACGCCACCCTGGAGCGGTACGCCGAGATGGCCCAGGTCCAGGCCGACGCGGGCGCCCATGTGGTGGGACCCAGCGGAATGATGGACGGTCAGATCGGGGTCGTCCGGGACGCTCTCGACCAGATCGGCCGGGAGGACGTCGCGATCCTCGCCTACACCGCCAAGTACTCCTCCGCCTTCTACGGTCCCTTCCGGGAGGCCGTCGGGTCGTCGTTGCAGGGCGACCGGAAGACCTACCAGCAGGACCCCGCGAACTGGCGGGAGTCCCTGCGGGAGTTGGCCCTGGACCTTGAGGAGGGCGCCGACATGGTGATGGTCAAGCCGGCCGGGCCCTACCTCGACATCCTGGCGAAGGTCGCGGACGCGGTCGACGTGCCCGTGGCCGCGTACCAGATCTCCGGCGAGTACTCGATGATCGAGGCCGCCGCCGAGAAGGGCTGGGTCGACCGCGACCGGGCGATCCTGGAGACGCTGACCGGCATCAAGCGGGCCGGTGCCCGCACGATCCTGACGTACTGGGCCACCGAGGTCGCCCGGAAGCTGCGCTAGGCGGTACGGGTGCGCCGTTGCGGAGGTGCTTCGGCGCACAGGGCGACGGCCAGGAGGTCGCATTCCCGGCCCGGCCGGGCGACCAGCTGGAGGCCGACGGGTTCGCCCGCCTCGGTACGCCCCCCGGGAAGACTGATGGCGGGGTGCCCCGTGATGTTGAAGGCCCATGTCAGCGCGACGCTCATGGCGGTCCCGGGTCCCTGGTGACCGTGCGGGGGGTTGGGCGTCGTCGGCGTGGCGAGCAGGTCGTACGCGGCGAAGAGGCCGTCGAGTGCCTGCCGCAGGTCGGTTCGGGTGCCCGTCGCGGTCTCTGCCGTCCCGCCGTTTCCGCCGCCGCGCAAGGCGGCCCAGCAGGGCGCGGGGTCCGGCAGGTTCAGCGGGACGTCACGGGGGGCGACGGCGCCCCTGCCGGCCAGGTCGTCGAGGAAGGCGCGCGCGGTGCCCGCGATCCGTGGGGTGGTGTCGGCGAAGCCCAGCGTGGCCGACCAGGCCGTCCGCAGCGGCCGTCGGGGAGGCGCGAGGCCGGGCAGGGTCGCGGTGCCCGCGAGGGCGTCGAGGTAGGCGGCGGCGTCCCCGGCGGTACGGGCCAGGGGGCCGGACACGTTCAGCCCGGCGCGGTCGCGGGCGGGGACGAGGCCGCCCGTGGGTTTCAGTCCGATGACCCCGCACCAGGCCGCCGGGATGCGGACCGATCCGGCTCCGTCGCTTCCGGTGGCCAGGGGCACCATCCCGCGGGCCACGGCGGCGGCCGAGCCGGCCGAGGAGCCACCGGGACTCCAGTGTGGATGGTGCGGGTTGAGCGTGGGGCCGCGGTCGGTGGCGCCCCAGGTCTGCCAGGCGGTACCCCGGCCCGGCGTGGCGGTGGCGCCGACGGGGACGCAGCCGGCGGCCAGCAGACGGGTCGTCTGATGGGCGTCGAGTCCCTCGGTGGCCTTGACGGCGAGGGGGACCCCGGCCAGCGGGAGCCGCTCGCCCGCCCGGACTCGGCGGTCGACCTCGGCGGCGTGGGCCGCTGCCTGTTCGGGCCACAGCTCGGTGAAGGCCCGTACCGAGCCGTCGTGCACGGCGATGTGCGCGAGGGCCGTGTGTGCCGTCTCGCGTGCCGACACCTCACCGGACAGGACCCGGGCGGCGATCTGCCGGGCGGACAGCCGGGCGTACTCCCGGAGCACCTGGGTGGTCAGCGTCGTCACCTCTCCTCCTGCGGAACCGGCCGCACGGTTCAGTACATCAGGGCCGCCTCGCCGCTGGAGAGCCAGTACGTCACCGTCACGGTGTCGTCGACGCGGACGCCCTTCGCCGGGAGCGCCGGGTGGGCGGCGGGGCCGGTCGGCAGGGCGAGGGTGAGGGTCCGTACCGTGCGGGAATGTGCGGCGGCTGGGTCCGCCGACGACAGGCGCACGCCCGCGTAGGCCGACTCGCCGGGGGAGAGAGTGAGGGCGGAGCGCGGCTTCGTCTCCGGGACCGGCCGGGCGGGGGAGCCGTCCTCGCCGAAGCGGGCCACCGGGTAGGCGGTGAGGGTGCAGTTCGCGGTGCCCGTGTTGGTCAGCCGCAGGAGCAGGTGGTCAACGGGCCGGGAGACCTCGGTCGCCGTCGTCCTCGCGCGGCTCCCGGAACAGGGGCCCGCCGCGCCGGAGCCTTCCGTGTTCCGGGGGGCCACGGAGGACGCGGTCGAGGGGCCCTCGTCCCGTACGCCCTCCCCGTTCCGGCAGGCCGTGAGCGCGAGCGCGGCGAGCGCGACCGTGGTGAGGGCGAGCAGACGGGCGGGGACGGTACGAGCGGACATGGGACGGCCCTTCGACGTGGACGAGCTGGGGGTGGCGCGCCGCCGCTCGACCGGTCGCCGGGAGCGGACGCCTCGCTGACCACAGCTTGAGCGGTGGCCCGCCCAAGGCGCCACATTCCCCGCCGTTTCCGGGACGCCGGGATCTTGGGATGGTGGCCGAACTGGGGAAACGCCGTCCCTCGGGAAGCCTTCGCGGGACGCGGGAGCGCGGCCCAGGCGCGGCCGGTGGCCCGTCAGCCCTTCGTGCCGAACCACAGCTCGGCGAGCGCGTCGAGGCGGGGTTCGGACGGTAAGGGCAGTTCACGCAGGTAGAAGGGCAGGTCGCTGTACATGTGCAGCAGGGCGTAGGCGAGCAGCTGGTCCGGGTCGTGCGGGGCGCGCCCGTAGGCCTCGTAGAACCGGCGCAGCTGGCGCGGGTCGGCGCGGGTGATGAACAGGCCGACGCTCGCGAAGTCGTAGGCCGGGTCGCCGATCATCGCCGGTTCGAAGTCGAACAGACCGGTCAGACGGCGGCCGCCCCGCATATCGATGGTCAGGTGCTCGCGCATGAACTCGGTGTGCAGCAGTGCCAGTTCGGTGGAGACCGGCAGGGGCACCGCGTCCAGGAAGTCGGGGATACGACTCAGCCAGGGCTCGGTCACCCCGGTGCGGCCGTGCTGCTCCAGCGTGCCCGCGCGCCGGCGGCGCAGGAACGAGGACCAGTCCGAGGGGCCCACGATGTCCGTCAGCGGCTTCCAGGCCATCGCGTGCAGCGCGGCCAGCGCCTGGGCCGACTCCGCCACGATCCGGTCCTGTTCCGCCGCCGTCAGCTGCGGCCACGCCTCGGCGACGCTCCGGCCGGGCAGCCGGGACATCAGCACGAACCGCCAGCCGTTCACATACTCGTCGGTGGCGATCAGGCGAGGGGTCGGCAGCGGCAGTTGACCCCACAGATGGGCCAACACCCTTGCCTCACGTATCGCTTCGGCCGTTCCGAACCGCGGGTACAGCTTCAGCACCATGTCGCCGCCGAGCGCGTACACCGGCAGGGAACCGTCGTCGAAGCGCCGCAACGCGAGCCCCACGAGGCCCATTTGGTTGCACAGGTCCAGGGCCGCCGGACGCAGCACCGTCTCGTCGGAGACGATCGCCTCCAGCTCCTTGTACGTGTCCACGGTGGGCAGCATGCGCCGCAGCCTAGGGCCCGCCGGGGGTGTCCGCAGGGCGAAACGGGATTGATGTAAAGGGCAGTGATATCCCTAAGGTGCGCGAACGAGGTGTTTTCGAGTGGCGTACCCACGGCGTTCGCACGTCCCACGGTCGCCCGCACACAGAAGGAGCCGCCGCTGTGACCTCCGCCGACCGCCGCACCAGCAGTTTGCCGCCGCCCCCGTTCGCCGCCCGGGTCGCCGCGACCGGCGGTTCCCCCGTGCGGGACATTCTCGCCGTCACCGCCCGGCCCGAAGTCGTCAACTTCGCGGGCGGACTTCCGGCCCCCGGGCTCTTCGACGCCGACGGTGTCGCCGCCGCGTTTCACGCCGTGCTCGCCGAAGTGCCACAACGGGCGCTCCAGTACGCGACGACCGAGGGAGAGCCCGCACTGCGGGCCGCGCTCGCCGACCGCACCACCGCACGCGGCCTGCCCACCAGCCCCGACGACCTCCTCGTCACCACGGGCTCGCAGCAGGCGCTGTCGCTGCTCGCGACCGCCCTGCTGGAGCCCGGCGACACGGTCCTCGTCGAGGATCCCTGCTATCTCGCGGCACTCCAGGTGTTCGGCTTCGCGGGTGCCCGCATCGTCGCCGTGCCCGGCGACGCGGACGGCATCGACCCCGATGAGCTGGAGGAACTGGTGCTGCGGGAGCGCCCCAAGCTGCTCTACACGGTCCCCACCTTCCAGAACCCCACCGGGCGTACCCTCCCCGCCGGCCGCCGCGCCGCGATCGCCCGCGTCGCCTCCCGGCGCGGGCTGTGGATCGTCGAGGACGACCCCTACGGCGAACTCCGCTTCGAGGGCGGGCGGGTGCCGTGGATCGCCTCCCACGACGACGCCCGCGACCGCACCGTGCTTCTCGGCTCCTTCTCCAAGGTGATGGCCCCCGGCCTCCGGCTCGGCTGGCTCCGGGCACCGGCCGCGCTACGGCGGGCCTGCACGGTCGCCAAACAGGCCGCCGACCTGCACACCCCGACCGTCAACCAGCTCGCCGCCGCCCGCTATCTGGCCGGCCGGGACCTGGACGCGCACGTCTCGCGTGTCGCCGCCGCCTACCGCAAGCGCCGGGACGCCATGCTCGCCGGCCTCCCGGAGGCACTCCCCGAGGGCTCGGCCTGGAACCGCCCCGAGGGCGGCATGTTCCTGTGGGCCAGGCTCCCCGAGGGGTACGACACCACGGCACTGCTGCCCAGGGTGGTGCAGCAGGACGTGGCGTACGTCCCCGGCGCGCCCTTCTACGCGGGCGCGCCCCAGACGTCGACGATGCGGCTGTGCTTCGTCACGCACACCCCCGAGGAGATCGCGGAGGGGCTGCGGCGGCTGGGGAAGGGATTGCGGTAGGGCTCCTGGGTCAGTCCCACCAGAAGGCCCAGATCCGGCGGCCCAGGATCTCGTGCTCGGCGTACTCCCGCAGCGTCTCGTGGTGCCCCTGGGTGATGTTGTCCGGGCAGAAGGCGAAGTGCTCGGCGGCCACCGCCTCGGCCTCGGCGAGGCCGGTGGGCGGCGCCGCCACCGACAGGACCAGCTGGTCGAAGGTGAGCGCGACGACCCGTACGCCGAAGCGGTCCTCCCACGAGCGCAGCACGGAGCAGAGGCGGGCCGTGTCGTTCTCGTGGTTCAGCGGGCCGCTCCAGCCGATGGCCGCGGGGATGTCCGCGGAGCGGCGGGCCGGGACCAGGGCGAGGCGCGGCTCCTTGAGCCATGAGCCGCCGTCCAGCAGGGAGTCGGCGACCTGGGCGGCACGCGCGTCGGGGTCGGCCTCCAGCCGGGGCGCGGCGGCGAGGCCGGGCCACTCGGGGCCGAACGGGGCACGGATCTCGCCGAGTTCCTCGTCCGCGTCCTCGTCTCCCCAGAACTCGGCCAGCACCTCCTCGGCGTCGTGGTCCCCGGGGTAGGACACCTCCCCCGGCATCAGCTCCCACTCTTCGGGGCCGCCCTGGCTGCCGCCGACGTCGACGAGCACCGGAAGGAGCCCGACCCGTGCGCCGGGCGCACCCAGCCGCGCCCAGTTGCCGGAGGACGCGGCGCGCCCGGCGTGCCACAGCAGCGGCTCGTGCCACGGACCCTCGTCCGTCGCGTCGATCAGACTCCCCGGAGGGAGTTCAAGCCCGAGCGCGCGCCCGCTCGGATCGGCCGCCAACCGGGGCAGCGGATTGGGAAGTGTCGCCATGTCAGTGACTGTAGGGCCAGCCACTGACAACGCCCCTAGCGGGCGGCGTAGTCGGTGAACGCGGCCCAGGCCTCCGGCGAGGCGGTGAAGGTGGGGCCGGTGGGGTTCTTGGAGTCGCGGATGTGGACGGCCGTGTCGCCGTTGCATTCGGTTCTCGTGTAGGCGACTTCGAGGCATTCGCCGCCTTCGCTGCCGCTGTAGGTCGACTTGAACCACTGAAGTGCGGTGCTCATTGCTCTCCTAGCAGACGGTCCAGCAGGCGCTTCGACTCCTGTGGGTTGAGGGCCTGTGCTCGCAGCATCGCATACTTGCGCGCAAGGATGGACACTTCGCCCGGGTCGGAAACCCATTGGCTGCCGCGCTGCCCCTCGATGTAAGCCAGGTGCTGATGGTCGGGGGTTTCCAGCAGGACGAAGGGGCCGTCGAGCCCCGCATGGGATGGACTGTTCATCGGCAGGAACTGCACGGACAAGCCGGGTAGTTCGGCGTACTCGCGCAGATGGCGCAGCTGCTCGTGGTGCACCTCTGAGCCGCCGATCTCAAGGTGCAGCACCGGTTCCCAGATGACGAAGCTCACCGTCGGGGGAACCTTGCGGTGCAGCACGTCCCGACGGCCCACGCGGGCTGCGGTCCTCGTCTCGATCTCGTCCTCGTCGTACGCCGGGACGCGTTCACGGAGGACGGCACGCGCGTACGCCTCCGTCTGCAGAAGGCCGGGCAGGGCCTGGTTGGCGTACAGGGACAGAGCGATGGCTTCCCGCTCGTGTTCCACATACAGCTCCGCCCACATCGGAAACTGGTCGATCTCCGGCAGGTTCTCCACTCCGGCCGACAACAGCCCCTTCGTCTGCAGGAGTTCGTCCAGCAGCTCGGCCAGGTCCGGCTTCAGGGGGCGCCTTCCCTGCTCGATCGACGCGATGGTCTCCTCGTCGAGCATCAGCCGTTCCCCGAGCGCCCGTTGGGTCAGTCCCGCCGCACGGCGTGCCGTGCCGAGCTGGACGCCCAGCATCCTCATGGCCGAGAGATTCTTCTTCCGTGGAGACTTCCTGGAGTTCATGCTGGACCAACTCCCCGTGCTGCACGTACGCGACCCCGAACGAACCCGTACAAAAAATCTGTACGGGCTCACTCGGTGATCCACGGTAGTCACGCTCCGCAACTCTCGTCCCGTGAACGAGACGATCCAACTCCCGCCCCTGCGCGAGAGATTCTTCCGGCGCGAGCGCCGGTCCGTCCCCGCCGCACGGAGGTTCGCCCACGAGACCCTGACGGGCTGGGGTCTCGCGGAAACCGAGCGCAGCGGCGACGTGCTGCTGTGTGTGAGCGAGCTGGCGACCAACGCGCTGCTGCACGGGGTACCGCCCGGCCGTCATTTCCGCGTGTTCCTGCGCTACGACGGTGCCGTACTGCGTGTGGAGGTGCACGACAGCGGGCCCGGCGTCCCGCACATCGCCGAGGAGGCCGGCGAGGGCGGGCGCGGGCTGCTGCTTGTCGCCGCGCTCGCCGACAAGTGGGGTGTCGGCGAGCGCGAACTCGGCAAGGTGGTGTGGTGCGAGTTCGCTCCCACACCACCCGGCGACCTCACCAGGTGAGGGCGTCGGCCGCGCTGGACTGCCAGTACGTCGCGGTCAGTTTGCTGTCGTAGTACACGCCCTTGGCGGGCAGCCGCACACTGGCCGTGGGGCCCGCGTCGCTGCGCGGGGTGCGCCCCTGGAAGATGACGGTCAACTTGTGGCCGGTGGTTCCGTTCTCTCCGCTGCCGTCGGCGGCCGAGAGGCGCACACCCGCATATCCGGACTCCCCCGGAGCGAGCGTGATCACGGCCTGCGGGCGGCTCTCCTCGACCGCGCCCGGCGCCCACTGCATCTCGTCGAACCGCAGGACGGGGTAGTACGTCAGGTCGCACGGCCGGGAGCCGGTGTTCTTGACGGTGATAAGCATGTGGTTGAGGGGCCGGGACACCTCCTGGGCGGTGACCTGGGTGTTCCCGCCGTTGCAGAGGACGGGGGTCCTGGTGGTCGCCGCACCGGAGCCGGAGGCGCGGCCCGTGGACCCCTTGCCGGCCCCCGTGCCCGTGCGGGACGCCGTGCCGGAACCCTTCGCGGCCGACGACCCCGAACCGGAGCCGTTGGCGGCGGTCCCGGTGTCCTGTGCGGCGGGGCTCCGGGTGGGGGACGACACGGCGGGCGCCGACGCCCGGCCCTCGTCCTTCGTGCCCGTGCCGTTCTGACACGCCGTGAGGGCCAGCGCCGCGACCGCGACGGTGGTGGTGGCGAGCAGCCCGGTGCGGGAGCGGGCGGTGGGGAGAGTGCGCATGGCTGGATACCTCGTTCGTACGTCGGAACGGTGCGAGCCGCCCGGCCGGTCGGCGGGAGCGGCGTGCTTGGATGGCATGGAGCCTGCGGGGCGATGTGTCCCAGCTGCCACGATCGGCGGACCATCAGGGACGCTGGAATGCCCCTAGTGGCTCTGAGCTGGGAGGACGAGGAGTCCCTGGGACGCCGTCGGGGACATGGGGGAGCGGAGGAATGGTGTCGGGGGTGGACGCGGCAGACGCCTTCGGGCAGCTGCTGAGGGAACTGAAGGATCGGTCCGGGCTGAGCTACGGGCTGCTCGCCAAGCGGCTCCACATGAGTACGTCGACACTGCACCGGTACTGCAACGGGGACGTCGTCCCGACGGACTACGCGCCCGTGGAACGGTTGGCCCGGCTCTGCAGGGCGGCGCCCGAGGAACTGGTCGAGCTGCACCGCCGATGGGTGCTGGCCGACGCGGCGCGGGAGAGGAAGAGCAGGACGGCCGCCGTACGGGAGGCGGACGCCGCAGAGCAGGAGGCGGGCGCAGGGCCCGAGCCGGAGTCCGAGCCAGAGCCGGAGCCCGGCGGGGCGAGGACATCCGCAGGTCCCGCCGCGCCTGCCGCCCCTGCGCAGCCCGATGCTTCCGCACGTCCCGGCTTCCGTCGGCGCATCCGCCCCGCGGTGCTCGCCCCGGTCGGCGCACTCGTGGTGCTGGGCGCCGCGGTGCTCGCGTGGAACCCTTCCTTCGGCCTCGGCGCGGACGGTGCCAAGAGCCCCACGGAAGCGTCGTCGGCCGCGGACCCGCAGCACACCGTGGACGGGGACGGCACGGCGGACCCGATGCGCCCCTCGCCGTCGCGCTCCGGCAAGGGCACGGGCACGGAGGCCGACGGGAAGCGGGGCGGCGACACGGGCACCGGCTCCGTGGCCCCGAGCGACCGTCCCGGCCGTCCCGCGACCGCCCCGGCCGCCCCGGGCGACGCGGCCACGGCCGTACCGCTGACGGTCAACACCCGCCCGTACGCCTGGGAAGGCCCGTGCACCCAGCACTACCTGATCGACCGGTCGCCGCAGCGGGTACCGCCGCCGCCCGCCGAACAGGACGCGCCGGGCTGGGTGTCGGCGCTCGGCGCGGTGTCGTCCGGGGGTCAGTACGTCGTGCTCACGGTGCAGGGCACCGGCGCGTCGACCGTGGTCCTGGAGGACCTGAGGGTCCGGGTGATCTCGTCGGACACACCCCTGGCCTGGACCGACTACTCCATGGGCGTGGGCTGCGGCGGTGGTGTGGAGACGAACGGGTTCGACGTCGGCCTGGACGCGGGCCGCCCGTCGGCGGCGCCCGCCCAAGGACAGCGCGACTTCCCGTTCAAGGTGAGCGAGTCCGACCCGGAGGTCTTCCAGGTCCGGGCCCGCGCCGCCGCGCACGATGTGCGCTGGTACCTGGAACTGCAGTGGTCCAGCGGCGCACGGCACGGCACGGTCCGGATCGACGACCACGGCAGCCCGTTCCGGACGAGCGGCAACACGGGCCGGCCGGGCTATGACTTCCCGATCGGCAGCGCGAAATGGTACGCCCGCGAGGGCGGCTGACCGGGCGGTGCCGCAGGCGGCCCGAAACGAACGCGGCCCCGCCGGGAAGGTCCGACGCTGTTGGTTAATTCGGGGCCTGCGTGACGTCGGTCTTCAAGACTCGGTTGTGGTCTTGAAGACCGACGTTGTCGTATGGGGTGGGTGTTGA
>NZ_JBEYWX010000045.1:0-26954 GCF_040644655.1 Streptomyces sp. NPDC046931
TACGCACGGTGACCAGGACACGCCCGGACGTTCGGGGTCGCCCCGGGGAGACTGGTGCCATGAGACTCTTCGCCGCGCTTCTGCCACCGGAGGACTGGGACGGTGAGGACTCCCGCAGCGTCGCAGGCGCGCGCTGTACCCAGGCCGGGTAGCTTCACCGGCACCGAGGCGGTCTTCACAGTCCGGATGTACGGAGCCACCCCCACACCCTCCAGGGTCAGGATCCCCTGCTCAGTCGACAACCTCAGTCGATGACAGCCGCCACCGCTTCGATCTCCACCAGCTGGTCGTAGTAGCCCAGCACGGTGACGCCCATCAACGTGCTCGGCACGTCGTGGTCGCCCAGCGCGTCCCGGTACACCTCCCACGCCGTCACCAGGTCCTCCTGCCGGTTCGACGCCACGAGGACCCGCGTGCTGATCAGGTCCTGCAAGCCCGCCCCCGCGTCCGCCAGCGCCGTGCGCAGGTTCTCTACCGCCTTGGTTGCCTGCCCGGCGTAGTCCCCCACCGCAGCCGTCGAACCGTCCTCGTTCAGTGGACACGCACCGGCCAGAAAGATCAGCCGGGCCTCGGCTGGGGCGGTGGCGGCGTATGCGTACTCGGCGACGTCGGACAGCTTGGCGGAGCGGACAAGGGTGACGGCTCGGGGCACGGAAGTTTCCCTTCGGGTTGGAGGACGCGCTTGACCTTCTCAGAGATCAGCTCCCGTAATTCGGCTCCCGCTCGTCCACGAACCAGCAGGTCAACAGCCTGCATCCGCCCGCACCCCCGAAACGTGGCCCAAGTCAGGCCCCAGTTCAACGCCGCCCAGGTGCGAGCTCACGTGCTCGGACTGTGCAGCTCGCAGGATGAAGTGACCTGTAGTACTAGCCGAAGTCCGAGACGGCCGGAGACGTCCAGAAAGTCACAGTCGGCCCGTAGGAGCCGTCCTCCTCGTCGCTCACCGCGACGGTGATCTCCCGGTCGGGGTAGCGTGCCGACAGCACTCCCTGCCAGCATTCCCCCAGGGCCAGCGCGAGTTGGGGCAGCTCTTCCCCGAGCTGATCGTTGTCCGTCAGGGGGGTGTTGCTAAAAGTGGCCCACAACTCGACGTGGTTGGTGACGGCTTCGATGCGCTGCCGATCATCGCCCAGGTTCGTGAACCAGTCGTCGACCGTGTCCCGACTGAAGCGCTCCTTGAGGAACACGCAACCGCGGTACTCGATCGTCTCGGGGCAGAACAGCCAGGCCGCGGCCAGGACGAACCGCAGGCCGCCCTCGAAGTCGAGGTAGTTGTACGGGGAGAGCTCCTCGTCCTTCCATTCGGCGCGCCATCGCCTGAAGAACGCCGGCAGCTCACGCTCAGACCACGCCGGTTTGCTGCTGCTCACGGAATCTCCCAGGGGAACGCGGCGCGCACTGACCTCGATGGGCGCACGAAGACTTCACCGGTCTTCGGATTGGTATTACGCGCGTATTCTACGACGTGCGGGGTCTCCACTCCGCCATGCGAGGCGCCCTCCAAGTCCACACGCTTCACCGCACGGCCTTCGGAGTCGTAAGTCGTATAGTTGGTCACTTTTCCGGTCTGCGGATCGGTCTTGTAGAGGGTTCCGTCTTTCGGGCCACCCTCCACCGGCAAATTGTTCCCTGCGCGACCACCGGTGCCCTTGTACTCCTGACCGTTCTTGATCAGTTGGGACGCTTCCTGCTGTGTGGAGCCGCCAGCGCCAGACGCTTCGCTGTTCATCTGCAGGGGTTCGACCGCGGAGTCGCTTGTGGCGTGCTGAGCGAGGTCCACGGCGCCGGCTCCTGCCAGGCCGACGCCCGTGACGATCCCGGCGGCGGAGATAGCGTTGAGGGGTACTCCAGCGACAGCACCGATGCCTGTGGCGTCCAGGGCGATGCCGAGGCCTTCACCGCCGGCGCTGACCCCTGCTAGAAGCATGCCGCCGAGCATGGCCGCGCTGTCGCCCGGATGTTGGAGCATGGCGTTTCCGAAGGAGGCAAGGTCGTTGACGACGGCCTTGCCTCCGTCCACCAGCCCTTCACCCACGTCGCTGAAGAAGTCGCCGACTTCGGACCAGAATCCTGGGCGCTCCGGGGCGGACTCTGTGGCCTTCTTCACCAGCGCGGCCGCGGTGTGCCCCGCGCTTTCCACGTTGCCACGAGCCGTTTCGAGATTCTCGCGGGCCGCAGCACGGTCCGCTTCGCCAGGATCGTGAAAGGGGATCTCGGTGCTGTCCCCTTTGCTGCGTGCCTCACTGACTTGCTGCGCGTGGGCATTCTCGGCAGCTGCGGTGGTCGCCTGGCCGCGTGCGAATTGGGATATGGCCTCGTCTGCGCGTAGCTGGGCTGCGCGCAGGGTGTAGATGTAGTCGTACAGGGCGTTCGCGGCGGCGTGGAAGTTGTTGCCTGCCTCGATCCACCTGGCCGGCTGACCATGGAAACGAGCACGGAAGGCGTCGGCGGCATCGCCACGCCAGCCATCCTCGGTGTCGATTTTGGCCAGTCCTTCGCCAGCCTCTATGAGTACATCACCGTAGGCAAGCAGAGACTGCGCAGTCGTGGTCAGAGTATCCGGTGTGCCAGGGACGAGCTCGCGGGGATTCGACGTCTCTCCGAGCTGGGCCATCAGGCCCCCGGGTCTGTTCCGGATGAGGACTGAAGAATGCCCTGAACTGAGATTTGGATATGTTGCTCGGCCGCTTCATAGCTCTTGACGCAGTGGTTCAGCCGGTCGGAGACCTCTGCACCGTCAGAGGCCAGGTGCGAGACGCCAATGTTCCACCGATCACAGAAATCGACGACCGCTGCGGCCAGTTCAGCGTGTCCGAAGTCGTCCTTGGGAGCATCGATGTCGCTCACCTTCTTGGTGGCCATCGCGTCCAGAGTGGTGCTGATCCCAGATGCGGCCTTGCGTAGCGCGTCGAGGTCCACGGAGAACCCGTCCGGCATACTCAGCGCCCTCCCAATGCTCAGTGCCTGAACTGATTGTCCGGCATGAACCCGTCAAGGATCTTAATCGGGAGCGTAGCAGCGAATCCGATGGGTCGGACCGGGAGGGTCTGACGTGAGACGCCATCCGCCTTCCGAACGTGAGCCTTTGGTTCCGGGCGGGTGGGCATGCACTCCGGTCGCCGACGCGGGAGATGAGTGTGGCTCGTCCGCTCGTGCCGCTGCTGGGGGCGCCGGTGCCGTCGTTGCCCGGTCCGTTGGAGGCCCGGGAGAAGAAGGTCCGGGGGAGATCCCGCGGTTGTAGGAGGAGGCCGAGCGGGTGCTTGCCGCGGCCTTGGGTCTGGGGGCGGCCCAGGCTAAGAACTCCTCCGAGGACATCACCCTCAAGGCTCTGCGTACCGTGTAGCCGGTACCGAAGACGCATGGCGAGCAACGAGGGCCGGGGCGTACGGGATACCCCCATCAGCCCCTCTGGTCGGCGAAGCTATTACCGCATGAGCGAAGCTTGACTGAGGTCACCAGCGGTGCGGTGAAGTTGTTCGGGATCTCCGCTGCGGCGCTCGCCGCGGGGGCCGCGCTCCAGCAGAAACCCCTGGACAAGGTGCTGGCGGGGGTGGTGATCGCCGGTGCCGCCCACTTCGTCAACCTCGTGGACGTTCGGCCGGGGCGGGCCGCCGGTGCAGTCCTCGCCCTGGCCGCCCCGGGGCTGCCGGGCGCCGGAGCCGGCGGGGAGCTGTGCGCCGCCGTGGCGGGGGCCGCCGCCGCCGTCCTGCCCGAGGATCTGGGCGAGCGGGCGATGATCGGGGACACGGGGGCCCACGCCCTCGGTGCCGCCCTCGGCGCCGCCGTCGCCGTCGGATGGGGGTCACCTCGCCGAACGGGAGGCGGGCGTCGGGGAGGCCGGGCCGGACTCCTCGCCCACGCGGCGGCGTTCGTCGCCGCGGCCGCGTTCGGGGACAAGGTGAGCGAGGCCGCGAGGACGTGGGGAACCGGCTCGTCCCGGCCCGCCGCGATGGGGAACCGGCTCACCCCGGCTCCCGCATCCGCACCACCGGGGACCACCGCGCGCACTCACCCGGGTGAGTGACCGGGTGAGGGACCGGTGCGCGCCGCCGGACGCTCGGTCCGTCGCCCTCACGGCCCTCCGCCGGTGCCGCGCCACCCCGGCTCCCTGGCATGCTTGAGTCATCCGCGGAGCCACGAACGACCCGGGAAGGCCGGGCACGCACCGGCACTTCCCAGGAGCCGCTTGGTGCGGTCCACCCCCACCGCGCGATCCTTCTGTACGTTTCTTCGTGACCGCCCGACGCCGAACCAGGAGCCCCGGCCACGTGAGCCTCGCGAGCAGCCACTCACCGCACGGCCGGACGCCGCTGCGCACCGTACAGGTGCTCGGCGGGGGCAGCGCGGGCAGCAGCGCGCATGTGCGGTCTCTGGCCTCGGGTCTGGTCGCCAGGGGCGTGCGGGTGACTGTGTGCGCCCCCGTCGAGGCCGAGCGCACCTACGACTTCACCGGCGTCGGCGCCGAGCACGTCCCCGTGCCCCGCGGCACGGACCCCTCCTCCCTGGCCGCACTCCGAACCGTCTGCGCCGACGTGGACCTGGTGCACGCCCACGGACTGCACGCGGGTCTGCGCGCCGCGCTCGCGCTCGGCGGGCGGCGCACCCCCCTGGTGGTCACCTGGCACACGCGGGCGCACGCCGACGGCGCCCGCGCTCATCTCCTGCGCCTGCTGGAGCGGCGGGTGGCCAGGGCCGCGTCCGTCGTCCTCGGCACCTCTTCCGACCTGGTCGACCGGGCGCGCCGCCGAGGCGCGCGGGACGCCCGGCTCGCCGCCGTCGCCCTGCCGGTACCCCGCACGTCCCCGGAGTACGACGACCCCGACCGGCTGCGTCCCAAGACCCGCGCCGACATCGGCGCCACGGACCGGCCGTTGCTGATGGCGGTCGGCGCCCTCGAACGGCACCGCGGATACGACATGCTGCTCGACGCCTCCCGCGTCTGGCGGCATCTCGACCCGGCGCCCCTGGTCGTCATCGCGGGGGAGGGGCCGCTGCGGACGGTCTTGCAGCGACGCATCGAGGGCGAGGAACTGCCGGTGCGGCTGATCGGACGGCGGGACGACGTCGGCGAACTGCTCGCGGCCGCCGACCTGGCCCTGCTGCCCAGCAGTTGGGAGTCCCGGTCCGTCCTCGCGCAGGAGGCCCTGCACGCGCGTGTGCCGCTGGTCGCCACCGCCGTCGGCGGCATCCGCGAACTGGTCGGCGACGCGGCCGAACTCGTGCCGTACGGGGACGCGGCGGCGCTCGCCACCGCCGTCGTACGGCTCCTCGACGACCCGGCGCGCCGCGAGCTGCTGCGGGAGAGGGGCGCCCGGCAGGCCGCCACCTGGCCCACCGAGGACGAGACGGTCGCCCAAGTGCTGAGCGTCTACGACGAGCTGACGCAGGCGCGGCCCTTCCCATAGGACTGGTCCCCCCGCCGGGCTCGAGTCCTGCCCAGGGGACCCGTGCCGCCTATCCCTGGGGTACGTGCCGGCGCGCCCGCAGAGCCAGGCTCAGCGCCAGGACCGTCTGCGGGTCGTCGAGGTCCGTGCCCAGCAGCTCCCCGATCCGGGCCAGCCGGTTGTAGAGGGTCTGCCGGTTCAGATGCAGCTCGCGAGCCGTCTCCGCCTTGCGGCCCGCGTGCGCCAGATACGTCTCCAGCGTGGGCAGCAGCGGCGGCCTGGAGCGCTGGTCGTGGTCGCGCAGCGCACCGATCGCACGGTCCACGAAGGCCGCCAGGTCCGGATGGTCGCGCAGCCGCCACAGCAGCAGGTCGATGTCGAGGCGCCGGGCGTCGTACCAGGCCCGTTCCGGCAGTCCCTGTGCCGCCGCCGCGGTCTCCGCCGCGTGCCGCAGCCCGGCCGACGCGGCCGCCCAGCCGCCCGCCACGCCGACCACCACGACCGGTGGCCGGGCGCCCGGCCGCTGCATGCCGGCTCGCTCCACCCCGGCCCGCAGCGCCGCGGCCACCCGCTCGGCGACCGCGGAGCGTTCCGACTCCGAGCGCAGTCCCAGCAGCAGCGGCACCCGGCCCTCCACCGGCCGCACACCGAGCAGGACCGGAACGCCCACCGACCCCAGTTCCTCCCCGACCGCCCGCGCCAGCACCGCCCACCCTCCGCCGCCCGGCGAGGGGCCGTCCGCCAGCCGCATCACCACCGGCAGCAGCGGGCCGCCGCCCGGCTTGAAGCCCAGCACGCGTGCCTGAGCGGGCGCGTCCTCGGCGGTGATCCGGCCTTCGGCGAGGTCGGTGAGGAAGTCGCCGCGCCCGCGCGCCGCCAGCTCCTCCTCCTGCCGGGCCTGCATCAAGACCACCGCGAGGATGGCCGCGGCCCGCTCGGCGGCGATCCGGTGAACCGGTGCCACCGGTGTGGTGACCGGCAGCAGTACCAGCCGGGCCCGTACCGCGCCCGTGCCCGGTCCGCCGCCCGGCACGTCCACGATCGTCGTGCCGGCCGGGGGCGCGTCCTTGTGCTGTCCGCGCAGTCCCTCCCACACCTGGAGCGGATCCGTGTCCGCGGGGCCGGTCCCGGCGGCGTACAGCAGCCGGCCGTCGGCGGTCTCCAGGAACACCGGATTGCCGCCGAAGTCGGCCAGGATCCCCAGCACCTGCGGCACCCCGCCCCCGCCGAGCAGGGCCTCGGTGCAGCGGCGGTGCACCTCCTCGGCCCGCTGGAGCAGCGCGTAGTGCCCGTTGACGATCTCGGTGTGGATCTCCTCGGTGACCGCCACGAACGGCACTTCGCGGTGCAGCTGGACGAGCGGGAGCCCGGCCGTGCGGGCCGTCTCGACGAGGGCGGCGGGCAGCCGGGTGAAACGCGGTCCCAGCTCCACCACCAGGGCCGCGATGCCGCGCTCGGCCAGCGTGCGGACGAACGCGCGCTGGTCGGCGGGGCGGGTACCGAGGCCGTACCCGGTGGTCAGAAGGAGTTCGCCGCCCTTCAGCAGCGAGGCGATGTTCGGGACCTCGCCCGCGTGCACCCAGCGCACCGTGCGGTGCAGCCGGTCCGCGCCGGCGAGCACCTCCGGCAGTCCGCTGCGCAGCCCGGGCAGCTCCAGCGCCCGCTGCACGGTGATTCCGGCGCCCTCGGAGCCCTGGGGGTCGAAACGGCTGTCCATGCGGTGACGCTACCTGCGCGGACGCCCCCGGCGCACGTGGCCCCGGCCCGGCGGTCACGGTCCCGCTCAGGCGGGCAGGATGTTGTGGTTGTAACGGAACACGTTGTCCGGGTCGTACTGGCGTTTGACCCGGGCCAGCCGGTTGAGGTGCTCGGTGCCGAGGCCGGCCACCACCCGGTCCCTGCCCTCGTCCCCGATGAAGTTGAGGTAGACCGCCCCGGTGCTCCATGGCCGGGCATCGGCGCATACGTCCCTCACCCACCGCAGGGCCCGCTCGTCGTCCGCCGGGTCCGCCCAGACGCCGAAGGGGTGCACGGCCCAGGGCGCCTCCCGGAAGGCCACCGGGTACTCGGCGGGCCCCGATGTGATCGCGCCGCCCTGCGGGAAGAGCACCTGCTGACAGGCCGAGGGGACGGGCATCGAGGGGGCGCGGGCGCAGAAGACGTCGACGAGCTTGTCGGGCAGGGCCCGTACGTACTCGACCGACCAGTGGTTGCGCAGCCCCGGCGGGACGTCGAGCATGCACTGCACATCGGCGTACGGCATCGCGGAGACGACCTCGGACTCGTGCGGCAGCGCCAGCAGCGGCTGGGCGAGCTTGCGCAGCCCGTCCTCACCACCGACGCAGGTGACCAGCACCCCGCACAGCAGCGTCCCCACCAGGTGCTCGGGAACGAACGGTGCGCGCGGGCCGGTCAGGTACAGCACGGCGCCGCCCAGCTCCGGCGCCCCGGAGGCGAGGAGGTCACGGTAGATCCGTACCGCCTCCGGGCCCCGATCGGGGGTGAACAGGAGCAGGGCGATCGAGAACCGGGGCAGCTCGTGCAGCCTGAGCGTCAGCGAGGTGGCGACGCCGAAGTTCCCGCCACCGCCGTGCAGGGCCCAGAACAGCTCGGAATTCTCGTCGGCGGTCGCGAGGAGCGGGGTGCCGTCCGCGGTCACCAGCTCCACACCGAGCAGATTGTCGACGGCGAGGCCGAAGGCCCGGTCCAGCCAGCCGGTGCCGCCACCGAGCACGAAGCCGGCGACACCGGTCGTGGAGACCCGGCCGCCGGTGGTCGCGAGACCATGGGGCTCGGTCGCACGGTCCAGGTGGCTCATCACGGCGCCCCCCTCGACCCGGACCGAAGCGGACCCCGGATGCACCGTGACCCGGTGCATCCGGCGCAGGTCCACCACCACACCGTTGTCGTTGACCGCCATGCCCGCGACGCTGTGGCCGCCGCCGCGGACCGCGATCTTCAGATCGAGGTCCCGGGCGAAACGCACCGCCCGGATGACATCGACCTCGCCCGCGCACTGCGCGATGACGGCCGGACGGCGGTCGATCATCGCGTTGGAGACGGCACGGGCCTCGTCGTAGCCCGCATCGCCGGGAGCGAAAACCCCGCCCTCCAGGCGCGCACGGAGCGCGGCCAGCGCCGCGCCCGCCTTCGAAAGGGGAGGAGCCATGCCGGCCGCCCCTTCCCGCAGGGGACACCACTTGCCCTTCAGCCTAGGCGGGCCCCGCGCGCCGGTCCTGTCCGGCGGGAGTACGGGGCCTCAGCCGCCGTACGCGCCGGAAGCCGTCAGCCGCAGTGCCGTGTCGATCAGCGGCACATGGCTGAAGGCCTGCGGGTAGTTCCCGACCTGGCGCTTCAGACGCGGGTCCCACTCCTCGGCGAGCAGGCCCAGGTCGTTGCGCAGCGCGAGCAGCTTCTCGAAGAGCTTGCGGGCCTCGTCCACGCGGCCGATCATCGCCAGGTCGTCCGCCATCCAGAAGGAGCAGGCGAGGAACGCGCCCTCGTCACCCGGCAGCCCGTCGACGCCTTCCTCCTCGCCCGCGGTCGGGTAGCGCAGGATGAAGCCGTCGGGCGTGGACAGCTCGCGCTGGATCGCCTCGATCGTGCCGATCACGCGCTTGTCGTCCGGCGGCAGGAAGCCCATCTGCGGAATCAGCAGCAGGGAGGCGTCCAGCTCCTTGGAGCCGTAGGACTGCGTAAAGGTGTTGCGCTCCTTGTCGTAGCCCTTCTCGCACACGTCCCGGTGGATGTCGTCGCGCAGCTCGCGCCACTTCTCCAGCGGTCCGTCCGCGTCCCCGGACTCGAGCAGCTTGATCGTGCGGTCCACCGCCACCCAGGCCATGACCTTGGAGTGCACGAAGTGGCGGCGGGGGCCGCGCACCTCCCAGATGCCCTCGTCCGGCTCGTCCCAGTGCTGCTCCAGGTAGCGGATGAGCTTGAGCTGGAGCAGGGAGGCGTAGTCGTTGCGGGCGAGGCCGGTCATATGGGCCAGGTGCAGGGCCTCGGTGACCTCTCCGTACACGTCCAGCTGGAGCTGGTGCGCGGCGCCGTTGCCCACGCGCACCGGCGCGGAGTTCTCGTAGCCGGGCAGCCAGTCCAACTCGGCCTCGCCCAGCTCCCGTTCGCCCGCGATGCCGTACATGATCTGAAGGTTCTCGGGGTCGCCCGCCACGGCGCGCAGCAGCCATTCACGCCAGGCCCGCGCCTCCTCGCGGTAGCCGGTGCGCAGCAGGGAGGACAGGGTGATCGCGGCGTCGCGCAGCCACGTGTAGCGGTAGTCCCAGTTGCGTACGCCACCGATCTCCTCGGGCAGCGAGGTCGTGGGCGCGGCCACGATGCCGCCCGTCGGCGCGTACGTGAGGGCCTTGAGGGTGATCAGGGAGCGGACCACGGCCTCGCGGTAGGGACCGTGGTACGTACAGTGCTCCACCCACTCGCGCCAGAAGTCCTCGGTCGCCTCCAGCGACTGCTCGGGCTCCGGCAGCGGCGGCGGCTCCTTGTGCGAGGGCTGCCACGAGATCGTGAACGCGATCCGGTCACCCGGTGCGACCGTGAAGTCCGCGTAGGTCGTCAGCGCCTTGCCGTACGTCTCGGCAGGGGTGTCGAACCACACGGAGTCGGGCCCGGCGACGGCCACCGTGCGCCCCTCGTGCTTGTGCACCCAGGGCACGATGCGCCCGTAGGAGAACCGCATCCGCAGCGCCGAGCGCATGGGCACCCGGCCCGTCACGCCCTCCACGATCCGGATCAGCTGGGGGGCGCCGTCACGCGGCGGCATGAAATCGGTCACCCGGACCGTGCCGCGCGGGGTGTCCCACTCGGACTCCAGGATCAGGGACTCGCCGCGGTAGGTGCGCCGGGTCGCCGCCGGCGGCTTCATGTCCGCCGCGTGGGCCGGACCCAGCCGCCAGAAGCCGTGCTCCTCCGTGCCGAGCAGTGCTGCGAAGACGGCATGGGAGTCGAAACGGGGCAGACACAGCCAGTCCACGGTGCCGTCCCGGCAGACCAGCGCCGCGGTCTGCATGTCTCCAATGAGTGCGTAGTCTTCGATGCGCCCGGCCAATGCAACTCCAGTCGAACGGCCACGTCGCCCCGGGTGGGGCGGTCGCTCTTGCGGTCATGGGGTCGGTGAGAAACGCGTTGTTCACCGACTCATTCGAAATCGAAGCGGTCGATGTTCAACGAACTGACGAGCTGTTGTTGTTCCGGGGACGGACGGGGGTGGTGCCGTTTGCCGGGAGTGCTCGGCAGCGAGTGTCCGAGCAGGATACGACGCACGTGGATGATCCGCGTGCCCGTCTGGCCAACGGTACGGCTCCGAACGAGTGAGGCGGGAACGACGGTGACGGGTCCGTGGCTACATATGCGCGGAGCGTGGCCGGAAGCAGCCCCCTCCGGGCGCTGATACGCTGGTAGCCCGTGGACCGGTGGGCACGTAACCCCCGAACCGCAGCGACGGCACCGCCGGACATTCTTCGGAGGCGAGCCGTACCGCACCCCAGACCGCGACCACGGGAGCCCCCTCTTGGCCATGCCGCCCGCTGCTTTTCGAAACAGCACAGCCACGACGACCAAGCACATCTTCGTCACCGGGGGTGTCGCCTCTTCGCTCGGCAAGGGTCTGACGGCCTCCAGCCTGGGCATGCTGCTCAAGGCGCGGGGCCTGCGCGTCGTGATGCAGAAGCTCGACCCGTACCTGAACGTCGACCCGGGCACGATGAACCCCTTCCAGCACGGTGAGGTGTTCGTCACCAACGACGGTGCCGAGACCGACCTGGACATCGGTCACTACGAGCGGTTCCTCGACCGCGACCTGGACGGCTCTGCCAATGTCACCACGGGCCAGGTGTACTCGACGGTCATCGCCAAGGAGCGGCGCGGCGAGTACCTGGGTGACACCGTGCAGGTCATCCCGCACATCACCAACGAAATCAAGCATCGCATCCGACGGATGGCCACCGACGAGGTGGACGTCGTGATCACCGAGGTCGGCGGCACCGTCGGCGACATCGAGTCGCTGCCGTTCCTGGAGACCGTGCGCCAGGTCCGCCACGAGGTCGGCCGCGACAACGTCTTCGTGGTGCACATCTCGCTGCTGCCCTACATCGGCCCCTCCGGCGAACTGAAGACCAAGCCGACCCAGCACTCGGTCGCCGCCCTGCGCAACATCGGTATCCAGCCGGACGCGATCGTGCTGCGCTGCGACCGCGAGGTCCCGACCGCGATCAAGCGCAAGATCTCGCTGATGTGCGACGTCGACGAGGCCGCCGTCGTGGCCTGTCCCGACGCCCGCTCGATCTACGACATCCCGAAGGTCGTGCACACCGAGGGCCTGGACGCCTACGTCGTCCGCAAGCTGGACCTGCCCTTCCGTGACGTGGACTGGACGACCTGGGACGACCTGCTCGACCGGGTCCACAACCCGAAGGACGAGATCACCCTCGCCCTGGTCGGCAAGTACATCGACCTGCCCGACGCCTATCTGTCGGTGACCGAGGCGCTGCGCGCCGGCGGCTTCGCCAACAAGGCGCGCGTGAAGATCAAGTGGGTCACCTCCGACGACTGCAAGACCCCGGCCGGCGCCAAGGCGCAGCTCGCCGACGTGGACGGCATCTGCATCCCCGGCGGCTTCGGCGACCGCGGTGTGCTGGGCAAGGTCGGCGCCATCCGCTACGCCCGCGAGAACAAGATCCCCCTGCTCGGCCTCTGCCTGGGCCTGCAGTGCATCGTGATCGAGGCCGCGCGCAACCTCGCCGACATCCCCGACGCGAACTCCACCGAGTTCGACTCGGCCACCGGCCACCCGGTCATCTCGACCATGGCCGAGCAGCTGGACATCGTGGCCGGCGAGGGCGACATGGGCGGCACGATGCGCCTCGGCATGTACCCGGCGAAGCTGGCCGAGGGTTCGATCGTGCGCGAGGTGTACGACGGCAAGGAGTACGTCGAGGAGCGCCACCGCCACCGCTACGAGGTGAACAACGCCTACCGGGCCGAGCTGGAGAAGAAGGCGGGCATCGTGTTCTCCGGCACTTCGCCGGACGGCAAGCTCGTGGAGTACGTCGAGTACCCGCGCGATGTGCACCCTTATCTGGTGGCGACGCAGGCGCACCCCGAGCTGCGCTCTCGCCCGACCCGGCCGCACCCGCTCTTCGCCGGGCTGGTGAAGGCGGCCGTGGAGCGGAAGAACGGCAAGTAGCACAAGAGCTGTACGGTGGCCGGGGTACGCGTCCTTTGGGAGGTGTACCCCGGTTTCGTGCAAGGTGTGGGAGGAACACGGCGACATGACGATCAAGGACACCCCCGAGGAGTGGGAGATCAGGGCGAGTGAGACCCCGTTCGCCGGCAAGAAGACCTCCGTCCGCGCCGACGACGTGGTCATGCCGAACGGTGCGGTCGTCCGCCGTGACTACCAGGTCCATCCGGGTTCGGTGGCCGTCGTCGCCCTGGACGACCAGGACCGGGTGCTCGTCATCCGCCAGTACCGCCACCCCGTGCGCCAGCGGCTCTGGGAGATCCCGGCCGGGTTGCTGGACATCCCGGGGGAGAACCCGCTGCACGCCGCCCAGCGGGAGCTGTACGAGGAGGCGCACGTCAAGGCCGAGGACTGGCGCGTGCTGACCGACGTCTACACCACACCGGGCGGCTCCGACGAGGCCGTGCGCATCTTCCTGGCCCGCGATCTGTCCGAGGCCGACGGGCAGCGCTTCGAGGTGGAGGACGAGGAGGCCGACATGGAGCTGGCCCGGGTCCCGGTGGACGACCTCGTCCGCGGTGTGCTGGCCGGCGACCTCCACAACACCTGCCTCGTCGTCGGCGTCCTCTCCCTGGTCGCCGCGCGCAGCACCGAGGGCCTGGACACCCTGCGCCCGGCCGAGGCGCCGTGGCCGGCCCGGCCGTTCGAGGCGTGATCCCCACCGGGGCCACGACCTGACCCGTGGGCGGGGTGTCCGCCCGCGCCCCGGCGGTCGTACCATCGCCTGATCCGATCGGGGGATGTGTCCGCCACGCTCCGCCGAGGTCGTCGCAGAGCGTGAACTAGGCTCTGAGAGACGACCCGTCCCAGGACCCGGCGGGCCGGTGTGCGCGGTGGGACGGGAGCGTGGCCCGTGACGGATCAGGCGGTGGCGACAAGCGGCAACGAGCTGTCGCAGGACGCTGGGCGTCCCGCCACCACGGAGAGTCAGTTCCTCGGGCGGGCAAGGGAGTTGAAGGAACTCCTCGTCGACATGGAGCGCGCCGGCCTCGACACGATCTCCGGCCGCAAGGCACCGCGGGCCCGGGTGCTGCTCATCGCGGGACGGCCCGGATACGGGCGCACCGCGCTTGCCGAGGAGCTGGTCCGCCAGGTCGCGCACCGTTACCGGGACGGCGTGCTGCGCGCCCGCCTCAGCGAACCCGACGGCACCCCCGTACCGACCGAGCGCACGGCCCGCGAGCTGCTGACCGGCCTCGGCGTGCCGACCCCGGCCGGCGCCGACGAGGACGAACTGGGGCAGACCCTGCGCGAAGCCCTCGCGGATCGCCGGGTACTGCTCCTGCTGGACGACGCGGTGGCCGCCGACCAGGTGGACGCGCTGCTGCCGGACGCCCCTCAGTGCCTGGTCGTCGCCGTCTCCGGGGGCCCGCTGACCGGGATCGCCGATGTGCGTCCGTGCACCCTCGGCGGGCTGGACACCAAGTCGGCCCTGGAACTGCTCACCCGGTACACCGGATCGGTGCGGATCACCGTCGACCCGAGCGCCGCCGAGCGCCTCGTCGAGGAGTGCGCGGGCCAGCCCGCCGCCCTCGTCCTCGCCGGCGGCTGGCTCGCCGCCCACCCCCAGGCCGCCGTCGCCGACCTCGCCAAGCAGCTGCGCACCGCGGGCGGGGAGGGGAAACCGCTGGCCCGCGTCTTCCGGCTGTCGTACGCGGCACTGCCCGGCGCCGTCCAGCGGATGCTGCGACTGCTCTGTCTGGCCCCCGCCGGTCTCGTCGACCCGCACACCGCCTCAGCGCTGGCCGGCTGCTCGCCGGAGACCGCCCGCGCCGCCCTCGACGACGCCACCGCCCTCGGCTTCCTGCGCGGCGGGGGCTCGCCGGAGCCGCAGTACGAGGTCCCCGGCTGTCTGCAACCACTGCTGCGCACGCTCGCCGAGAACCAGGACCGCCCGGCCGAGCTTCAGCTGGCCCGCGCCCGGATGCTGGAGAGGACCGTACGGCTGCTCCAGTCCTGCCGTGCGATCACCGAGACCGACAGCCCGGGGGCCCGTGAGAAGCTCGCCGCGCTGCCCCAGGCCCTGCGCTTCCGGAACCCGCGGGCGGCCGAGGAGTGGCTGCGCATCCGGCAGCCCGCCCTGCTGGCCTCCGCCCGGCTCGCGGTCGCCGACGGCAAACTGGACACGCTCGCCCGGCGCCTGATGGCCGCGCTGGTCAGGGCCATGGTCGCCCACTTCGGCACCCAGGCGGCCGCGCCCGAGCTCTACGGCATCCACCGGCTCGTCCTCGATGTCGCCGAGCGCCGCGAGCTGCCCCGCGAGCAGGCGGCGGCCCTGCTCAACCTCGCCGACCTGGACGCCCGGACCGGCCGTACGGCCCAGGCGCTGACTCGCTACCGGGCAGCGCTGGACGCCGGGCGGGCGGCGAACGACCCGTATGCGACGGGCCGGGCGATGGAATCCGTAGGCGGCGCCCATCAGGAGCTGGGGGACTACGACCGGGCCGCCGACTGGTACGGCCGGGCGCTCGCCCAGCGGCTGGCCCGCGACGAGCGTGCGGACGCCGCCCGGCTCTATGGCCGTATCGCCACCGCGCACACCTATGCGGGCCGCTACGGCGAGGCGCAGCGCAGCTGGCGGGCGGCGATCGCGGCACACCGCAGAAACGGCGATGTGACAGGCCACGCGCGGGCGTTGAGCGAGCTGGCCCGTGTCCAGGAGTACGCGGGACGGCTCGAGGAGTCGCTGCACACCTGCCACGAGGCGGTCGAGTGGGCGCGGCGCGCCGAGGACGCGCGGTTGCAGGCGGCCCTGCGCATCAGGCTGGCCGACAGCCTGGAGCGCCTCGGCGACCCGGCGGCGGCGCGCCTGCACCGCGGGGTCGCGGAGCGCATGCTGGGTGATGAGCGCCAGGAGTGCCGGTCGGCGCCGGAGCAGGACGCTAACGCCTGCGAAATCCGTAGTGCAGCCAGTGAAGATTGATGCAATGAAAGGCTAGACAGCGGGAACGCCTTCATTAGACTGGCTCTGCCGCTCGTTCTCCTGCGGTGTCTCCGGGTGTGCCCCTGCGCGTCCGGGTATGTCTTGCAATGCCCCACAATCTCTGAGCCAAGGACCGTGATCGACGTGAAGGTCGGCATCCCCCGCGAGGTCAAGAACAACGAGTTCCGGGTGGCCATCACCCCCGCCGGCGTGCACGAGCTGGTGCGCAACGGCCACCAGGTCGTCGTCGAGCGCAACGCCGGTGTCGGCTCCTCGATCCCGGACGACGAGTACATCGCCGCCGGCGCGCGGATCCTGGACACCGCCGACGAGGTCTGGGCCACCGCCGACCTGCTGCTCAAGGTCAAGGAGCCCATCGCGGAGGAGTACCACCGCCTCCGCAAGGATCAGATCCTCTTCACCTACCTGCACCTGGCCGCCTCCAAGGAGTGCACGGACGCCCTGCTGGAGTCCGGCACCACGGCCATCGCGTACGAGACGGTCGAGCTGCCGAACCGCGCCCTGCCGCTGCTCGCCCCCATGTCCGAGGTCGCGGGCCGGCTGGCCCCGCAGGTCGGCGCCTACCACCTGATGCGCGCGTCCGGCGGCCGCGGCGTGCTGCCCGGCGGTGTGCCGGGCGTGCCGGCCGGCAAGGCCGTCATCATCGGCGGTGGCGTCTCCGGCTGGAACGCCGCGCAGATCGCCATCGGCCTGGGCTTCCACGTGACCCTGCTCGACAAGGACATCAACAAGCTCAAGGAGGCCGACAAGATCTTCGGCACGAAGATCCAGACCGTCGTCTCCAACGCCTTCGAGCTCGAGAAGGCCTGCCTCGACGCCGACCTCGTCATCGGCGCCGTCCTCATCCCGGGAGCCAAGGCCCCGAAGCTGGTCACCAACGAGCTGGTGTCCCGGATGAAGGCCGGAAGTGTCCTTGTCGACATTGCGATCGACCAGGGCGGCTGCTTCGAGGACTCCCGTCCGACCACGCACGCCGAGCCGACCTTCCGGGTCCACGAGTCGGTCTTCTACTGCGTCGCCAACATGCCGGGAGCGGTCCCCAACACCTCCACCTACGCGCTGACCAACGCCACGCTGCCGTACATCGTGGAGCTGGCCAACCGCGGCTGGGTCGAGGCGCTGCGCCGTGACGCCGCGCTGGCCAAGGGCCTCAACACCCATGACGGCAAGGTGGTTTACAAGGAGGTCGCCGAGGCGCTCGGCCTCGAGCACGTGGAGCTGTCGTCCCTGCTGGACTAGTCGAGCAGCCGCCCCGGGTTCGATTTCCCGGCGCTCCAAGGCGATCGGTCAATACACGTCGTCAACACCGCGCAACCGGCCGGACCTTGCCCGACAAGGTCCGGCCGGGTGTGTGTGTATGGTCACTTTGCGACACTCGTTCAACTCGCCTCGAACGCAACTCTTCGACCGTTTCGCACACCGGTGAAACCCGGCGAACGGTGCCCGGACACCCTTGACAGCAGGATGTTTCATTGCCGACACATCGGGCCGGGTCCGGCGGATTGTGTTGCTGCGGACCGCCGACACGCCATAGAGTCGCCAACCGTCGGCATGGTGCCACGCTGACCTATCTAGAAGTTTCCTGGTCACCAAGGAGGTAAGACGACTTGTGAATGAGTCGACATTTACTCCCGGGGGTGGTCAACCAGGAATGCCTGCGCGGGGCACGGTCCCCACGGGGCTCGAGGCTGTCGGCTCCGTCGCTGTCCGTACCTTCGCAGCCCACCAGAGCCAGAGCCCCCACCTGGCTCAGACAGCACACCAGAGCATGGATGGCCCACACGTGAACGCCATGGCCGGCGGCCCGAGCGGCGAGGTCCACAACAACTTCGCCGACTACGACGTACTGCCCGACGGGCACTTCTACGACCCCGACGCCGAATACGAGCCCGACCCCGAGTACGCGGCCACGCTCGCGCCCGACGCGGCCCGCCAGCGCCGCGAGCGCATCGGCCCGACCGGCCGCCCGCTGCCGTACTTCCCGATCCCCGGCCCGCTGACCGACCACGGTCCCGCGAAGATCATCGCGATGTGCAACCAGAAGGGCGGCGTCGGCAAGACGACGTCGACCATCAACCTGGGTGCCGCGCTCGCGGAGTACGGGCGCCGGGTGCTGCTCGTCGACTTCGACCCGCAGGGCGCGCTGTCCGTAGGCCTCGGCGTCAACCCCATGGAGCTCGACCTCACCGTCTACAACCTGCTCATGGAGCGGGGCATGTCCGCGGACGAGGTCCTGCTGAAGACGGCCGTCCCCAACATGGACCTGCTGCCGAGCAACATCGACCTGTCGGCGGCCGAGGTCCAGCTGGTGTCGGAGGTCGCGCGCGAGTCGACGCTCCAGCGGGCCCTGAAGCCCCTGATGTCCGACTACGACTACATCGTGATCGACTGTCAGCCCTCGCTCGGCCTGCTCACCGTCAACGCGCTCACCGCCGCGCACAAGGTGATCGTGCCGCTCGAGTGCGAGTTCTTCGCGCTGCGCGGTGTCGCCCTGCTCACCGAGACGATCGAGAAGGTCCAGGAGCGGCTGAACCCCGAGCTGGAACTCGACGGCATCCTCGCCACGATGTACGACTCCCGGACCGTGCACAGCCGTGAGGTCCTCGCCCGGGTCGTCGAGGCGTTCGACGACCACGTGTACCACACGGTGATCGGCCGGACCGTGCGTTTCCCGGAGACCACGGTCGCCGGTGAGCCGATCACCACCTACGCCTCCAACTCCGTCGGTGCCGCCGCCTACCGCCAGCTCGCCAGGGAGGTGCTCGCCCGGTGTCACGCCGAGTGAGTCTGCCGGGGGCCGACGAACTGTTCCGTACCACCGGGGGAATGGGGCTCCAGGCGTCCACCCCCAGGCGCCAGGCCAACGGCGAGGCCAGGGTGCCGGCTCCCGCGGGTGACAGCGACGCGACGGCCGCGGCGGAGGACGCTCCGCTGTCGGTGCCCGTACAGGGCGGCGACGGGGAGGGCGACGAGCACGTCGCGGCGGATGTCGCGGAGGCGGAGACCGGGGAGTCGCGTACGCGCTCGGCGAACGCCGACCGGACCGCGCGGCGGCAGGCCGCGCAGGAAGGTTCTGCCGGTGCCGCCGCGGCCCAGCCGCGCAAGCGTGGGCGCGCGGGCGGGCGTCGGCCCAGCGGGCGGGAACGGCACGACGAGAAGATCACCGTGTATGTGTCCGCGGAGGAGCTGATGGACCTCGAGCACGCGCGGCTCGTGCTCCGGGGCGAGCACGGGCTGGCGGTGGACCGCGGGCGGATCGTGCGCGAGGCGGTCGCCGTGGTCCTGGCCGATCTGGAGTCGCGCGGGGACGCGAGCATCCTCGTACGTCGGCTGCGGGGGCGGTAAGCAGGTAGCCTGCGACGGCTATGACCTCGTACGACGGCTCCCCTCCAGCTCCCGGCTCCGCCGGCCGTCGGCGTGCACTGGGGCGGGGACCGGGTACGTCCCCGCCAGAGCGGCCCGAGCCCCCCGCGCACGACACGGACGCGCAGTCCAAAGGCGCCGTGGCCGAGAACGCACCGTCCGCCGCCGGTACCGGGTCCGAGCCCGCCCAGGAGGCCGCGCTCGAAGCGGTGACCGGAGCGGGAACCGCCTTCCAGGAGGACGGCGCCGCCTCACCGGCCGAGGGACCCGGGGCGGACCTTGTCCCTCCGGCCCCGCCGACCGGCGACCCCGCGCCCTCCGCTGCCGTGGCAGGCCCCTCCCCCGACGCCGTGGCCGCCGCCCGGGGCCGGGGGGCCGCCGCCGAGACGGAGACCCTCCCGGGACCGGCGGAGGCGGCCGGGGAGGCGTCCCCGGACGACTCGGCCGGGACGAGCCCCGGGTCCACCGCCGATGACCATGCCGCCCCCGGGACCGGTGTGTTCAAGGTGCGGCTGGTCAATTTCGAAGGCCCCTTCGACCTTCTCCTCCAGCTGATCTCCAAGCACAAGCTGGACGTGACCGAGGTCGCGCTGTCCAAGGTGACCGACGAGTTCATGGCTCACATCCGGGCCATGGGGCCGGACTGGGACCTCGATCAGACGACCGAGTTCCTCGTCGTCGCCGCGACCCTGCTCGATCTCAAGGCGGCACGGCTGCTGCCCGCCGCCGAGGTCGAGGACGAGGCGGACCTCGCGCTGCTCGAAGCCCGGGACCTGCTGTTCGCACGGCTCCTGCAGTACCGCGCCTACAAACAGATCGCCGAGATCTTCAACCGGCGCACCGAGGAGGAGGCCCGGCGTCACCCGCGCACGGTCGGCCTCGAACCCCACCACGCCGAACTGCTGCCCGAAGTCGTCATCAGCATCGGGCCCGAGGGGTTCGCCAGGCTCGCGGTCAAGGCGATGCAGCCCAGGCCCAGACCGCAGGTGTACGTCGACCACATCCACGCCCCGCTCGTCAGCGTGCAGGAGCAGGCCGGGATCGTCGTGGCGCGGCTGCGGGAGCTGGGGGAGGCCAGCTTCCGTGTGCTCGTGGAGGACACCGACGACACCCTCACCGTCGTCGCCCGTTTCCTCGCGCTGCTGGAGCTGTACCGGGAGAAGGCCGTGGCGCTGGAGCAGGAGGCCGCCCTCGGTGAGCTGGTGGTGCGCTGGACCGGCGGGGACGGGGACGAGACGCCGGTGGTCACGGACGAGTTCGACCGGCCGCCCGATGAGCCCAAGGAGGAGAAGAAGGCGTGAGCGAGGAGACCACCGAGGCACCGGCCGCGCCGGGCACCGTCGCCGATCTCGACCTCAAGCCCGCCCTGGAGGCGGTTCTCATGGTCGTGGACGAGCCCGCCACCGAGGAGCACCTGGCGAAGATCCTGGAGCGGCCACGGCGGCAGATCGCCGACGCGCTGCGGGAACTCGCCGACGAGTACACCGTGCAGGGGCGCGGCTTCGAGCTGCGGTTCGTGGCGGGCGGCTGGCGCTTCTACACCCGGGCCGCCTACGCTCCCGCCGTGGAGCGCTTCGTGCTCGACGGACAGCAGGCCCGGCTCACCCAGGCCGCCCTGGAGACGCTGGCGGTGGTCGCCTACCGCCAGCCGGTCAGCCGCAGCCGCGTCTCCGCGGTCCGCGGCGTGAACTGCGACGGCGTGATGCGCACCCTCCTCCAGCGCGGTCTGGTCGAGGAGGCGGGCACGGAACCCGAAACAGGTGCGATCCTGTACAGGACGACGAACTACTTCCTGGAGCGGATGGGCCTGCGCGGCCTGGACGAGCTTCCGGAGCTCGCGCCCTTCCTCCCGGAGGCGGAGGCGATCGAGGCCGAGACCCAGGAAGGCGTTCCGTCGTTCGACCCGGACGCTCCCGATGCGCCGGACGCATACGACGACCACACGACGAACACGACGACGGACATTTGATGCGAAGCAGCGGCAGCGGCAGGAACGGCGAGCGCGGCAACCACCGCGGTGCCGGCAACAACAGGGACGATAGGCAGGGTCAGGGCCGTCCCCGCAAGCCCCGCCCGGAGGAGCGCCGCTACGACGTGGGCCCCGGAGCCTCCCAGGACGGCCCCAAGTCCGGGCGCGGCTCGAGCGCGCGCGGCGGCGCCAAGGGCGGCCCCAGGCGGTCCCAGCAGCCCGGCGGCCGTACGGCGCCCTCGCGCTCCCGTGAGTACGATGCGCGCGCCGAGGAGCGCAACCGCGAGCGGTACGCGGGCAAGAAGGACCTCAAGCTGCCCAAGACCTTCCCCGGCGCCGAGCAGGAGGGGGAGCGGCTCCAGAAGGTCCTCGCCCGCGCCGGCTACGGCTCCCGGCGGGCCTGCGAGGAGCTGATCGAGCAGGCCAGGGTCGAGGTCAACGGCGAGATCGTCACCGAGCAGGGCCTGCGGGTCGACCCCGAGAAGGACGAGATCAGGGTCGACGGGCTGACCGTGGCCACGCAGTCGTACCAGTTCTTCTCGCTCAACAAGCCGGCCGGAGTCGTCTCCACCATGGAGGACCCGGAGGGACGCCAGTGCCTCGGGGACTACGTCACCAACCGCGAGACCAGGCTCTTCCACGTCGGCCGGCTCGACACCGAGACCGAGGGCGTCATCCTGCTCACCAACCACGGCGAGCTGGCGCACCGGCTGACCCACCCCAAGTACGGCGTGAAGAAGACCTACCTCGCGCACATCGTGGGCCCGATCCCGCGCGACCTGGGCAAGAAGCTCAAGGACGGCATCCAGCTCGAGGACGGCTACGCGCGCGCGGACCACTTCCGGGTGGTCGAGCAGACCGGCAAGAACTACCTCGTCGAGGTGACCCTGCACGAGGGCCGGAAGCACATCGTGCGCCGCATGCTCGCGGAGGCCGGCTTCCCGGTCGACAAGCTGGTGCGCACCGCTTTCGGTCCGATCACCCTCGGCGACCAGAAGTCGGGCTGGCTGCGTCGTCTGTCCAACACCGAGGTCGGCATGCTGATGCAGGAGGTCGACCTCTAAGAGGGCGTCCAAAAGCACGTCCAGAAGCACGTCACGCATCACCGAAGCGGCCGGTTCCCCTGTGCGGGAGCCGGCCGTTTCTCTTGTGCGTTTCTCTTGTGCGTTTTTTCTTCCCCGACGAGCCCCTCACCGCCCTGCGGCGGGCCGCCTGCACCGCCGGCGACTCCGACTCGATCGCCTGCCTGACGGGCGCCCTCGCGGGCGCCCACCTCGGCGCCGACGCCTGGCCACGGCCCTGGGCGGACCGCATCGAGTACGGGGGCGAGCTGCGGACGCTCGGGGCGCTCTGGGACGCGTGAGCGGCGTCTCGCCCAGCGGGCGGTGCGCATGTCGGTGCCGCGGGCTGACTACGCTGGTGACCAGACATCTCCGCACATCAGCAAGGAGCATCACCGTGCCGGTACGAGCGGTCCGGGGCGCCGTTCAACTCGAACGGGACGAGGCCGGGCACATGGACGAGCGGGTCGGGGCCCTGCTCACCGCCATCCTGGAACGCAACGGCCTCACCACCGACGACCTCATCAGCATCTGGTTCACCGCCACGCCCGACCTGCACAGCGACTTCCCGGCCGCCGCCGCCCGCAAGCTCGGCATCGTCGACGTGCCGCTGATCTGCGCCCAGGAACTGGACGTGGAGGGCGCCATGCCCCGGGTCGTCCGCATCCTCGCCCACATCGAGTCCGACCGGTCCCGCGCCGACATCGTGCATGTCTACCTCGGCGCCGCGGCCGCCCTCCGCAAGGACATCGCCCAGTGAGAACCGCACTCGTCATCGGTACGGGCCTGATCGGCACATCGGCGGCGCTGGCGCTCGCCGCGCGCGGGGTCACCGTGCACCTCGCCGATCACGACCCCGAGCAGGCCCGGACGGCCGCCGCGCTCGGCGCCGGCACCGACGAGGCGCCCGAGGGCCCCGTCGACCTGGTGATCGTCGCCGCCCCTCCCGCGCATGTGGCCGGTGCGCTCGCCGAAGCCATGCGGCGCGGTCTGGGGCGCGGCTACATCGACGTGGCCAGCGTCAAGGGCGGTCCGCGCCGCGAGCTCGAGGCGCTGGGCGTCGACCCGGCCGTACTGGCGCGCTACATCGGCACCCACCCCATGTCGGGCCGTGAGAAGTCCGGCCCGCTGGCGGCCAGCGGCGATCTCTTCGAGGGCCGGCCGTGGGTGCTCACGCCGACCCGCGACACCGACACCGAGGTGCTGAATCTCGCCCTGGAGCTGGTCTCGCACTGCCGTGCCGTGCCGGTCGTCATGGACGCCGACGCCCACGACCGGGCCGTCGCGCTGGTCTCGCACATGCCGCACCTGGTCTCCAGCATGGTGGCCGCGCGCCTGGAGCACGCGGAGGAGGCGGCCGTACGGCTGTGCGGGCAGGGCATCCGGGACGTGACCCGGATCGCGGCCTCCGACCCGGGGATGTGGATCGACATCCTGTCCGCGAACCCGGGCCCGGTCGCCGACCTGCTCTCGGAGGTCGCCGCGGACCTCGACGAGACCGTGCGGGCCCTGCGCTCCCTCCAGGCGTCCGACGAGGCCAAACGGCGCGAGGGCGCCCACGGCATCGAGGACGTGCTGCGTCGCGGCAACGCGGGCCAGACCCGGGTGCCCGGCAAGCACGGCAGCGCCCCGCGGGCATACGAGACCGTCGCCGTCCTCATCTCCGACCAGCCCGGCCAGCTGGCCCGTATCTTCGCGGACGCGGGCATGGCGGGCATCAACATCGAGGACGTCCGCATCGAACACGCCACCGGGCAGCAGGCGGGCCTGGTCCAGCTGATGGTGGAGCAGAAGGCGGCCCCGGCGCTGAGCGCGGCACTGCGCGAGCGGGGCTGGACGATCCGGCAGTAGCGCGACGGGCAGCCCCCGGCGTCCGCCAGTCATACCGGGTCCGGCGAGCCAGTAACCTTGTGCGGGGCGCCCTCGCGTCCCGCCCACACCACCACCCCGCACCAGGAAGGTGTCCCCACCGTGGAAAACGGCGCCGCCCGGACCGCCCAGGCAGTGATTGTCGCCATCGACGGCCCCTCCGGCACGGGCAAGTCCAGCACCTCCAAGGCCGTGGCCGCGCAGCTCGGGCTGAGCTACCTGGACACCGGCGCCCAGTACCGGGCGATCACGTGGTGGATGGTCACCAACGGCATCGACATAACGGACCCCACCGCCGTCGCGGCCGTGGCGGGCAAGCCGGAGATCGTCTCCGGCACCGATCCGGCGGTGCCCACCATCACCGTCGACGGCACCGATGTCTCCGGTCCGATCCGCACCCAGGAGGTCACCTCCAAGGTCAGCGCGGTCAGCGCGGTGCCGGAGGTGCGCTCCCGGATCACCGAGCTACAGCGCTCGCTCGCCGCGTCCGCGCAGAACGGCATCGTCGTCGAGGGCCGTGACATCGGCACCACCGTGCTGCCGGACGCCGACCTGAAGATCTTCCTCACCGCCTCCCCGGAGGCGCGTGCCGCCCGCCGCAGCGGCGAGCTGAAGGGCGCGGACCTGCACACCACCCGTGAGGCGCTGATCAAGCGGGACGCCGCCGACTCCAACCGCAAGACCTCCCCGCTCGCCAAGGCGGACGACGCCGTCGAGGTGGACACCACCGACCTCACCCTCCAGCAGGTCATCGAGTGCGTCGTCACCCTCGTCGAGGAGAAGCGGGCGGCGAAGTGACCCAGGCTCCGTCCGAGCGGGGCGCCGAAGTGGGGCGGCGCATCGGCGTCCTCCTGATGCACGGGCTGTTCAAGCCGCGGGTTCTCGGCGCCTGGAAGGTCCCCGCGACCGGACCGGCGATTTTCGCGGTCAACCACTCCCACAACATCGACGGTCCGATGGTCATGGGCGTGGCGCCCCGGCCGACGCACTTCCTGATCAAGAAGGAGGCGTTCGTCGGGCCGCTGAACCCGTTCCTGACCGGGATCGGCCAGCTGAAGGTGGACCGCACGAGCGCCGACCGCACGGCCGTCACCCAGGCGCTCGGCGTGCTCGAGAACGGAGGCGTCCTCGGGATCTTCCCGGAGGGCACCCGCGGCGACGGCGACTTCGCCTCGCTGCGCGCCGGACTCGCCTACTTCGCGGTCCGCAGCGGTGCGCCGATCGTGCCGGTCGCCGTGCTGGGAAGCGCGGAGCGGCGCGGACGGTTGATAAAGGCGCTGCCCCGGCTGCGCAGCCGTATCGACGTCGTCTTCGGCGACCCGTTCGAGGCGGGCGACGGCAGCGGGCGGCGCACGCGCAAGGCGCTGGACGAGGCGACCGTGCGCATCCAGGAGCGGCTGGGCGAGCACCTGGAAAACGCCAGGCGCCTCACCGGGCGCGAGAGCGACACTTGAGTAGTGGATCACCGTAGGCACGGTGTCCACCGATCACCACGATGAACGAGGTACGGACTTCATGAACGACGACATCCAGCCCGAGGGCTCGGCAGGGCACGAGTACGACCACGGGGCGCTCGGCGAAGCCGAGTACGCGGAGTTCATGGAGCTCGCCGCGGAGGAGGGTTTCGACCTCGAGGACGTCGAGGGCGCCATCGAGGAGGCCGGACACGGGCCGCTGCCCGTGCTCGCCGTCGTCGGCCGCCCCAATGTCGGCAAGTCGACCCTGGTGAACCGCATCATCGGCCGCCGCGAGGCGGTCGTCGAGGACAAGCCCGGCGTCACCCGCGACCGCGTCACCTACGAGGCCGAGTGGGCGGGCCGCCGCTTCAAGGTCGTCGACACCGGCGGCTGGGAGCAGGACGTCCTCGGCATCGACGCCTCCGTGGCCGCCCAGGCGGAGTACGCGATCGAGGCGGCCGACGCGGTCGTCTTCGTCGTCGACGCCAAGGTAGGCGCCACCGACACCGACGAGGCGGTCGTACGCCTGCTGCGCAAGGCCGGCAAGCCTGTGGTGCTCTGCGCCAACAAGGTCGACGGCCCGAGCGGCGAGGCCGACGCGGCGTATCTGTGGAACCTCGGCCTCGGCGAGCCCCACCCCGTCTCCGCGCTCCACGGCCGCGGCACCGGCGACATGCTGGACGCCGTCCTGGAGGCCCTGCCCGAGGCGCCCGCCCAGACCTTCGGGAACGGCGGGGTCGGTGGGCCGCGCCGTATCGCCCTGATCGGCCGTCCCAACGTCGGCAAGTCCTCGCTGCTGAACAAGGTGGCGGGCGAGGAGCGCGTCGTCGTCAACGAACTGGCGGGCACCACCCGCGACCCGGTCGACGAGCTGATCGAACTCGGCGGCAAGACCTGGAAGTTCGTCGACACGGCCGGTATCCGCAAGCGGGTCCACCTCCAGCAGGGCGCGGACTACTACGCCTCGCTGCGCACCGCGGCCGCGGTCGAGAAGGCCGAGGTCGCCGTCGTGCTGATCGACGGCTCCGAGAGCATCTCGGTCCAGGACCAGCGCATCGTCACCATGGCGGTGGACGCGGGCCGTGCGCTCGTGCTCGCCTACAACAAGTGGGACACCCTCGACGAGGAGCGTCGCTACTACCTGGAGCGGGAGATCGAGACCGAGCTGGGCCAGGTCGCCTGGGCGCCGCGGGTGAACGTCTCGGCGCGCACCGGACGCCACATGGAGAAGCTGGTCCCGGCGATCGAGACCGCCCTGGCGGGCTGGGAGACCCGCATCCCGACGGGCCGTCTCAACGCCTTCCTCGGTGAGCTGGTCTCCGCGCATCCGCACCCGGTCCGCGGCGGCAAGCAGCCGCGCATCCTCTTCGGCACCCAGGCGGGCACCAAGCCCCCGCGGTTCGTGCTGTTCGCCTCCGGCTTCATCGAGGCGGGCTACCGCCGGTTCATCGAGCGGCGGCTGCGCGAGGAGTTCGGCTTCGAAGGGGCGCCGATCCATATCTCCGTCCGCGTCCGGGAGAAGCGCGGCAAGAAGAAGTGACGTAACGGACACAGCGGGGAGCTGAGCCGGGCGGCCGAGCAGCGGATGACCGAGGCCGAGGCGGCGCTGCGCGAGGCGCGCGCCGAGGCCGACAAGGTCGTCGCCGAGGCGA
>NZ_JBEYWX010000046.1:0-24977 GCF_040644655.1 Streptomyces sp. NPDC046931
CTCCCGCACCAGCTCCAGCAACCCCACCGACAACGACAACGCACGCGCCGCATCATCACAAGACCCACCCGCCACCGACACACCGTCACCAACCGACCCAGTAGGCCCACCTGGCCCATCGGCCGCGGAAGCCACGAACACCACATGCTCCGCCCGCGACACCTCGGCCACCAACGACACATCCGGCCCCAGATCCACCCCACCGGACCCACCGACCACACACCACCGCCCCGACAACCCCGAAGCCACACCCTCCTCGGCCACCTCCGACCACTGCACACCCACCAACCACTCCACCCACTCGGCGTCGGAAGTAGAACGGGTCGGCGCGACCGGGGGCTCCTCCGTGAACCAGTGGCGTTCGTGCTGGAAGGGGTAGGTCGGGAGGGCGACGGGGCGGCCCGCCGGGCGGCGGTTGCGGTGGAAGGCGGCCCAGTCGACGGGGACCCCGTGGACGTGGAGCGCGGCGACGCTCGCGAGGAGCTCGGACCCGTCACGGCCGGGGCGCAGGCTCGGCAGCCAGAGCGCGTCGGCGTCGGGCAGACAGTCACGGCCCAGCCCGAGCAGCACGGGCCTGGGCCCGATCTCCACGAAGGCTCGCGCACCCAAGGCGTACAGCGCGCGCAGGCCGTCGGCGAAACGGACCGGGGCCAGGGTGTGCCGCGCCCAGTAGGCGGGGTCGCACAGGTCTTCCGCGCCGACGGGCTCGCCGGTTACGTCGGAGATCACGGGGATGCGGGGCGGGGTGCGGCGGACGGACCGGGCCACCTCGGTCAGGGGCCCGGTGACGGGCTCCATGAGCGGCGAGTGGAACGCGTGCGAGACCCGCAGATCACGTCCGGTGACACCGTGCCGGCCGAGTTCGGCGACCGCGTCGCGCACCTGCGCGCCGTCACCCGAGACGACCACGGCGTCGGGGCCGTTGACCGCGGCGACGGACACCAGCGGGTACCGCCGTACGACGTCCTCGACGAGCTCGGGCCGGCCGCGCACCGCGACCATCACACCACCGGCGGGCAACTCCTGCATGAGCCGGGCGCGTTCGGCGACCAGGCGCAGGCCGTCGGCGAGGGAGAACACTCCGGCGACGCAGGCGGCGGTGTACTCGCCGACGCTGTGCCCGAGCACGGCCACGGGCTCGATCCCCCACGACCGCCACAGCCTGGACAGGGCGTACTCGACGGCGAACAGCGCGGGCTGGGTGAAACGCGTGTCGCGCAGCTTCTCGGCGGCCGTCTCCGCGTCCGCCGGGTCCGGGTACAGCAGCGTGGTGAGCGGGCGGCCCAGAAGCGGGTCCAGGATCGCCGCGCACTCGTCGACGGCGCTGCGGAACACCGGCTGGGTCTCGTACAGCTCCCGTCCCATGTCCGGGTACTGGGAACCCTGGCCGGTGAACAGGAACGCGACCTCGGGGACCGAGCGCGCGCCCCGGACCTGGCCGTCGAAGGTGCCCGGTCCGCCGTCGGTGAGCCCCCGGGCCAGCTCGGCGGCGGACCCGGCGACGACCGCCCTGCGGTGTTCGAGGTGGCTGCGCCCGGCGTTGGCGGTGAGGCACACATCGGCGAGACGGGCCCCGCCCGCGCCCCCGGCCACGAACGCGGCCATCCTCGCGGCCGCCTCGTCGAGCGCCGCCGGGGTCGCGGCCGAGACGGTCAGGACATGGGCGGCCCCGTCACCGTGGTCCGTCCGGTCAGCGGAGGGCGCCGCACCGGTCGCGCCGGCGTCCTCGGGGGCCGGGCCCTCAAGGACCAGGTGGCAGTTGGTGCCGCTGAAGCCGAACGAGCTGACGCCGGCCAGGCGGCGGTCCTCGCTCCAGGGCTCCAGGGCGGTCGGCACCTTCAGCGGCAGCTCGTCCCAGTCGATCAACGGGCTCGGGGTGTCGAAGTGCAGGTTCGGCGGGATGGCGCCCGCGCGCAGCGCGAGCACCGCCTTGATGACGCCCGCGACCCCCGCGGCCGCCTCCAGGTGTCCCATGTTCGACTTGACCGAGCCGACCGCCAGGGGCCGGGTGCGGCCGGCGAACACCGCGCCGAGCGCCGCGGCCTCGATGGGGTCGCCGAGCGCCGTGCCGGTGCCGTGCGCCTCGACGTACCCGATCTCGTGCGGCTCGGCCCCCGCGTCCCGCAGCGCCTGCCGGATGACGTCCTGCTGCGACGGGCCGTGCGGCACCGTCAGCCCGCTGCGGTGCCCGTCCTGGTTGACGGCGCTGCCCCGGATGACGGCGAGGACGCGGTCGCCGTCGCGCCGGGCGTCGGCGAGCCGCTTGAGGACGATCATTCCGCAGCCCTCGGCGCGCACATATCCGTCGGCGGCGGCGTCGAAGGGCTTGCAGCGGCCGTCCGGGGCCATCATGCGCGCCTTGGAGAGGCTGATCGACTCGTGCGGGGTGACGATCCGGTTCACGCCTCCGGCGAGTGCCATGTCGCAGGCTCCGGCCCGCAGGTTCATCACGGCCAGGTGCAGCGAGACCAGGGAGGACGAGCAGGCCGTGTCGACGGACAGCGAGGGAGCGGTCAGGCCGAGGAAGTACGACAGCCGTCCGCTGGCCGTGCTGGTGGTGCTGCCGGAGCTGAAGTAGCCGTCCAGGGCGTCGGCGCCCTGGCCCACCATCGCCTCGCGGTAGTCGACGTTGCTGATGCCGACGAACACCCCGGTGCGGGCGGGCAGGCTCTTCACGGGCATGCCCGCGTTCTCCAACGCCTCCCACGACACCTCGAGGAGCAGCCGCTGCTGGGGGTCGACACCGGCCGCCTCGCGGGCGGAGATGCCGAACAGCGCGGCGTCGAAGCCGGTCAGATCGTCCAGGAAGCCGCCGTGCCGGGTGGACATCCGGCCGGGCGCGTCCGGGTCGGGGTCGTAGTACGCGTCCACGTCCCAGCGGTCGGCGGGCACCTCGGTGATCGCGTCGCGGCCCTCGGCCAGCAGCCGCCAGTACGCGTCGGGGCTCTCGGCGCCCGGGAAGCGGCACCCCATGCCCACGATCGCGACCGGCTGCCGGTCCACCGCGCCCGAACGGGCCCGGGCGACCTCCTGCTCCAGTTCCTCGATCCGTGCCAGGGCCCCCTTCAGCAGGGCCTCGTAGCGGTCGTTCTTCTCACGCATGGTCGAAGTTCCCGATCCCCAGCTTCTTGGCCAGCAGTGCCGCCACGTCGTCGGCGCCCGAGCCGTCGGTGTCCCCCGGCTCCTCGGCGGTGTCCTCGTCCGTCACCCCGTCCGCGTCGTCGCCGATGCCCAGGACCTCGCCGAGGTGGCCGGTCAGGGACGACAGCGTCGGATAGTCGAAGACGACGGTCTGGCTGAGGCGGCAGCCGAGCACGGTCCCCAGCCGGTTGCGCAACTCGATGGAGCCCAGAGAGTCCAGGCCGAGCGAGAACAGGCCCACGTCCGGCTCCAGGCCGCTGTCCGAGCCCAGGGCGTGCACGACCTGCTCCCACACCGTGTCGGCGAGCAGCCGGTGGCGCCGCCGCGGGTGCTCGGCCGCCAGCCGCTCCGGGAACGTGGCCGGCCCGGCGGGAGCGGCGCCCGCCGCGGGGCGCGACCGGAACCCGGACAGGAACGGCACGGGGCCGATCTGGTGCTCCAGGAACCGGGGCCAGTCGATGGGCAGGACGGCGACCGCGCCGCCCTCGGGGCGGTTGCCCAGCAGCGCGCCGAGCGCGTCCACGCCCTGGCGGAGCGGGATGACGCCTTCGCCCAACCGCTCCAGCTTCTCGTCCAGGCCCAGCCGGGCGCTCATGCCCGCCCCGGCCCAGGATCCCCACTGCACGGCCAGCGCCGGCAGCCCGAGACCCCTGCGGTAGGAGGCGAGGCCGTCGGCATAGGCGTTGGCGGCGGCGTAGTTGGCCTGGCCCGGCGCGCCCAGCGCGGAGGACACCGACGAGAACAGCACGAAGAAGTCCAGCGGCAGGTCCCGCGTCAGCCGGTGCAGCAGCCAGGCACCGCTCGCCTTCGCCGCGTGCACCCGGGCGAACCGCTCGGCGGTCTGCTCGCCGAGGACCCCGTCGTCCAGAACGCCCGCGAGGTGCAGCACCCCGCGCAGCGGGGGCAGCCCGGGATCGTCGGCGATGTGCCGCAGACACGCCGTCAGCGCGGCCTCGTCGGAGACGTCGACGGCGGCGGTGTCCACCCGGGTGCCCGCCGCCCGCAGCTCGGCGATCACCTCGTCGGCGGCCCGGCCGGGCGCGCCGCGCCCGGCCAGGACCAGGTGTCGCGCGCCTCGCTCGTGCAGCAGCCGCGCGGTCTCCAGGCCGAGTCCGCCTAGCCCGCCGGTGACGAGGTAGGTGGCGTCCGGGGAGACGGCCGGGCCGTCGCCGGTGCCGGGGACCGTCCGGGTGAGGCGGGCCAGGTGCCGGGTCCCGTCGCGGTGGCCGATCTGGTTCTCGTCCGAGCCCGCGGCGGCGAGGGCCAGTTCGGCGGCGAGCGCCGTGGCCTGCGCGGCCACGGGACGTGCCGGGTCCAGGTCGATCTGCACCGGCCGTAGGTCCATCTGTTCCAGTCCGACCACCCGGCCGAGGCCCCAAAGGGCCGTCCGGGCGGGGTCGGTGACCTCGTGGCCCGCCACGGCCTGCGCGCCCCGGGTCACCACGCACAGCCGGGGCGTGCTCTCGCCCCGCCCGGCCAGTGCCTGGACGAGGTGCAGCAGCCGCACGGAGTGGTGGAGCGCCGCGTCCGCGTCGGCGGAGGTGCCGGACTGTTCGGCGGGCCAGGCCGCCACGACCAGGCCGGGGGAGCCTCCCGTCTCGGCGAGCGCATGGTCGAGCAGGCGCCCGACGTCCCCGGGGCCGTCGGCGGCGGAAGGGTCGAGGGACCGGACCGTGGCACCGTGTGCCCGGGCCGCCTCGGTCAGCGCGGGCGCGAGCGGACCCTCGGACAGGACGAGCCAGTGCCCGCCGCGGCCCGCCTCCGCCGGAGCGGCGGCCGGCTCGGGCGTCCACGAGGCCCGGTAGAGCCAGTCGCGCCACGCGGCCTGGGGGCGGCCCAGCATGGCCTGCCGCTGGGCCCGCTTGAGCAGGACGCCCTCCATGGTGAGGACGACCCGGCCCTCGGCGTCGTAGAGGTCCACATCGCCGTGCAGGGTCTCGGGGTCGTCGCTGTCCGCGGGCCGCAGCCGGGCGTGGCACCACGCGGACGCGCCAACCCGCTCGTGGAACAGCATGCGCTCCACTCCGACCGGCACATAGGTCCGGCGCCCGTACTTCTCCGGGTAGGTGACCGTCAGTGCCAGGAAGCACGCCTCCAGCAGCACCGGATGGATCCGGTGCAGCGGTGCCTCGTCGGTCAGCTCGCGCGGCAGGGTGATACGGGAGAGGCAGGTCGCGTCCTTGCGCCACAGGCGTTCGGTGGCCCAGAACAGCGGTCCGAGGTCGATCTCGCGTTCCCGTTCGCCCCGGTAGATCTCCTCGACCGGGACCTCTTGGCTGAAGCGGGCCGTCAGGTCCGTCAGCGGCTCGGCCGGGCCGGCCTCCGTCCGCGCCGGCCCGGGCGCGAGCCGTCCCGAGATGTGCGTGGTCCACGGCTCGGTGCCGCCCGCCGCGGCGAGCCGGGAGTGGATGCGCAGCGCGTGCCCGTCCCCCGCCTGCCCGCCCTCCGGCTTCAGGACGACCTGCATGTCCCGGTCGGCATGCTCGTCGGGGAAGGTCATGGCGCGGTGGATGAAGAAGTCCCGCAGCTCGACGCTCTGCGTGCCGAAGGCCTCCTGACCGGCGGCGAACGCCGTCGCCAGATAGGCCACGCCGGGCATCACCACCGTCTGGAACACCCGGTGGTCCCCGAGCCAGCGCAGGTTCCGCACGCCCACAACGGACGCGAAGCGGACGTCGTCGCTGTCGGCCAGGTCCAGCCGCCGCCCGATCAGCGGCGCGCCCTGTGCCCCGGCGGCGCCCTGTGCCCCGGCGGCAGGCGGGGACACGGCCCCGGCCGGGGCGTCGATCCAGTGCCGCCGCCGCTGCCACGGGTAGGCGGGCAGGGCGACGCGCCGGTGGCGCCCGGGTTCGTACAGCCGCCTCGGGTCGACCGGCCGGCCGGCCTCCCACAGGGCACCGGCCGCCGCCAGCAGCTGGCGCTCCGCGCCGTTCGGGCGCAGACTCGGCACCAGCCTGGCGGGGAACCGGTCGGCGATCTGCTCGTTCACGAACGGCAGGAGTGTGGGGCGGGGCGAGATCTCCACGAAGACGTCCGCGCCGAACTCCGCCATCGCCGCCGCTCCGTCGGCGAACCGCACGGGCCGCATGATGTGCTCGGCCCAGTACTCCGCCCGCGCCAGTTCCTCGCCGGCCGGCTTGCCGGTGACGTTGGAGACGACCGGGATGCGGGGCGGCGTGTACCGGATGGAGGCGGCGACCTCGGCGAACCGGTTCAGCATGGGCCGCATCAGCGGCGAGTGGAAGGCGTGCGAGACCGTCAGCTCCCGGTGGCGCACACCGCGTTCGCCGAGGACCGCGACGACCTCGGCCACGACACTTCCCTCGCCGGACACGACGGTGGAGCGTGCTCCGTTGACCGCCGCGATCGAGACCTCGTCCCGGTACGGGGCGATGAGCCGGTCCACCTCGTCCTCGGGCGCGGCCACGGACACCATGCGGCCCCCGTCCGGCAGCGCGCCCATCAGCCGGCCGCGCTCGACGACCAGCGTCAGCGCGTCCTGGAGGGAGAACACCCCGGCGCGGCAGGCCGCGACGTACTCGCCGAGGCTGTGGCCGATGACCACGTCGGGTCGCACTCCCCAGGACTCCCACAGCTCGGCCAGGGCGAACTCGAAGGCGAAGAGGGCCGGTTGGGCGTACGTGGTGGAGTCGACGGGGGACTCCCCGCCCTCGGCGGGGAAGAGAACCTCCAGTAGCGGCCGGGGCAGCCGTCCGGCCAGCAGGCCGGCGCAGCGGTCGAGAGCCGCCCGGAAGACGGGCTGAGTGTCGTACAGTTCGCGCCCCATGCCCGCGTACTGCGATCCCTGGCCGCTGAACACGAACGCGGTCCGGCCGCCCGGCGGGACGGCCGCCGGGCCGGGTTCGGCCCTCGCGGCCAGCGCGTCGGCGGCCTCCTCGGTGGTCGCCGCGACGACCGCGAGGCGGTGCTCGAACGACCGGCGGCCCCTCGCCGCGGTGAAGCACACGTCGGCGAGGGAGAGTCCGGGCCGTTCCTTGAGGTGCCGTGCGTAGCGGTCCGCCAGCTCCCGCAGCGCCTCGGGCGTACGCGCACTGAGGGTGAGCAGCTGGGGACCGCCGGGCGCGGGCAGCGCGTCGGGCAGGGGCTCGGGCGCCTCCTCCAGAACGACGTGGCAGTTGGTTCCGCCCATGCCGAAGGAACTGACGCCGGCCCGGCGAGGGGTGGGCCCGGCCGGCCACTCGGTGGTGGCCGTGTTGACGCGGAACGGTCCGGACGCGAAGTCGATACGGGGGTTGGGAGCGGTGAAGTGCAGGCTGGGCGGCACGGTCCGGTGTTCCAGGGCGAGGGCGGTCTTGATCAGCCCGGCGATGCCCGCCGCCTCGTCCAGGTGCCCGATGTTGGTCTTCACCGATCCGATGGCGCACGAGCCGGCGACGGTGGGCCGTTCGGTGCTCGAGCGGAACGCCTCGGTGAGCGCGGCGACCTCGATGGGGTCGCCCATCGCGGTGCCCGTGCCGTGCGCCTCGACGTAGCCGATGGTCGCGGAGTCGACGTCGGCGTCGGCGAGGGCGTCCTTGATGACGTCGGCCTGCCGCTCGACACTCGGCGCGGTGAAGCCGACCTTGTCGGCGCCGTCGTTGTTGACCGCGGAGCCCTTGATGACGGCGACGATCCGGTCGCCGTCGGCGAGGGCGTCGTCGAGCCGCTTGAGGACCACCAGGCCGCAGCCGTTGCCGAAGAGCGTGCCCTCGGCCTCGGCGTCGAAGGCCCGGCAGTGCCCGTCGCGCGAGCGGATCATGCCCTCCTCGTGGAGGTAGCCGCCCTTCTGGGGGACGACGATCGACACGCCGCCGGCCAGCGCCATGTCGCTCTCCCCGGATCTCAGGCTGCGGCAGGCGAGGTGCACGGCGACCAGGGAAGTGGAGCAGGCGGTCTGCACGTTGACACTCGGGCCGCGCAGGCCCAGCTTGTACGAGACACGGGTGGGCAGGTAGTTGCGGTCGTTGCCGAGCTTCAGCTGGAACTGGAGCATGTCGGCCTCGACGAACGGGCCGCCGTGCGGGTACGCGAAGTGCGGGGCGAGGTTGTTCAGCAGGTAGGTGCTCATGCCGGACCCGGCGAAGACGCCGACCGGCCCGTGGTCCTCGCCCGGCGCGTATCCGGCGTTCTCGAAGGCCTCCCAGGCGCACTCGAGGAAGACGCGCTGCTGCGGGTCGATGGTGGCGGCGTCCTTGGCGGTGATGTCGAAGAACGCGGCGTCGAACAGGTCGATGTCCGGCAGCACCGCGCCGGCCGGCACATAGTCGGGGTGGTCGAGCAGCCGCCGGTCGGCCTGGTCCAGTTCGTCCGTGCCGAACCGGGTGACGGACTCGATGCCGTCGCGCAGGTTCTCCCAGAACGTCTCCGTGTCCCCGGCGCCGGGGAAGCGGCCCGCCATGCCGATGACCGCGATGTCGGCCCCTGCGGTGGCCGGGCCGGCACGGCGGGGGCGGCGGTCCCCGGGGGCCGGGTCATCGGCGTCGTCGAGATGGGCGGCGAGCGCCCGGACGGTGGGGTGGCGGAACAGGTCGACGACCGGGAGGGTGCGCTCCAGCAGTCCGGACAGCCGGCGCTGGACGGTGACCAGGTGCAGCGAAGTGCCGCCGATGTCGAAGAAGTTGTCATGGACGCCGACGGTGTCCAGCCCGAGGACGTCCTGCCACACCTCGGCCACGATGCGTTCGGTGGCCGTGCCGGCCCCCACCGGCGCGGTGTCGGAAAGCCGCTCCAGCACGGCGGGCGGGGTGAGCCGGCGGCGGTCCGTCTTGCCGCTGGAGGTCAGCGGCATCGTGTCCAGGACGTCGTAGGCGTCGGGCACCATGGGCCCCGGCAGCCGGTCCGCGAGATGGTCGCGCAGCCGCCGGGACGCGCCGTCGCGTGCCGCCCCGGGCCGCAGCACCAGGTGGGCTACAAGGCGCTGGTGGCCCCGTACGTCGTGAGCGAGGACCACGGCCTCGGCGACATCGGGGTGGGCGGCGAGGGCGGCCTCGACCTCGCCGGGCTCGATGCGGACGCCACGGATCTTGACCTGGTCGTCCATGCGCCCGAGGTGTTCGACGGTGCCGTCGGGCAGGGCGCGGGCGAGGTCGCCGGTGCGGTACAGCGAGCCGCCCCCGAACGGATTGGGCACGAACCGCTCGGCCGTCAGGTCGGGCCGTCCGAGATAGCCGCCGGCCACGCCCGCGCCGGCGATGCACAGTTCGCCCTCGGTGCCGTCGGGCACGGGCCGCAGGCCGGCGTCGAGGACGTACACCTGGACGTTGTCGATGGGCAGGCCGATGGGCGCGGTCGACGGCCACGTGGCGGGGTCGCCGGTGAGGGTGCAGGTCGTGGCGTCCTGGAACTCGGTCGCGCCGTAGTGGTTGTGCAGCACGGCTCCGGTACGGCCGAACAGCTCCCTGATCGCGGGGGTGATGCGCAGCCGCTCTCCGGTGGTGATCACCTCGCGGAGCGCGGGGGGCGCGGGTTTGTCCAGGGCCGCCTCGGCGAGCTGGGTCAGCACGGTGACCGGCGCGAAGAACCGCTCGACGCGCTGTGCGGTGAGGAAGTCGGCCAGCTCGAAGGAGTTGCGGCGCACCTCCTCGCCGGCGAGGACCAGCGTGCCGCCGAAGCACAGCGTGGAGAAGATCTCGTGGAAGGAGAAGTCGAAGCTGACCGCGCACACCTGCGCCGTCCTCGACCGGCAGCTGCCGGGGCGGGTGCGGTCGTGCCAGGTCAGCATGTTGACCAGGGACCGGTGGGTCATCGCGACGCCCTTGGGGCGGCCCGTCGACCCCGAGGTGAAGATGACGTAGGCGGGCGTGTCCGGACCGACGCGCCCCTTGGGGGCGGCCGTCCCGTCCTCGTCCGGCCGCGCCTCGTCGCCGGCGACGGCGGATTCCCGCCCGTCCGGGACCAGGACGCGGACCGTGTCCGCCGGGAAGGTGCGCGAGCCGTCGGTGACGGCGATACGGATGCCGGCCTGCTCCACGATATGGCGCACGCGGTCGTCCGGGTCGGCCGCGTCCAGGGGGACGTAGGCGGCGCCCGCCTTGAGGATGCCGAGCATCGCGGCGAAGAGTCGGGGGCCACGGTCCAGGCGCAGGGCGACGGGTTCGCCGGGGCGGGCCCCGAGGGCGCGGATCCGCGCGGCGACGCGGTCGGCCATCCCGTCGAGTTCACCGTAGGTGGTGTGCCGCTCGCCGTGGACGACGGCGACGGCGTCGCGGCCACCGGGGCGCCGGTCCCCCGGCGTGCCGTCCGGCCCGTCTCGTGCCACGCGCTCGAAAAGCCCGTGCACCGTGATGTCGGGGACGGGGGTGTCGGCTCCGAGCCATGCACGGGACGGCTTCCCCGTATCCGGTCCCCGCCTGCCGAACGCGTTGCTCATCGCCTGGCTCCCCCGGATGCACCTATCAGCAATCAAAGGCTGTTGGACGAATGGTATGGAAGTCCGGCGGCTGGGCAGTATCAATTGCTCGGGCCACGGGACGATTGGACATGCACGGACGTGCCGTCTGATGAGAGGTCGACGCCAGACTAGGCATCCAAGGTGCCTACTGCGCAAGAGCTTTCACGAAGTAATGATCCACGGTCGACCACGTTCTCGCCCCTTCGCGCGCCGGGTGGATGATCCGCGCCCCGTCGGGTTACTGTCCATCGAGGGATCTTGTTCTGTTGATCGCTTGGGGGCATGCTGGGGAACGGGTAGGGTTCCGGCGGTCGACGCGGTCCGTGTGTTGTCGGTCCGGCGTCGGCGCTGTCTTGCTTCGATCGGTGATACTTGGCCGAAATAGTCCGGGGGAAGCTCCGTTGCGGCAGCGCTCGGAGCGGTTCATTCGCCATTTGTTAAACACCAAATTCTTGCCTGACCGGCTGCTCGCGACCGGAGCCGCCAGGACGACACTCCACTGCGGGGAGACAGGGGAACAGTGATGGTGAACGTTCGTACCGTCGGTGTGATCGGGGCCGGGGTGATGGGACGGGGCGTCACCGTGGCGCTCCGGCAGGCGGGCTACCGGGTGATCCTGGTCGACCGGACCGAGGAGGTTCTGGAGCGCACCCGCGCCCAACTCCGCGACGACGTACGGCTGTACGCCATGCTCGCTCCGAAATCCTCCGTCACTTTCGAGGAGTTGGCCGCCGAGACCGTCTTCACCACGGAGCTCGAGGCCCTGGCCGAGGCGGATCTGGTCGTCGAGAACGCCACGGAGCGCTGGTCGGTGAAGCAGCCGATTTACGAGCGGCTCGCCAAGATCTGCCGCCCGGACGTCGTCATCGCGGTCAACACCTCGGCCATCTCGATCACGCGGCTGGGCGCCCTGACCGGCCGGCCGGAGAACGTGATCGGCATGCATTTCATGAATCCTGTGCCGTTGAAGCCTACGGTTGAGGTGATTCGGGCCTTCCACACCTCCGCATCCACGGTCGACACGGCGCGCGAGTTCCTGTCCTCCCTGGACAAGAAGAGCATCGTGGTGAACGACAGCCCTGGGTTCGTGACCAACCGCGTCATGATGCTGACCGTCAACGAGGCCGCGTACCTGGTGCACGAGGGCGTCGCGTCGGCCGCCGACACGGACCGGCTGTTCGTGGAATGCTTCGGCCACACGATGGGGCCGCTGGAGACCGCCGACCTGATCGGCCTCGACACCGTACTGCTCTCGATCGAGGTGCTGTACGACGAGTTCAAGGACAGCAAGTACCGCCCCTGCCCGCTGCTGACCAAGCTGGTGGACGCCGGCCTGCACGGCCGCAAGAGCGGACAGGGTTTCTTCAGCTACCAGACCGCGAACCGCGGCTGAACGGGAGGACCGGGCACCATGGCCGACAATGCCGGGAACAAGGCAGCCATTCGCGAGTTCATTATCGAGAACATCTCCGAGTCGACCGTCGGAGACGACGAGGACATCTTCGAGCGTGGCCTTGTGCGCTCGATGTTCGTGATGCAGCTGGTGCTCTTCGTCGAGCAGGAATTCGGCGTTTCCATCACCGGCGAGGATCTTCAGTTCGACAATTTCCGTACGGTCGACCGGATCGACGAGCTGGTGTCCCGGAAACTGGCCACCGTCTGAAAACGGTGACGGAAAGAGCCGACAACGGGAAGGGCCCTTCGATGCCTACCGTACATGTGCGCCTTTCGCGCGGGGTTCCGGAATCCCTCGCCCCCGAGCTGATGAAGCGGCTCTTCTTTGTGTCCAGCTCGATCGCGGAATTCGAGCTGACCCGGGAAGAGGGATCCGTGACGGGTGTCGACCTTACGCTGCATTCCACCGGAGGCGAGGATTCAGCCGAAGTCGCGGCGAAGGTGAACCGCGTGGTGACGGAGCAGATCCTGCCGCAGCGGCCGCTGGCTCCCCGGGTCGTCTGGGAGTCGCCCGTGCACCGGGACACGTTCGCGGACACGTTCCCCGAGCTCGTGGAGCGGGGCACCGTGGTGGTCTCCGGTGAGGGCCAGGTCGGCTTCGGCGAGCCGCTGATCTCCCTCTTCGCTCATCTGGACAAGCGGCTGCGGGCCATCGCACTGAGCCTGGAGGCGGCCCGCGAGTACCAGTATCCGACGCTGCTGCCGACGAGTGTGCTGGACCGTTTCGGCTACTTCGGCTCGTTTCCGCAGTTCCCGATGTTCGTCACCCGGCTCCACAACGACCTGGACGTCTACCAGTCGTTCGTGGAGCGCTACACGGCCGAACAGCGCCTGCCGGACGACCTGTTCGCGGACTGCTCCAATCACGACTACTGTCTGCCGCCGACCATGTGCTACCACAGCTTCCACCAGTTCCAGGGGCGGAAGCTGGAAGGCGACATGGTCGTCACGGCGCGCGGCAAGGCGTTCCGGTACGAGTCCCGGTACCACACCAGCCTGGAGCGGCTGTGGGACTTCACCATCCGGGAGATCGTCTTCATGGGCACCCCGGAGTTCGCCGCGGAGTGCCGGACCTCCGTGATGCAGCAGGCGTTCGCGCTGATGGAGGAGCTGGGCCTGACCGGCCGGTGCGAGGTCGCCAACGACCACTTCTTCACCAACGCCGACACGGCGGGCAAGATCCTGTCCCAGCGCATGATGGAGCTGAAGTTCGAACTGCTCCTGCCGGTCTCCGCCGACCGGTCGATCGCCGTGGGCTCGTTCAATCTGCACGGCAACTTCTTCGGGGACTCCTTCGAGATCACCGGCCAGGACGGTGGCTCGATAGCCAGTGGATGTGTGGGCTTCGGTCTGGAACGGCTTGTCCATGCCTTCCTCAGCCAGCACGGCAGCGATCCTGCGCACTGGCCCGACACGGTCACACGGGAGATGGGGTAGACACGGTGCTGTATGAGCTGACACCGCAGCAGCAGGAGGACCGGGCGTCCTTCGCGGCCTTCGTCGACGACCACCTCGTGCCCGAGGCGGACCGCTGGGACCGTGAGCAGAGGCTGTCCGACTCCGTCGTCGAACTCCTCGGCAAGTCGCGCCTGCTGGTGCCGACGCTGCCGGCCGAGGCGGGCGGCAGCGGCATGGACGTGGAGACCTACGGTCTGCTCAGCGAGGAACTCGGGCGCGGCTGCGGCAACATCCGCAACCTGGTGGCCGTGCAGGGCATGGTCGCGCACGCCCTCCTCAAGTGGGGCACCAAGGCGCAGGCAGACCGCTGGGTGCCGCGCATCGGTACCGGGGAGACGGCCGGCGCCTTCGCCCTGACCGAGCCCGAGGCCGGCAGCGACGCCCGCAACGGCTCGATGACCGCCGAGCGCACCGGGGCGGGATTCGTCCTGAACGGCCGTAAGAAATGGATCAGTTTCGGCCAGCGCGCCGGCATCTTCCTCGTCTTCGCCCGGCTCGAGGGCGAGCCGGCGGCCTTCGTGGTGGAGCGGGGCACGGACGGCTTCCGTACGGAGCCGATCTCCGGCCTGCTCGGCCTGCGCGCCTCCGAGCTGGCGGAGCTGACCTTCGACGGCTGTGTGGTGCCCGAGGCCAACCTGATCAGCCATGGGCGTCTCACCTTCGACCTGCTTGCCACCGGATCCCTCGACTACGGCCGCTACAGCACGGCCTACGGCTCGGTGGGCCTGGCCCAGGGGTGTCTCGCCGCGAGCCTCGAATACACCCGTGAGCGCACCCAGTTCGGCGTCCCGATCAGGGACCACCAGCTGGTGCGCCGCATGCTCACGGACATGATCTCCTCGGTGGAGGCGGCGCGGCTGCTGTGCCGTCAGGCCGGTGTCCTGCGGGCCCGCCACCACAAGGACGCGATCCGTCAGACCCTGATCGCCAAGTACGTCGCCTCCCGCACCGGCTTCCGGGCCGCCGACGACGCCGTCCAGCTGCACGGCGCCAACGGCATCGGGCCGGACTTCCCGGTGCAGCGGTATCTGCGGGACGCGAAGGTGCAGGAGATCATCGAGGGCACCAGCCAGATCCAGCAGGTGCAGATCGCCGAGATGACGCTCTAAGCCCTGCCGTCCGTGCGCTCCGGGCCCCGTCGGTTACGCCGGCGGGGCCTTCGCGTTGTCCTGAACCGCGCGTTGCCGCCGACACTTCCGGCCATATGTATCTGAACAGTTCGTATATCGAACATGACCATCCGGGCAACGAACGATTTCCGGCCAAGTTTTTGATGCGATCCTGACAATCTCGGCAGTCTCTGCCACGCTTCCCACGGCCACCCCACAGCAACCCCACAGTTCGACGCTGTCCCGTGGCCTGTCACCTTCATGCACCTGGTTCCGCGTCAAGCCCTGTTCTGCCCGGACGGACGACCCTCCGCCCGGTCTCCCCTGGCCGCGCGACCCGCGGCCACGCAGAAGGAGTCAGTGTTGAGCAGCAGTTCCTCTCGCAGACGCACCTCCCACATTCCCTCCCGCCGAGCAGCGGCCGTCGCCCTCGTGGGCGTCTCCGCCCTGATGGCCGCAGCGGTCCAGTCGGGCGCCGCGAGCGCCGCCCCCGCCGGGCCCCCGGCCGGGAAGATCAACCCCGCCCATGCGGCGGTGAAGCTGTCGCCCTCGCAGCGCGCCGAACTGCTGCGCGACGCCGACGGGACGAAGGCGGCCACCGCCCGGGCGATCGGCCTCGGCGCCCAGGAGAGCCTGGTCGTCCGTGACGTCGTCAAGGACGGCGACGGCACGCTCCACACGCGCTACGCGCGCACCTACGCCGGCCTCCCGGTGCTCGGCGGCGACCTGGTGGTCGACACCGCCAAGTCCGGTCGGACCCAGCGGGTCGTCAAGGCCACCCAGGCCACCATCAAGGTCGCCTCCCTCACGCCCACCGTGACCGCCGCCAAGGCGGAGAAGCAGGCCCTGACCGCCGCGCGGGCCGAGGGCTCGAAGCAGACCGGGGCCGACCGGGCGCCGCGCAAGGTGATCTGGGCGGCGAGCGGCAAGCCCACCCTCGCGTACGAGACGGTGATCGGCGGGTTCCAGGACGACGGCACCCCGAACCAGCTGCATGTCATCACCGACGCCGCCACGGGCAAAGAACTGTTCCGGTACCAGGGCATCGAGACCGGTGTCGGCAACACCCAGTACAGCGGCCAGGTCACGCTGACCACCACGCAGTCGGGCTCGACCTACACGCTGAACGACGGCGCGCGCGGCGGCCACAAGACGTACAACCTCAACCACGGTACGTCCGGCACCGGCACGCTGTTCTCGCAGTCGAACGACACCTGGGGCAACGGCACCACGTCGAACGCCGCGACCGCGGGCGCCGACGCCCACTACGGCGCCGCGGAGACCTGGGACTTCTACAAGAACACCTTCGGCCGCAGCGGCATCAAGAACGACGGCGTCGGCGCCTACTCCCGCGTCCACTACGGCAACGCGTACGTCAACGCGTTCTGGGACGACAGCTGCTTCTGCATGACGTACGGCGACGGCTCCGGCAACGCCGACCCGCTGACCTCGCTGGACGTGGCCGGCCACGAGATGAGCCACGGCGTCACCTCCAACACCGCGGGTCTCAACTACAGCGGGGAGTCCGGCGGCCTCAACGAGGCCACCTCCGACATCTTCGGCACCGCAGGCGTCGAGTTCTACGCCAACAACAGCTCGGACGTCGGTGACTACCTCATCGGCGAGAAGATCGACATCAACGGCGACGGCACCCCGCTGCGCTACATGGACAAGCCCAGCAAGGACGGCGCGTCGAAGGACACCTGGTACTCGGGCGTCGGGTCGGTCGACGTGCACTACTCCTCGGGCGTCGCGAACCACTTCTTCTACCTGCTGAGCGAGGGCAGCGGCGCGAAGGTCATCAACGGCGTCAGCTACAACTCGCCCACGTCGGACGGCCTTCCCGTGACCGGTATCGGCCGCGACAAGGCGCTTCAGATCTGGTACCGGGCGCTCACCACGAAGTTCACCTCGACCACCAACTACGCCTCGGCCCGCACCGGCACGCTCGCGGCGACGGGCGAGCTGTACGGCACCTCGGGCGCCGAGTACAAGGCCGTGCAGGACGCATGGGCGGCGGTCGGCGTGGGCTCCCGCTCCGGCGGGGGCGGCGGAGGCGGGACGTCGTACGAGAGCACGACCAAGGTGTCCATCCCGGACAACGGACCCGCGGTCACCTCGTCCATCTCCGTCACCGGCCGCACCGGGAACGCGCCGAACAACCTCCAGGTGACCCCGAACATCACGCACACCTGGCGCGGTGACCTGGTGATCGATCTGATCGGCCCGTCGGGCACCGCGTACCGGCTGAAGAACTTCAGCTCGTCCGACTCCGCGGACAACGTGACCGACACCTACACGGTCGACGCCTCGTCCGAAACCGCCAACGGGACATGGAAGCTGAAGGTCCAGGACCAGGCGCGCTACGACGTCGGCACGATCAACAGCTGGAAGATCACCTTCCCGTAACCCGCAGTTCAGGGCACCTCAGTCAGGGCGCCGTCCCGGAGGTTCGACACCCGGGGCGGCGCCCGTTCACATGCCCGAAACGTTAACCGGCCAGTCGGTTTTGAGCCAACATCACTTAAGGGTCCTGACATGTACGCGCCCTCATGCGACTCTTCCACCACCCGCCGCACGAGCACTGCCACTTCGTATCCGTTCCGGCCGGCAACCCCACGCCGACCGGGCTCCCCCACATAAGGAGCTTGTGTGACTCCCCGCTACGCGCGTCACCACCGAACCACCCTGGCCATCGCCACCTCCGTGGCCGCCGGAGCCCTCTTCACCACCGGCCTGACCGGCGGTGCCTCGGCCCAGACCACGGCCGACGCCCTCGGCAAGGCCCCCCTCGCCGCCGCCCCGACCGCCCTGTCCGCGACGGCCCGCACCGCCCTCGTCCAGCAGGCGCAGGCGAACGCCGCCGAGACGGCCCGGCGGATCGGCCTCGGCGCCAAGGAGAAGCTGGTCGTCAAGGACGTCGTGAGAGACGTCGACGGCACGGTGCACACACGCTACGAGCGCACCTACGCCGGCCTCCCGGTCCTGGGCGGAGACCTCGTGGTCCACACCGCGAAGTCCGGCAGGACGCAAGGCGTCACCAAGGCGACCACGTCGGCCATCAAGGTGGCCTCCCTCAAGCCTCAGATCACCGCGGCGAAGGCGGAGAAGCAGGCGGTGAACGCCGCCAGGACGCTCGGCTCCGCCAAGACCTCCGCGGACGGCGCGCGCAAGGTCGTCTGGGCGGGCGGCGGCAAGCCGGTCCTGGCGTACGAGACGATCGTCGGCGGGCTCCAGGACGACGGCACCCCGAACCGGCTGCACGTCATCACCGACGCCGCCACCGGCAAGAAGCTCTTCGAGTACCAGGGCATCGAGACCGGCACCGGCAAGAGCCTGTACTCCGGCACGGTCACCCTCAACACCACCAAGTCGGGCTCGTCGTACCAGCTGTACGACACCACGCGCGGCGGCCACAAGACGTACAACCTGAAGCACAGCAGCAGCTCCTCCACCGGCACCCTGTTCACCGACTCGGACGACGTGTGGGGCACCGGCACGGCCTCCAGCTCCTCCACCGACCAGACCGCGGCCGTCGACGCCGCCTACGGCGCGCAGGTGACCTGGGACTTCTACAAGAACACCTTCGGCCGCAGCGGCATCAAGAACGACGGCAAGGCCGCCTACTCCCGCGTCCACTACGGCAACGCGTACGTCAACGCGTTCTGGGACGACAGCTGCTTCTGCATGACCTACGGCGACGGTGACGGCAACACCCACCCGCTGACCTCGCTGGACGTGGCCGGCCACGAGATGAGCCACGGTGTCACCTCCAACACCGCGGGACTGGAGTACAGCGGTGAGTCCGGCGGCCTGAACGAGGCCACCTCCGACATCTTCGGCACCGGCGTGGAGTTCTACGCCAACAGCGCCTCCGACCCCGGCGACTACCTCATCGGCGAGAAGATCGACATCAACGGTGACGGCTCCCCGCTGCGCTACATGGACAAGCCCAGCAAGGACGGCGGCTCCGCCGACTCCTGGTCCTCGTCCGTCGGCAACCTGGACGTGCACTACTCGTCGGGCGTGGCGAACCACTTCTTCTACCTCCTGTCGGAGGGCAGCGGTTCGAAGACGATCAACGGTGTGACCTACAACTCGCCCACGTCCAACGGCTCCACGGTCACCGGCATCGGCCGGGCCAAGGCGCTTCAGATCTGGTACAAGGCACTGACGACGTACTTCACGTCGACGACCGGCTACAAGTCCGCCCGCACGGGCACCCTCTCGGCGGCGGCCGCCCTCTACGGCTCCGGCAGCACCGAGTACAAGGCGGTGGCGGCGGCCTGGTCCGCGGTCAACGTGAGCTAGTGCGCACCTAGCGAACGGCCCCCGGCGGGAGAACGACGCCGGGGGCCGCCCTACGCTGGGGCCCATGTCCTTCACGTACGAGGATGTCGGCGCGACCCGCGACGGCCACTGCCCCGAGGGGTTCCGCCCCCTGCACGTCCGCACCCGTATCGGGGAGGGCGAGAAGGTGTTCCACCGGGCGTCCGAGGCCCTCCTCACCTGGGAGGTGCACCGGGCGCTGGGCGTCGGTGTCCAGGCCACCGCGGACCGGGCGGCCCCCGGCGTCGACGTCACCCTCACCCTGGCCGGCATGATCAAGGCCCCCTGCCGGGTGGTCTGGGCGGCCGAGGAACACCGCCGCGCGGGCTGGGCGTACGGCACGCTGCCCGGCCACCCCGAGTGCGGCGAGGAGGCGTTCGTCGTGGACCGCACCGGCGATGGCACGGTATGGCTGACGGTCACGGCCTTCAGCCGCCCGGCCAAGTGGTACGCAAAGGCGGGCGGCCCGGCGGCCCGGGGACTGCAGCAGGCCTACGCCCGGCGCTGCGGGACGGTCCTACGGAAGCTGTGCGCGCCGCACTCCCCCGACTGAGCACCTCCTGCACCGCCCGTTCCGGCGAAGCGTTCAGTGCAGGATCGTCACGATGAGCATCGCCGCCCAGGATGCCGCGACCAGAGCCGGAAGCAGGACCATCACCAGCCCGGTGGGCGACTGTTTGAGCCACTCGTTGCCCGCACTCTCGGCCACCCAGAAGTGCTCCGCGGTGGTGAGCCGGGTCCGATAGTCCTCGATGGTGTAGCGGGACCCCAGGAAGCCGTCGCGTCCTGCGCGTCCGGGGTCGGTAGTGTCCAGACGCCAGGACTCGGCCAACGCGGGGATCTCCTCGAGGTGCTCCTCGCGCGCCCGCACGATCTCGGTGCTGCCGGCCGCTGCCGTGCTCATGCCCACGCCCCCCATGCTGTCCACTGTAAATTTTGGACACAACTCACTTGCTGCGCATGAGGAGTTGGGGGACTTGTCCACGCCATCTGCAGGCGGCTGCCGGCATGCGTCCCCCAGTGGTGAGCGCCGATCGCGTCGCCAGACGCCTAACGCATCAGCACCCCGGCCTCCTCCCCCGCCTCCTCCGACGGCACCGCCACCAGGCCCAGCTCCGCGCCGGACGCCAGCAGGCGATGCGCCGGCAGGATCCGCACCGTGTAGCCGAACGGTCCGGTGCGGTCCAGGGACAGCGGGCCCTCGTACACCCAGCGGCCCTCCAGGTCCGGGCCGCCCACCGGTTTCAGTGCCGTCGCCGCCGCGTCCGTGATGCCGTCGTCCGTGTCGACACGGCCCGACACCGCCTGGACCTCCACGTCGTCGGGCCCCAGATCACCGAGGCCCACCCGGACCCGGAGCGAGAGCGTCGCGCCCAGCTCCGCCGTCGCCGTAGCCGCCGTCGCCTCCACATGGTCCACCGTGACCGTCGGCCAGGCCGCCCGTACCCGCGCCTTCCAGCCCGCCAGCTCCCGCGCCGCGTCCGGAGTCATCGCCCGGTGCGCGTGGGCCGCCGGGGTGTACAGACGCTCCACGTACTCGCGCACCATCCGTCCCGCCAGCACCTTGGGGCCGAGGTTCATGAGGGTCTGGCGGACCATCTCGATCCAGCGGTCGGGCAGCCCGCTCTGGCCCCGTTCGTAGAAGCGCGGTGCCACCCGCCGCTCCAGCAGGTCGTACAGCGCCGCCGCCTCCAGGTCGTCGCGACGGTCCTCGTCCATGGCGGCGCCGTCCGCCGTGGGGATCGCCCAGCCGAAGTCGGGCTGGAACCACTCGTCCCACCAGCCGTCGAGAACCGACAGGTTCAGGCCGCCGTTGAGCGCGGCCTTCATACCGCTGGTCCCGCACGCCTCCAGCGGACGGAGGGGGTTGTTCAGCCACACGTCGCAGCCGGGATAGAGCTTCTGCGCCATCGCCATGCCGTAGTCCGGGAGGAAGACGATCCGGTGGCGCACGCGCGGGTCGTCGGCGAACCGCACCAGCTCCTGGATCAGGCGCTTCCCGCCGTCGTCCGCCGGGTGCGCCTTGCCCGCCACCACGATCTGCACCGGGCGTTCCGGGTGCAGCAGCAGTTCCATCAGGCGGTCCCGGTCGCGCAGCATCAGGGTCAGGCGCTTGTACGAGGGCACCCGGCGGGCGAAGCCGATCGTCAGGACGTCGGGGTCGAGGACCCCTTCGATCCAGCCCAGTTCCGCCGTTCCCGCGCCGCGCTGCCGCCAGGACGCGTACAGCCGCTCCCGCACCTCCAACGCCAGCTGCTCGCGCAGGTCCCGGCGCAGGTCCCAGATGTCCTGGGCCGGGATCTCCGCGATGCTGTCCCAGCGCTCCCGCCCGCCGACCGTCATCGCGTCCTCGGTGCGCTCCGCGCCGATCTGCCGCGCCCCGAGCCGGTACACCTCCGGCGCCACCCAGGTCGGCGCGTGCACCCCGTTGGTCACCGAGGTGATCGGCACCTCGTCGGGGTCGAAACCCGGCCACAGGCCGGAGAACATCTCCCGGCTGACGTTGCCGTGCAGCAGCGAGACGCCGTTGGCGCGCTGGCCGAGCCTGAGGCCCATCACCGCCATGTTGAACAGGTTCGGCTCGCCGCCCGGATAGCTCTCCATGCCGAGGTGCAGGATCCGCTCCACGGCGATGCCCTCGAGCTCCGCGTCCGGACCGAAGTGACGGGCCACCAGCTCACGGTCGAAGCGGTCGATTCCGGCCGGGACGGGCGTATGGGTGGTGAAGACCGTGCCGGCCCGCACCGCCTCCAACGCCGCCTCGAAGTCCAGTCCGGCGGCGCACAGTTCGGCGATCCGCTCCAGGCCCAGGAAGCCCGCGTGGCCCTCGTTGGTGTGGAACACCTCCGGTTCGGGGTGCCCGGTCAGCCGGCAGTACGTGCGCACGGCGCGCACCCCGCCGATGCCGAGCAGCATCTCCTGGAGCAGCCGGTGCTCGCTGCCGCCGCCGTACAGCCGGTCGGTGACGCCTCGCTCGCCGAGGTCGTTCTCCTCCACGTCCGAGTCGAGCATCAGCAGCGGCACCCGGCCCACCTGGGCGAGCCAGATGCGGGCCTGGAGCCGGCGGCCGCCGGGCAGCCCCAGGGACACCTGGGCGGGGGTGCCGTCCGGCTCGCGCAGGGGCACCAGGGGCAGCTCGTTCGGGTCGAGCACCGGATAGTGCTCCTGCTGCCAGCCGTCCCTGGACAGGGTCTGCCGGAAGTAGCCGTGCCGGTAGAGCAGGCCCACACCGATCAGCGGGACCCCGAGGTCGCTGGCCGCCTTCAGATGGTCGCCGGCGAGGATGCCGAGGCCGCCGGAGTACTGGGGCAGCGCGGCGGTGATGCCGAACTCGGGTGAGAAGTAGGCGACGGCGGCCGGGAGGTCGGACCCGGACGAGCGCTCCTGGTACCAGCGCTCGCCGTTCAGATAGTCGGCGAGATCGTCGGCGGCCACGGCGAGACGGCGCAGGAAACGGCGGTCCTCGGCCAGCTCGGCGAGCCGGGCCGGCGGCACGCTCCCCAGCAGCCGCACCGGGTCGCCGCCCGAGGCGGCCCATCGATCGGGGTCGACGGACTGGAAGAGGTCGCGGGTCTCGGGGTGCCAGGACCAGCGCAGATTGCGCGCGAGATCGCTGAGCGGGTGAAGGGATTCGGGGAGGACGGGACGTACGGTGAACCTGCGGATGGCCTTCACGAGTTCCACCTTCACGGAGGGCGTACGCGGCGTGTCATCCCCGACGGTACGCCGCGCGGGGAGGGCGCGTTCGGCTTACCGCGGGTTCGCACTCACCGGTGCCGGCGGCTCGTTCCACGAGCCGCGTGGCTGATATGGCCGATTCCACCCCGTCAGGCGGGCTTGTGGCGGTTCACACCGCACGAGAGGCTGCCCACCGGCGCACCGACCGGCGACGGTTTGGGGCATGGAGGATCCGTGGCCGCCGTACGCCGAGTGGACGAGGGGAACCGCACGCCATGACACGGAGAAGAAGCGCGCGGGGGCGCTGGGCGGGCTGCCTCACCGCGGTCACCATGGTGGTGGCGCTCTCGGCCGTCGCCGAGCCCGCGCACGCCGCACCGGAGGGGACGGTGCTCGGCGCGGGGTCTCCCGGCGCCGTCCGCGGCAGCTACATCGTGACGCTCAAGGCGGCAACGAGGGCCGGGTCGGCGCCCGGCAAAGAGACCGCCGAGAGGTACGGGGCGAGAATCGGCCACATCTACGAGACCGCCCTCAACGGGTACGAGGTGCGGGCCGACGAGCGGCAGGCCCGGCGTCTCGCCGCGGACCCCCGCGTGGCCTCGGTCGCCCAGGACAGCCGGGTCTTTCTCCTCGGCTCCCAGCGGAACCCGCCGTCCTGGGGCCTGGACCGCATCGACCAGCCCCGTCTCCCGCTCGACAAGCGCTACAGCTGGGCCGGGCCCGCGGGCGCGGGCGTGACGGCGTACGTCATCGACACCGGTGTCCGCCTCTCGCACCAGGACTTCGGCGGCCGGGCGAGCTACGGCTGGGACTTCGTCGACGACGACGGGACCGCCGCCGACGGCAACGGGCACGGCACGCATGTGGCCGGTACCGTCGCGGGCGCCGCGTACGGGGTCGCCAAGCGCGCGAAGGTGGTCGCGGTGCGCGTCCTGGACGACCACGGCGCCGGCACCACCGCCCAGGTCATCGCGGGCATCGAATGGGTGACCCGGCACGCGCACAAGCCCGCGGTGGCCAACCTCAGTCTCGGCGGCCGGGCGAACGCCCAGCTGGACGCGGCCGTACGCGCCTCCATCGCCTCCGGGGTCACCTATGTGGTCGCGGCCGGCAACAGCGGGCTCCCGGCCGGCCGGTACTCCCCCGCGCGCGTCACCGAGGCCGTGACGGTCGGCGCCGTCGACCGGAACGACGCCCGGGCCGGCTTCTCCAACCGGGGCCCGGCCGTGGACCTGTACGCCCCAGGGGTGGCGATCACCTCCGACTCGTATACGAGCGACACCGGCCACGCCACCCTCTCCGGTACGTCGATGGCGACCCCGCATGTCACGGGTGCCGCCGCGCTGTACCTGGCCCGGCATCCCTCGGCGACTCCGTCGCAGGTGAGCCGGGCGCTCCTCGGGCAGGCGGCGCCGCTGGGCTTCGCCGCGGCCGGATCCGGCCCGCCCGGCAAACTCCTGCGGGTGGGCAAACCTTGAACTGCCGTTCACCGGGCACGCGTAGTGTTGCCGGCCTCGCCCCCAGCGGGCGGGGCCGGTCCCTTTCGCTCGCCCGGATGCGGCCGGTCTTGAAGGTAGACATACGCGTGAGTAGTTAACAAAGTTCCGGAATGCCCACCCGCACACGGTGGGAAGGCTCCTCCGGTAACCGGCCACCTTCCGACACCCCCATCCGCCACCCACGTTGACGCGGACAGGAGCGGTCATGCCCCCGACGCACCACTCGCCGACATCCACGGCATCCGGCACCGGCGCCCCCTTGCCAAAGACGTCCGACGCCGGTCCTCCCGCCCCCCGGACACCCTCCGGCCCGGCCCCCACCCCGGTCACGGGAGCGGGCACGGGCCCCGCTCTCGGACGCATCCCCGTCCTCGACGTACGCCCCCTCGTCCTCCAGGGCCGCCGCCCCGCCAAGGCTGTGGTGGGCGAGGAGTTCGAGATCTCCGCCACCGTCTTCCGCGAGGGCCACGACGCCGTCGCGGCCGATGTCGTCCTCACCGACCCGGAGGGCCGTCCCGGTCCCCGGACGCCGATGCGCGAACTCGCCCCCGGCACCGACCGCTGGGGCGCCACCGTCTCCGTGCCGAGGGAGGGGATCTGGACGTACGCCGTGGAGGGGTGGGGCGATCCGGTCACCACCTGGCGGCACCACGCGACGATCAAGATCCCGGCGGGGATCGACACCGAACTGGTCCTGGAGGAGGGCGCGCGGCTGTACGAGCGCGCGGCCGCCGGGGTCCCGGAGCAGGAGGGCCTCGGTGAGGTGCTGCTGGCCGCCGCCGACGCCCTGCGCGACACCGGCCGCCCGGCCGCCTCCCGTCTTGCGGCGGCGTTGTCTCCGGAGGTGGACGGGGTGCTGGGGCGGTTTCCGTTGCGTGAGTTGGTGACGTCGTCGGATCCGTTGCCGTTGCTGGTGGA
>NZ_JBEYWX010000047.1:0-24872 GCF_040644655.1 Streptomyces sp. NPDC046931
ACCATCCCCCCTCGCCCGCTCAGCGCGGCGACCATCCCCCCTCGCCCGCTCAGCGCGGCGACCATCCCCCCTCGCCCGCTCAGCGCGGCGACCATTCCCCCCACGCCGAGTCGACGCGGCAACCATCCCCCCACGCCCGGTCAGCGCGGCGACCGTTCCTCCAGTGCCGTCCGCCAGGTGGGCCGTCTCCCCTCCTGCGCGCCTTCCGCACGTCGCCCGCCGCGGCCGAAGAAGTCCGCAAGCGGCAGGATCGCCGCACCGACCGTCACCGCGTCCGGACCGAGTCTGCCGAGCTCGATGGAGACCCGCTCGGCCGGATACCGCAGGGCGTAGGCCGTCGCGTGCCGGCGCACCGCCGGCAGGAACCGGGAGCCGAGTTGGAGACCCGCCCAGCCGCCGATCAGGATCCGCTCGGGCTGGAAGAGGTTGATCAGGTCGGACAGGCCCGCGCCCAGGTACTCGGCGGTCTCCTCCAGGAGGGCGAGCGCCACCGGGTCCGCCTCCACGCCGTCGGGCGGGTAGGCGGCGGCCAGCAGGGCGGTCAGCGCCGTCTCCTCGTCGGCACGCTCGGGGGGCCGCCCGCCCTGTTCGCGCCAGCGGTCGATGAGCGCCTCCGCACCCGCATACGCCTCCAGGCAGCCGAGGGCGCCGCAACGGCAGCGCCGCCCCCTCACCCGTACCGTCAGATGACCCCACTCCACGGCGCGCCCGCTGCCCGCCTCCTCGGTGACCAGGCAGGCTCCGACGCCGGAGCCGAAGAGGACCACGACCGCGCTGTGGGCGCCGCGCCCGGCGCCGAACCACATCTCGGCCTGGCCGAGGGTCCTGGCCCCGTTGTCGATGAAGTAGGGGACGGAGTCCGGGAGCCGGCACGTGGAGCGGAGCAGGGATTCCACCGGCACGGCGTCCCAGCCGATGGTCTGCCCGTGCACGACGGCGCCCTGCCCGGGGGTGCGGGCCACGATGCCGGGTACGCCGATGCCGACGCCCAGAAGCCGTTCGGGGGCGATGCCGGCGGCCGCCAGGACCTCCTCGATGCCGTCGCGGATGTGCCCGACGACGACCTCGACGTCGTACCGCTGGTGCTCCAACGCCCGGTCGGTCCGGGCGAGTTCGGTGAGGGCCAGATCGAACAGCTCGACGCGGACACGGGTCTCGCCGACATCGATGCCGATCATGTGCCCGCCGGCGGGCGCGACGCGCAGCAGGGTGCGCGGGCGGCCGCCGTCGGAGTCGACGCTGCCGGCCTCCTCCACCAGTTGGTCCGCGACCAGTTCGGTGACCACGTTGCTGATGGAGCCGGAGCTCAGACCGGTCGCCGGGCCCAGTTCGAACCGGCTCATCGGACCGTCGAAGTACAGCCGCCGCAGCACTTCGGCGCGATTGCCCCGGCGCAGGTCGCGTACCGTGCGCCCGTTCCGCCCCGCCATGTGACTCCTTCCGGCCCTGCCCGATCCGCACGATACTGCCGCGCCGCACCCCGGGCGCAGCCTTAACCTGCTTAAATCAGAACCTAATTTAAGGCATGATACCTGGGGCCGACCGGTCGATCTCCGCGCCTGCCGAGCGGGTCGTGGAACCCGGCCCCGACGAGCCCGCCTAATATCCGGGGCCGTGGCGAAGACATTTGAAGAGATTGTGGAGATGCAGCGGGCGGCGAGCGAGGCGGAGACAAAGGCGGCGGGGCTGCGTGAAATGTACGGCCCGCCCACCGCGAGCACATGGACCAAGCGGCAATCCGACATGTACGAAACCGCCGTCCGTGCCTGGCGGGACCTCGACCGCGACCTTCAGATCGAGATCGCCGAGTACGCGAAGCACCACGGCAGGGCACGAAGCGACGTCGAGGGCCAGGTGCGGGCCCAGGCGGGCACACCGGAGAAGGACGCCTAGCGGCCGCTCGTGGCGGGTCCGCCAAGTAAGTACGGTGGACGCGGGCCTGTTCGACTCGGGCCTGTTCGCCCCGTGTGCCGACGATCTCCGGCCGCTCCGGAAATCCATTGGTTCTGCCCGCTCCCCCGTCGCTAGCCTAGGCAGAAACCTAAGAGCCCTAGGTTCCATGGACCCGGGTTCAGCGTCGTTCCGCAGAAGGACTCATCATGAGGTCGCTCACCGAGCAGGACATCCGCAACGCGTTCATCAACTGCTCGAAGGGAGAGGCGAAGCGGCTGGCGGTGCCCCGCGACCTCGGCGAACGCCCCTGGGACGACCTGGATTTCCTGGGCTGGCGGGACCCGGGGGCACCCGACCGCAGCTGTCTCGTCACCGAACGCGCCGGCCGTCTCGTCGGCGTCGCGCTGCGCTTTCCGTCCTCGCAGCGCGGCTTTCTGCACCGGAGTATGTGCTCGCTCTGTCTCACCACGCACCCGGGCAACGGCGTCTCCCTGATGACGGCCCGCAAGGCGGGCGCGGCGGGACGCGAGGGGAATTCGGTCGGTGTCTACATGTGCACCGACCTCGCCTGCCCGCTGTACATACGCGGGAAGAAGGCGCCCGAGGCCGGTGGCCGTTTCGAGGAGAGCCTCACCCCGGAGCAGCAGATCTCCCGGATGATGGACAACCTGTACGCCTTCCTGGACAAGCTGCACGCCTGAGCCGAGCCGCGCGCCGGGCCCCGGCGCCTCGCGACCGCCCGGCGGCGAGGCGCCGGACCGTACACGGTGCCCCTTCCACGGTGACCCTTCCCACTCATACGTTCGATGCCCAGGTGGAGCGGGAAGAGCCATAGGGATGCGAGATGTGCGTGAGGCATGGGCGAGGGTCACCGCCCGGCTCGTGAAATGGCGGCAGGTGCCCGAGGTCGTCCAAGCGGTTCGTTCGACCGCGGCCGCGACCGTCGCCTACGTGGTCGCCGTGCGCCTCAGCCCCGAGCCTGCCCCGCTCACCGCGCCCCTGACAGCCCTCCTGGTGGTCCAGGTGACGCTGTACGCGACGCTCACCAACAGTGTGCGCCGGGTGAACTCCGTGGTGGCGGGCGTCGTCATCGCCATCGGTTTCAGCATCCTGGTCGGTCTGACCTGGTGGAGCCTGGCGCTGATCATCCTGGCCTCGCTCGCCGTCGGCCATGTCGTACGGGTCAGCGAGTACGTGCCCGAGGTGGCGATCAGCGCCATGCTGGTCCTCGGGGTGACCCAGGTCGGCAGCACGGCCTGGGCCCGGGTCCTGGAGACCGTCATCGGCGCGGTGGTCGGCCTGGGGACGAATCTGTTCTTCGCTCCGCCGGTGTGGGTGAGCACCGCCGGGGAGTCCATCGAGGATCTGGCACGCCGGATGCGGCAGCTGATGCTGCGCGTCGGCGAGCAGGCGGCGGGACGGGTCCCCGCGGCCCTGGCGACGGCACGGCTGTTCGAGGCGCGCCGGCTCGACCACGACATCGTCGAAGTGGACGCGGCGCTGCGGCAGGCCGAGGACAGTCTGAAGCTCAACCCCCGGGTCCGTGAGGGCCTGCTCCACCGGATCGTGCTGCGCACCGGTCTGGACACGCTGGAGATCTGCACCGTGGTGCTGCGGGTGATCGCCCGAAGCCTCGCCGACCTGGCGAAGCAACGCGAACCCGACCCGCTGTTCGAGCCGGAGACCGGGGCGGTGCTGGAGCGGCTGCTGTCCGAGATCGGCGACGCCGTGGTCAGCTTCGGGGTCCTCGTCACCACCGACGTCAGCCGCAGCGCGGAGTCCGCGGAGGAGCGGCTCGCCGAGGAACTGGTCACGGCGGGCGCGACCCGCGACAAGCTGGCCCAGTTGCTGCTGGAGAACGTGCAGCGGGACTCACAGCACTGGCATCTGCAGGGCGCCGTGCTGACCGAGGTCAACCGCATCCTGGACGAGCTGGACACCGAGCACCGCACCCGCCGTCTGCTGGAGGAGCTGGACCGCGTCGCCCTCGAGCAGCGCCAGCGGTACCCGCTTCTCACCAGGGTGCGGGAGCGCGTGCGGCGCCCGGGGCTCCCCCGGCTGCGCGATGTGCGCCGGGGCCGGAACCGTCCATGGCCGCCCGGTCGTTCCAGATGACGAGGGATGGACGGACCGAAAAGAGGGGGGCGCATGGACGCGGCGCGGATCGACGGGAACACACTGCTGCTGCCGGGGGGTGTACGAGTCCGGTTCATACGGACGCTGCGGCTGCCGGAGACGGGCACGCACCCGCTGCCGCCGGGGCTGGGCGAGTTTCCCGTCCGCCGGGTGGAGGACTACGCGCGGACGGTGCCCGACGAGTGGCGGGCGCGCGGCGGGGTGATGGTGCCGGTGTATCTGCGTGAGGCCCTGTGGCTGAGCTTCGGTGCGTCGGAACCGGCCGCCCTGCAGGTGGGTGTGGGCAAGGTGTGCGCGGTCTCCGGCAGGCCCTGGAGCTCCCGCCTCACCCGGAATCCGCAGAACTACGTGGTGCTGCCGCGCCAGCCGTGGCTCGACGGGATCAACTCCGGCCGGGGCACGGTCCGCCAGTTCGTGGCGGTGCCTCTGGGACTGGGGGCCACGGTCGAGGGACAGGTCACCGGCGAGGAGGTGTGGGGCGGCGTGCAGTTGCAGGCCTTCCCGCTGCGGGAGGCACCGCTGGCGAAGTGGCGTGAGGAGGAGCGGCGCAAGCGCGAGCAGGCCCTGGAGATCGCCAGGTCACGGGCGGGCTCGGGTCTGTACGGGGGCGCTCCGCCGGCCCCTGGCGCCGCGCCGGCGCCCGCCATGGCCCGGGCCGCGGGCGGTCCGCCGCCGAGCGCCCCCGCGATGGGACTGGGCGTCGGCGGCTCGATGCGCCAGGAGGTCTACCGGGACGACTGGCCGCGCGGCAGCTGGGCCAAGGAGCCGGCCGGGCGGGTGTTCGTGCATCTGGTGACGCCTCCGCAGTGGCGCCGGATCACGGGCGAGGCGCCCCCGCCGTCTCCGGTGGACCGTGCGGCGTACACCGAGGCGGGGCTGCCGTGGTTCGACTACTACGACCAGGACGGCGAGGACCTCGCGCCGACGGACACGCTCGGCGGAGTCAAGCCGGCCGGCGACTGGCTCGGCGACGACCACGAGCCGTGGCAGCAGCCGTCACCGCACCAGGTGAAGCCCCTGGGCGACGCGCCGGGCCGCCCGGTGCAGGACGGCGACTGGTAGACGAGGCGCCGTTGCGCTTTCCGCAACGCGCGTTGCCTTTCTTGCCTTTGACGGCCGGTACGGGCCATGGTGGCCGTCTCAGATGAGGTCGTCGACTCTCGAGGTGCGGGATGAGCAGGGGTGCGGACGGGACACGGGCTTCGTCCGGCAGGGGCTGGACCAGGCGTCGTTTCCTCGGCGCCGCCACGGCCGCGACCGCGATGGCCACGGTCCCGGCACCCGCGGCGCCTGGGCAGGCTGCGGACGCCCGCCGGCCGGCTCCGGCCGGCCCGCCCTCGGCGCCGCGCCGTTCCCTCGGCCCCCGCCCGTTGTTCCTCGGCACGTACACCTCCGCCGAGGGCGGCGGCCAGGGCATCGGCCTCGCGTCGTACGACCCGGAGAGCGGAAGGATCACCGGGTCGGGCACACTGAGCGGCGTGCCCGACCCCTCGTACCTCGCGGTGCATCCCGACGGGCGCACGCTCTACGCGGTCGACGAGCGACAGGACGGTTCGGTGACGGCCGTACGCCTGGACGGGCACAAGGTCCTCGGCGCCCGCGGCACGGGAGGGTCGGGCCCCTGTCATCTGTCGGTCCATCCGAGCGGCCGGTGGCTGCTCAGCGCCAACTACCTCTCGGGCAGCGTGACGGTGCACCCCATCGACCCCTCGGGCGCGCTGGGCGAGCGCACCGACCTCGTCGCGCACTCGAGCCCGCCACCGGGTCCGGGCCAGCAGGGGCCGCACGCCCATCAGTCCCTCACCGGCCCCGACGGTGACCATGTACTGGCCGTCGACCTGGGCACGGACACCGTCTACAGCTACCGTCTCGATCCCTCCCGGGGCACGCTCGTCGAGGTCTCCCGGGCGCGGACCCGGCCGGGCGCGGGGCCCCGGCATCTGACGTTCCACCCCGGCGGTCGCTTCGCCTACCTGGCGAACGAGGTCGACAACACGGCCGTCGTCTGCGCCTACGATCCCGGGACCGGGCGTCTCACCCCGGGTGAGCCCCAGTCCACGGGCACGGGCGGGGGAACGAGCTATCCGGCACAGTTCGTGGTGACGGCGGACGGGTCGTACGCCTACCTCGCCAACCGTGGCCACAACAGTGTGACCCGGTACGCCGTCGAGGCGGGCGGCGCCCGGCTGCGGCTGCTGGACACGGTGCCGGTGGGCGGTGACTTCCCGCGTCATATCTCGCTTTCCCCGGACGGGCGGCTGCTGTTCGCGGCGAACCAGCGGTCCGGCACGGTCAGTGTGTTCCACGTCGACCGTGCGAGCGGTGGGCTGCGGCCGGCGGGCGAGCCGTTCGCCTCACCTGTCGCCGTCTGTGCGCTGCCGCTGTAGCGTCCGGGGGCAGGCGGCCCGCTGGGCCTGCGCGAGCAGCACATGCATGCGCTCGGTCAGCTGGGCGGCGTCATCGGCGGGCCGGTGGAACGTCAGACGCACGTCGCCGTGGCCTCGGGCCCGCTCGATACGCAGGGTCAGCCCGTGGCGGTCGACGGCGAGCGGCTGGACGCGTACCGCGCCGTGCAGGCCCTCGGGCTCGACGAGACGGGTGAGCCGCTCGACCGCCTCGGGGTGGGCGTCGGCGAGATGGGTGAGCAGGCCGGCCTCGGCCGCGGCGAGCGGGTCGGGGCCGGCGGCCGCGTACTCGTCGGTGTCCACGGCGGCTACACCGTTCGCCCGGCGCAGCGCGATGCGCGTCGGCCGCAGGACCAGCTTTCCCTCGTCGGGCACGAACGACCCGGCGAGCCACAGCCGGGCGCGGATCCGGGACCGTACCGGGACCGGCGCGACATCGGCGAATTCCAGTACCGCGGACGGCTCTCCACGCGGGGCGCAGAGCGCGACGGCGTGCAGCGTGCTGTCCTCGGGCAGGTGCAGCAGTACTCGGCCGTCCGCCATGACGGTGTGTGCGCCGACGAGTTCCTCCCTGCCGCCTTCCGCGGTCACCGTGCAGGACCACGCCGTGGCCAGCACGGATCGGGCGCGCTCCGCCGCGGCGGGCGCGGCCGTCCAGGCATGACGGTCACCCATTCCCCAACCTCCTTAGGTAAGCCTTGCCTAACCTATCGGAGATCGGGGTGCGCGCCAACCAGCCCCAGGCATACAACGGACGTGGCCCCCGAACGGCTTCGGGGCGCGGCGACGGCGGCAGCCCCCCGCCCCCTCAGGAGGCGATGACACCCCACAACGCACGGGCGCACAGATCCCGCACCTGGTCACGGGTCAGGGTGGCTCCCCTCAGCCACTCCAGGCACACGGCCGTGGTGAAGGCCAGCCAGCCACGGACGGCGACCCTCACGCCGGGCCGCTCCAGGACGGCCGGGCCGAACTCGGGATCCGCCGCGAGCGCCGCCAGGATCTGCCGCTCCTGCGCTGCCAGTGACCGCTGGTAGACCTTCCGCACCGCCTGGTCTCCCGCCGCGTCCGCACGATGGAAGGCGCGGAAGCCGTGCGCGTGCTCCTCGACGTACGCAAGGAACGTGTCCAGCGAGGCGGCGAGTTGATCGCGCACCGGAACCCCGGGGACGGCCTCCGTCATCCGCAGCATCCGCTCGCTCTCGCGCTCCACGACCGCCGCGAAGAAGTCACGCTTGGTCGGGAAGTAGTGGTACAGCAGCCCGCGCGAGACCCCGGCGATCTCGGCGACCTGCTCGATCCACACCTCGTCGTAGGGGTTCTCCGAGAACAACCGCGCCCCGACCGCCAGGAGCTGCTCCCTGCGTTCCTCGGAGCTGAGCCGGCGGCGCGTGCGCTCCCCCTGGTTCGCGGCCATGACCGCACTCTACTTGACGCGGGTTCAACGACGGGACGAGACTGAAACCACTATTGAACCGACGTACAACATGCCACGTCGGCCCAGCTCGGCGCGGGCCCGACCTGCGTTGCTTCAAGGGAGATGGCGTCATGGCGGAGACGACGGCGACCGCGCTTCCAAGGGGTTTCCGTGGCGCGCAACTGGGCTGGCCGCAGCTGGACCGCATCCCTCACCCGCCGCACCGGCTCCCCTTCGTCGGCGATGTACTCGGCGCCGACCGCCGCCGGCCGTTGCAGGACTCGATGCGCTACGGCCGTCTGCTAGGACCGATCTTCCGGAGGAAGTACTTCAGCCGGGAGATCGTCTTCGTGTGGGGCGGGCGCCTCGCGGGCGATCTCGCCGACGAGTCGCGCTTCGCCAAGCATGTGGGCCTCGGGGTCGCCAATCTCCGGCCGGTCGCCGGGGACGGGCTGTTCACCGCGTACAACGACGAGCCCAACTGGCAGCTGGCCCACGACATCCTGGCCCCCGGCTTCAGCCGGGAGGCGATGGCGGGCTACCACCCGATGATGCTGGACGTGGCCGAGCGGCTGCTGGACCGCTGGGACGTGGAACAGGCCGGGGGGCGGCCCGTGGACGTGCCCGGGGACATGACCAAGCTGACGCTGGAGACCATCGCCCGGACCGGTTTCGGCCATGACTTCGGCTCCTTCGAGCGCTCCCGGCCGCATCCCTTCGTGACCGCCATGGTCGGCACGCTGACGTTCGCACAGCGCCGCAACGTGGTCCCCAGGCCGCTGAGTTCACTGCTGCTGCGGGGCGCCGCCCGGCGCAACGAGGTGGACATGGCCTATCTGAACCGCACGGTGGACGAGCTCGTACGCGCCCGGCGCACCGGCGCCGGCAGTGGCGACCTGCTCGACCGGATGCTGGAGACCGCGCATCCGGAGACCGGGGAACGGCTGGCGCCCGAGAACGTCCGCCGACAGGTGATCACCTTCCTGGTGGCCGGGCACGAGACGACCTCGGGGGCGCTCTCCTTCGCCCTGCACTATCTCTCCCGGCACCCGGATGTCGCCGCCCGCGCCCGGGAGGAAGTGGACCGGGTGTGGGGTGACGTCGCCCGGCCCGGCTACGAGCAGGTCGCCAGGCTGCGGTATGTGCGCCGGGTCCTCGACGAATCCCTGCGCCTGTGGCCGACCGCCCCCGCCTACGCGCGGGAGGCGCGGGACGACACGGTGCTGGATGGCGTCCATCCGATGCGCCGGGGCGCCTGGACGCTGGTCCTGACGCCCCTGCTGCACCGGGATCCGGAGGTGTGGGGCGCGAACGCCGAGCGGTTCGACCCGGACCGGTTCGAGGCGGGCGCGGTACGGGCGCGCGCCGCGCACACCTTCAAGCCGTTCGGGACGGGGGCGCGGGCCTGCATCGGGCGGCAGTTCGCGCTGCACGAGGCGACGCTGGTGCTGGGGCTCCTGCTGCGCCGCTACGAGCTGCGGCCGGACCCGGCCTACCGGCTGCGGGTCGCGGAGCGGTTGACGGTGATCCCGGAGGGGCTGCGGCTGCACCTCGACGGGCGGGCCGCCCCGCCACGTACCCCTGCGGCCCTCCCCGACACACCGTCAGAGGTGTGCTGTCCAGTGACCGGGGCGCGCGACTGACGCCGGGAGCCTGGTGCCCGCGCTGCCCCGGGCCGCGTTGATCTGGGGCTGGGTCACAAAGAGGGCGCCGGTCAGATCGGCGTCGGTGAGGTCCGCGTCGCGCAGGTCGGCGCCGATGAGATCGACGTCGCGCAGATCGGCACCCGTGAGGTCGGCGGCTATGAGGTAGGCGCCGCGCAGACTGGCGCCCCGCAGATCGGCGCCCCTCAGACGGGCGCCGATGAGGTCGGCGCCCCGCCGGTCCTTGGTGCGGCGCCCCGCACCCGACCGCACCAGGTCACTGGCGCGCAGCAGCAGCACGTTGACCTCCTGCCGGTGCGCCGCCACGTCCAGCCGCCCCAGTTCTTCCGGGGTCTGCCGGGTGAGCCGCTCGGTCTTCTCCAGCATGCGGCGGAGGTCGGCGTGGACCGGCCGGGCGGCGGGCAGGGTGAGCGCCTCGGTCACGTACCACAGCAGTTCATGGAGTTGGCGCACCACGGGGAACACGTCGAACATCCGCCGTGCGTGCTCCGGGCGGCCCGACCTCCAGTCCTGCCCACCGAAGGTGACCTGGGAGACCTTCTGTCCGGCGCCGAAGCAGTCGTAGACCGTGCAGCCGGAGAAGCCGCGCTGCCGCAGCTGGGTGTGGACGCCGCAGCGGAAGTCGTCCCGGAGGTTCCGGCAGGCGGTGCCTGCGTCCTTGTCGATGGCGAAGTCGGCCGAGCGGGCGAAGGGCAGCGCGACACAGCACAGCGCGAAGCAGCGGCTGCAATCGGCGCGCAGGTCGGAGGGGCCGGCTGGGGTGGCGTGCATGACGTTCACCCTAACGACCCCGGTCATTGCGGCAGAAACCCGTTTCGGAGGGCCCCGGCGGTTCCACGGGCCTGACAGGACGCCGAACCGGCCGTTCCACGCCGGCTCACATCCAGTCGCCGGGACCGGGGTCACCGCCCGCCGACACCGTGGCGAGCCGGTCGACATAGTGCACCCAGCCCTCCTCGTGCGCGGCGCACGCCTCCGGGGAGGGCAGATCCCGGTGGACCAGGCGCAGCAGGGTGGCTGCGGCGACGGGCTCAAGGGTGATCTCGACGGTGGTCGAGCCGGGCGGCACGGGCACCCCGCCCTTCGCCCAGCCCCAGGTGAAGACCAGCCGGGTGGGAGGGTCGATCTCGACGAAACGGCCCTCCGCGACGTTCTCACCGGTGACGGTCGTCCGATAGGCGCCACCGGGCTCGAAGGCGAACTCGCCGTCCTTGCCCGCGCGTTTGGCCGAGAGGTTGGGCTGCGGCTGCGGCGCTGTGCGACGGCACCATCGTCTTCGACGACACCGGCGAACTGCTTCCGGATGGAAGGGCGGTGCCTCCGCTGCGCGCGTGGCGGAACGGACCGGGGTCCGACGCCGCGTGTCAGGCCGCCGGTGCCGCGAGGCCCAGGCGCTCCAGCCGCTCGGGGTCCGACAGGATGTAGATGCCGGTGACCCTGCCGCCCACGACGGTGATGCCCATGACCGACATGAGCCGGCCCTCGGGCGCCGTGACCAGCCCGATCGCGCCATTGACCAGGGCGAGCCGGGCGTGTGGGGAGTACTGCCGGAACATGAGCGCCCCCTTCGCCACGGACGTCGCGCCGCGCACCACCTTGGACGCGGCCACGCCGGAGACCAGGGGGCCGGAGTCGGCCCGCAGCACGACATCCGGGTCGAGGACGGCGACCAGGGCGTCGAAGTCACCCGCGCGCGAGGCCGCGAGGAACGCCTCCACCGCCTCACGCTGCCGTCCCGGATCCGGATCGGACGCGGGCTCCGCGCTCTGCACCCGGCGGCGGGCGCGGCTGGCGAGCTGCCGGGTCGCGGTGGACGTGCGCGCCACGATGGGAGCGATGTCGTCGAAGGGCACGGCGAACATGTCGTGCAGGACGAAGGCCAGTCGCTCGGCGGGCTCCAGCGTCTCCAGGACGACGAGGAGGGCAAGCCCGACCGAGTCGGCGAGCAGCACCTCCTGTTCGGGATCGACGCGCTCCAAGGGCGTGACGACGGGGTCCGGGACGAAGGTGTCGGCCATGGGTTCCTCGCGGCGTGCCGCGCGGGAGCGCAGCATGTCCAGGCAGATCCGGCCGACCACGGTGGTGAGCCAGCCGGCCAGGTTCGTCACCTCGCTCACATCGGAGCGGCTCAGCCTCAGCCAGGTCTCCTGCACCGCGTCCTCGGCCTCGCCCAGTGAGCCGAGCATCCGGTAGGCAACGGCTCTGAGGTGCCCCCGCTGTGTCTGGAAGCGTTCGGCCAGCAGTTCCTTGTCGTCCATCGATCCCCGTTTCGAGAAGCCGTCTGCGTGGGTTGCGGAGACGACGGAAGCACGGCTTCGACTCCCCGTCGTAGCCGTGACCGGCTAGCGGCCGAAAAGCTCGAACGCCACGGCCGGTTTGCCACCGAACCGCTCGCTCACCGCCGCGGCATGGGAGGTCAGGAAGGACCGTGCGTACGTCTCCGGGTCCTGATCGGTCAACGCCTCGATGTACGTGCGGTGTTCCCGCAGCGACCGCACCGCGCGCTCCAGGCCCGGCGCCGCCTCCACGGCGTGGGTCGGCGTCGAGGAACCGGCGACGGCGACCCAGCGGACGCCGTTCCAGGGCTCGAGGCACCGCGCCGCCAGTTCCGGGAAGATCCATCGATTGCCGGCGTCTGCCGCCGCGTCGGGTGTTCCAGGCCATCTTGCCCCAGGTGCGCGGTGGCTGAGGGGGAGGGCCGGCTCGGGGCGGTGCCGGCGGATCGCCGCCGCGATGTCCCGGCGCAGCGCGACGCCGTACTCGACGACACCGTCACGGTGGCCGAGGAACTCGACCGTGGACACGCCCACCACCGCGGCGCTCGCCCGCTGCTCCCGCTCGCGCGGCGGTCCGCGCACGGCGGGCTCCAGCGAGTCGATGCCCGCCTCACCGCGCGTCGCAAGCACATACGCGATCTCTCGGCCGCCGTCGGTCCATCCGGCGGTCGCCGCCGCGCAGCCGTACTCGAGGTCGTCGGGGTGGGCGACGACTGCGAGGGCGCGCCGCCAGTCCTCCGGGCATGGGTTCGAGCTGGTCGTTCCGCGGCTCCGTCATGGCCGCAGACTAGCGGCGCCTGCGCCGCGGCCGGTGCGGAGTACGAGGAGCCGCCCGCGCATCGGGGGCGCGGGCAGACGCCGCACCCGGTCCTCGGGTCAGGCCTCGTCCCGCGTCAGCGCCAGCAGACGGTCGAGGACGCGGGGGCCGCCCGCGCGGACGCCGTCGTGTTCGAACTCGTCCGTCACCCAGGTCCGCAGTCCGCGGATCGAGCGGGCCGTCTCCAGGGCGTGTGCGGTGTCGACGTACATGTCGTCGTGGTAGATCGCCGCGGCCACCGGCACCTCGTTGGCGGCGAGGCGGGCAGGGTCGTACAGCGGCGTCCAGTCGGTGCGCTCGGCCAGCAGGTGCGCGGTCTCGCGCAGCGGGCGCAGCGCCGGGTCGGTTTCGAACATCCACGGGTGCACGGATTCACCGGTGAACAGCACCGGGCCGTCGCCCGCCAGCGCCTTCGCCGCGTCGAACTGCGGGAACCGCGCCCGGACCCGCTCCGCCGACCAGGCGGTGGGGCGGCCGTCCTGGCCGTAGATCGCCTCGTGGACGAGCGCGTACAGGGGGTGGCCCGCGTACGACAGAAGAGCCTGTACCTCCTCCTGGAAGGAGTCCGAGAGCGTGAGGCCCTGCGCGGTGCGCACGAAGGCGTTCTCGAGGAGGAAGTGGAGGCGGTGGCTGCCCTCGCCGCCGCCGAGGAGAATGCCGAGCGACTGGAACGCCTCGACGGTGAGCCGGTAGCCGCCGTTCAGCACGGGCTCGTGCCGGAGCACGTACTCGGCGATACGGCGGGCGCGTTCCACATCCTGCGGGTAGCGCGTGTAGTGGGCGGCGACCTTGCGTTCGATGCGGGGGTACGCGGCCCGGTACACGTCGTCCGCGTGCGCGTCCAGGGAGGGCAGCCCACCGGTGATCACGGCGGCGCGCAGGCCCTCGGGGGCCGTCGAGAGGTAGTTCACGGTGCAGAAGCCGCCGAAGCTCTGCCCGAGGACGGTCCATAGGGCGCCGCCGGTGAGCCGGTGACGGACGGCCTCGCAGTCGCGGACGATGGAGTCGGCACGGAAGCGGGTGAGGTAGTCCGCCTGCTCACGAGGCCCTCCGCGCAGCGGGAGCGTCTGGCGGTTGGCGGGCGTGGAGGCGCCGGTGCCCCGCTGGTCCAGGAGGAGGACGCGGTACTCCTCCAGGGCGCGGCCCAGCCAGGCCTGCTTTCCGATGAAGCGGTTCGCCCCGAAGCCCGGCCCGCCCTGGAGGTAGACCAGCCAGGGCAGGTCGGCGTCCGCCTTGTCGCTCGCGACGACCTCTCGTGCATACAGCTCGATCGTCTCCCCGTCGGGGGTGTCGTGGTCGAGGGGCACGGTGAAGCGCCGGTCGGTGAGGACGACACCGGGCTGGCGGTAGCTGAGAGTCAACGGGGCTCCAGAGACGGATGGGGGCAGGCTGCGCCCCAGTTCAGCACATGGTCCGGCGGCGGTGCCCGGGGACCGGGGAGCGCTTACTGAACGGCCGCTCAGCCGGCGGCGGGCTCCCGTACGGCAGCGTCTCTGATCAGCCAAGCGATCCCTTGTGAACCGTAAGGTCTGACAAGGGTTCTGCCCACCTGGGCGGGGACGCATGAGCCTGCCTTACGGGAGCGCTTCAGCGGGCCGCCAGGCTGGAGCGGCGCACCACCAGTTCCGGCTGGAGCACCACCCGCCGGTGCTCGTGCCGGCCGTTCGCCGGCCCCGCCTCGGTCTCCTCCAGCAGAGGCTCCGCGGCCGGCGCGCCCAGGGTGACGGCGGGCTGCGCGGGACGGAGGCGTGATCGGCGCGGCGGAGGTGACCGCCGATGTGATGCGGACGGTGTTCGAGACGAACGTGTTCGGCCTGGTCCGCGTCGCCCACGCCTTCCTGCCGCTGCTGCGAGGTCGGCCGACGCCCCCGTGGTGGTCGTCGGCAGCGGCCTCGCGTCGCTGAGCAGGGTCACCGCCGAGGGCACGCCCGCACAGGGCTATCCGGGGGTCGCCTACCCGGCGTCGAAGGCGGCGGTCAACACGGCCGCGGTGCACTACGCGAAGGCGTTCCCGGAGATGCGGATCAACGCGGTGGAACCCGGCTACACGGCCACGGACCTGAACCACCACACCGGCACGCAGACCGTCGAGCAGGCTGCCGAGATCATCGTCCGCATGGCTCAGCCGGGCCCGGACGGCCCGACCGGGGGTTACTTCGACGCGGAGGGCCCTCTTCCCTGGTGAGGACGTAGGTAGACCTAGGTGACGGCGGGCGCGGCGATGTGCGGGCCGGGAGCGCGCGAGGCGACACGGCGCCGTGGGGCGGGCCCTCCCCTCACCGGGCCACGCCGGCGGATTACCCTGCACCCGTCCCACGGCCGACCCGAGGAGCCGCGATGCGCGTCGCTCTGTTCCTGACCTGTGTCAACGACACGCTCTATCCGGACACCGGGCGTGCCGTGGTGAGACTTCTGACCAGGCTGGGCGTCGAGGTCGACTTTCCGCCGGCGCAGACCTGTTGCGGCCAGGCCCACTACAACACCGGTTACCGGCATGACGCCGAGCCGCTCGCGGTGCGGTTCTCCGATGTGTTCCGGGACTATGAGGCGATCGTGACCCCGTCCGGGTCCTGCGGGGCGATGGTGCGGGAGCTGTATCCGCGGATGGGTGAGCGGGCGCGGGCCGAGGGCCGCGGGGACACCCTCGCGGCCACGGTGGCGCCCGTCGCCGCGAAGACCTACGAGCTCACCGAGTTTCTGGTGGACGTGCTGGGGGTGACGGACGTGGGGGCGTACTACCCGCATCCGGTGACCTACCACCCGACGTGCCACGGCCTGCGAAGCCTCCGGCTCGGCGACCGCCCGGTGCGGCTGCTGCGAGCCGTCAAGGGACTGGAGCTGATCGAGTTGCCGGGCGCCGAGGAGTGCTGCGGCTTCGGCGGCACCTTCGCCGTGAAGAACGCCGACGTCTCCTCGGCCATGGGCATCGACAAGGTACGCAACGCCGAGTCCACGGGCGCGGAGGTGCTCTGCGCGGCCGACAACTCCTGCCTCATGCACATCGGCGGCACGATGACACGACTGCGCGTCGGCATGCGGCCGGTGCACATCGCGGAGATCCTGGCGAGCACGGAGGAGGAACCGCTGGTATGAGCATCGTCGACCGGGTGAGGGGGCGCAGCGCATGAGCGGAACGTTCGTCGGGATGCCGGCCTTCCCCGAGGCCGCCCGGAAAGCCGTCGCCGACCGGACGCTTCGCGGGAACCTGCGTCACGCCACGCACACCATTCGCGCCAAGCGGGCCAGGGCCGTCTCGGAGGTGTCCGACTGGGCGGCACTGCGGGAGGCGGGCAAGCGGATCAAGGACCACACGCTGCGTCATCTCGACCGCTACCTGGTGCAGTTGGAGGAGGCGGTCACAGCGGCCGGGGGCACCGTCCACTGGGCCGCGGACGCGGACGAGGCGAACCGGATCGTCGCCGAACTGGTGAAGGCGACCGGCGAGTCGGAGGTCGTGAAGGTCAAGTCCATGGCCACGCAGGAGATCGGCCTGAACGAGGCGCTCGGGGCCGCGGGGATCCGGGCGTACGAGACCGATCTCGCCGAACTGATCGTGCAGTTGGGCGGGGACCGGCCGTCGCACATCCTGGTCCCGGCCATCCACCGCAACCGTCGCGAGATCCGGGACATCTTCCGCTCCGAGATGGGCGCGTGGGGCCGCCCGGCTCCCGAGGATCTCACCGACTCGCCCGCCGAACTCGCGGAGGCGGCACGGCTGCACCTGCGCGAGAAGTTCCTGCGGGCCAAGGTCGCCGTCTCCGGTGCGAACTTCATGGTGGCGGAGACGGGCACGCTCGTGGTGGTCGAGTCCGAGGGCAACGGGCGGATGTGCCTCACCCTGCCCGAGACGCTGATCTCGGTCGTCGGCATCGAGAAGATCGTGCCGACCTGGCGGGACCTGGAGGTGTTCCTTCAGACGCTGCCCCGCTCCTCGACGGCCGAGCGCATGAACCCCTACACGAGCATGTGGACGGGCACCACGGGCTACGACACGGCGGACGGCCCCCGGACCTTCCATCTGGTCCTGCTGGACAACGGGCGCACCGACACGCTCGCCGACCAGGTCGGCCGTCAGGCCCTGCGCTGTATCCGCTGCTCGGCGTGTCTCAACGTCTGCCCGGTGTACGAGCGGGCGGGCGGCCACGCCTACGGCTCGGTGTACCCGGGGCCGATCGGCGCCATCCTCAGCCCTCAACTGCGGGGAACCGGAAGCGAGATCGACGCCTCGCTGCCCTACGCCTCGTCGCTGTGCGGCGCCTGTTACGACGTCTGCCCGGTCGCCATCGACATTCCGGAGGTGCTGGTGCATCTGCGGGAGCGGGTCGTGCAGGGCGGTCCCGTGACACGGGCGGGCAACAAGGTGGTGCTGAAGCCGGCGAAGGGACACGCCGCCGAGCGGGCGGCGATGCGGGCGGCACGCTGGGCGTTGAGCCACCCAGGGGCACTGCGCGCGGGCCAGCGCCTGGCGTCGCGCTCACGCCGCTTCCACCCGCGGACGCTGCCGGGCCCCGGCAGGGCGTGGAGCGCGAGCCGGGACCTGCCGGTGCTGCCCGCGGAACCGTTCCGCGACTGGTGGCAGCGTACGCACGGAGGGAAGGAGGCGAGGTGAGCGGCAGCAGGGAGCTGATCCTGGGCCGGGTGCGGCGCGCGCTGGCGGACGTGCCCGAGGACGACACGCCGTACGAGCAGGCCGTTCCCCGGGACTATCGGGAGCGGCACGGCGAGCGCACCCCGGCGGAGACGGTGGATCTGCTCGCGGAGAACCTCGCGGACTACCGGGCCGTCGTGCACCGCACGAGCGCCCCGGGCCTGCCGTCGGTCCTTGCCGGTATCCTCGCGGCGCGGGGCGCGCGGACCGTGCTGGTGCCGGCGGGACTGCCGTCGCACTGGCTCACGGGCGTCGAGCAGGTACCCGACCGGGCGGAGAGCACCCCGTACGAACTCGACCGTGTCGACAGCGTGGTCACCGGCTGCGCGGTCGCGATCGCCGAGACCGGCACCCTGGTGCTGGACGGCTCGCCGGACCAGGGGCGCCGCCGTATCACCCTGGTGCCCGATCACCACATCTGTGTCGTACGCGTTCCGGACCAGGTCGTGTCGTCCGTGCCCCAGGCCCTGCGGCGGCTCGCCCCGGCACGCCCGATGACCTGGATCTCCGGGCCGTCCGCGACCAGTGACATCGAACTGGAGCGCGTCGAGGGGGTGCATGGCCCGCGCACCCTGGAGGTGGTGCTGATGAGCGAGGCGTGACCAGGGCCGTTAGCGTGAGGGAATGATCCGGTTCGAGCAGGTCACCAAGCGGTATCCGGACGGTACGACGGCCGTGGGCGGCCTGTCCTTCGAGATCGCCGAGGGCGAGCTGGTCACGTTCGTCGGACCGTCCGGCTGCGGCAAGACGACCACGATGATGATGGTCAACCGGCTGATCGAGCCCACCTCGGGACGGATCTTCGTGGGTGGCGAGGACGTCGCGACCGTCGACCCGGTGCGGCTTCGGCGCCGGATCGGCTATGTGATCCAGCAGGTCGGGCTGTTCCCGCACCGGACCGTGCTGGACAACACCGCGACCGTGCCGTACCTGCTCGGCTGGAAGAAGGCGAGGGCGCGGGCGCGCGCGGCCGAGCTGCTCGACCTGGTGGGTCTGGACCCGAAGACTTACGGGCCGCGCTACCCGGACCAGTTGTCCGGCGGTCAGCGGCAACGGGTGGGAGTGGCACGGGCGCTGGCCGCGGATCCGCCGGTGCTGCTGATGGACGAACCGTTCGGGGCGGTCGACCCGGTGGTGCGGGAGCAGTTGCAGGAGGAGTTCCTGCGGATGCAGACGGCCGTGCGCAAGACGGTGCTGCTGGTCACGCACGACATCGAGGAGGCGGTCCGGCTCGGCGACCGGATCGCGGTGTACGGGCAGGGGCGCATCGAGCAGTTCGACACGCCCGGGGCGGTACTGGGCACGCCCGCGACACCGCGCGTCGCCGAGTTCGTGGGGGCGGACCGGGGCCTGAAGCGGCTGTCGGTGACCGCGATCGAGCCTAGCGATCTCGAGCAGCCGCCGGTCGCACGGCTCGACGAGCCCGCCGGGCGGGCGGCGGCCCGGCTGCGCGCACAGGGGGCACGCTGGGCGGTCGTGCTGGACACCGCCGGCGATCTGCACGGCTGGGCGGGCGTCGACGAGCTCGCCGGGGGCGGCCTGGTTGGGGACCACGCACACCGGATGAGCTCCTGGGTGGTGGTGGGCGCCCCGCTCAAACAGGCGTTCGGGGTGATGCTCCAGCACGATGCCGGCTGGGTGGCGGTGCTGGCCGGGACACGGTTCCTGGGAGTCCTGACACCGGCCAAGCTCCATGAGGCCCTGCGCCGCTCGGTGGACGCGGAGGCGCGGGGCGTCTCGCGGCGGGAGGTGCCGTACGAGTCGGTGGCCGACGCGTGACGGAGCCCCGCCGTGGGCGCGTCCGGTCGGCAGGGAGCGTCCGACTCCGTCACTTCAGCAGGCCCTTGCCCTCGAGATAGGCACGGGCGACGTCCCCCGGAAGCCGCCGCCGGCTGTCGACCTGCTCGTTCATCGACGCCAGATCCCGGGTGGTGAGAACGGAGTTGAGGGCACCGAGCGCCTTGCCGACGCGTGCGCCGCCCGCGCGGGAGCGGCCCACGACCGGGACGACGTGGTCCGCGTTCTGCAGATGTCTGTCGTCGGCAAGCAGGACGAGGCCGAACGCGTCGAGGGTCGCGTCCGTTGTGGTGGTCAGCACCATCTGGTCCCGTCCGCTCTGCACGGCCCGCTTGGCCTGGGTGGTACCCACGCCCTTGGGGTCGACAGCGATGACGTCGATGCCGTAGACCTTCCTCAACCCCGGTGCGCAGTACGGTCGTCGCACGCACTCGTCGCCTGCCGCGAGCCGCACCTTCAGGCCGGATCCGCCGAGGTCGCTCAGCGTCCTCAGGCGGTGCTCACGGGCGTACGCCCGGGTCACCGCGAAGGCGTTCCGGTCGACCGCCCGGCCGGGGTCGAGGACGGCGAGACCACGGGGCGCCGCCAGTCTGCGCAGGGCCTTCATCGTGGTGTCGAGATCAGGCGAGCCGACGGGAGGGGCGTCGGGGCCGTTGGTCCTGGCGTTGAGCCAGTCCGCGAAGGTGGCCGCGAACTCGGGGACGACGTCGATCCGCCCGGATTCCAGGGCGGGTTCGTACAGCTCGCGGTTGGCGACGGTGATCAGGGACGTCGTGAAGCCGGCGTGTTCCAGCAGCAGTGCGTACATATGGGCGAGCAGGTCGCTCTCGGTGAAGCCGGCGGAGCCGACGGTCAGATGCCTGCTGTCGCCGGGCGACGCGGTGACCCGGCCGCGCGTCTCCAGGGACGGGCCCCTGGCACAGCCGACGACGAGGAGCAGGACCGCGGCCGCCGCGTACCGTCTCATCGTGAGCCTCCGGCCCGCGGCCGGACCAGCCGCTCGACGGACTCGAAGACACCTTCGACGATCAGTGCCAGCACCGCGACGAGCAGCGCCCCGGCCACGACCTGCGGCGTGCTCGCCAGATTGAAACCCGCGGTGATGATCCGGCCGAGCCCGCCTCCCCCCGCGAGCGCGGCGAGGGTGGCGGTCGCGACGAGCTGTACGGCGGCGATCCGCACCCCGTTCAGAATCATCGGGAGCGACAGCGGAAGTTCCACCCGGAGCAGCGTCTGCCGGCCGGTCATCCCCATCCCCCGTGCTGCCCGCACCACACTGCGGTCGACGTCGCGCATGCCGACGTAGGCGTTGGTGAGCAGAGGCGGAACGGCGAACAGGACGAGGGCTGCCACGGTGGGCCCCTGTCCCCAGCGGCCGACCGGGGTGAGCAGCAGAAGCACCAGCACGGCGAAGGTGGGGACGGCACGGCCGGCGTTGGAGAGGTTGACGGCGAGCGCGCCGCCCCTGCCGAGGTGCCCGAGGACAAGAGCGACCGGCAGGGCGATCGCACAGCTGATGATCAGACAGCCGAGGGTGAGGAGGACGTGCTGCGCCAGCCGGTGCCCGATGCCGTCGTCTCCCGCCCAGTGGACGGGGTCGACGAGCCAGTGCCAGGTCTCGCGCAGTGTCCTCATCCCTGTGCCGCCCTCGCCCAGGGGGTGATCAGCCGCTGGACGCCGAGCAGCAGCAGATCGGCGGCCACGGCGATCAGCACACACAGCACGGACGCGGTCAGCACCTGTGCCTTGAAGTAGGTGTTCATGCCCGCGTAGATCAGGTTTCCCAGTCCGCCGAAGCCGACGATCGCCCCGACGGTGACCAGGGAGATCGCGGAGACCGTGGCGATACGGAGCCCGGCCATGGCGGCGGGCAGCGCGAGCGGGAGTTCCACGGTGAGCAGCAGCCGGATCGGTCCGTATCCCATGCCGTGGGCGGCCCGCCGGGTCTCCTCGGGGACGGCGCGCAGTCCCGCGAGGAGGTTCCGGACGAGCAGGGTGAGCGAGTACAGGACGAGACCGGCGACCACCAGGGTGGGTGACAGCCCGTACAGGGGCAGCAGCAGCGAGAACATCGCCAGGGACGGAATGGTGTACAGGATCGTGGTGACGGCGAGGACGGGCCCGGCGATCCCGGCCCAGCGGCGCGCCAGCAGGGCCAGGGGCACGGCGATGACGAGAGCGATGAGCACGGAGGCCGCGGTCAGTTGCAGATGCTGGGCCACCGCGTCGAGGAGGATGTGGCGGCGGGTGCGCAGATACGCGCCGCAGATCCACTCGTTGCGGGCGAGGCAGTCGTCCCGGGGCACGGTCACGCGTCCATTGCACCGGGTGGGCGAGGAGGCCCGCAGGTCGTGCTCGCCCGTCCGGGGTGCGGCGGCGGGCGTCGTCGCACAGAGGTTCCCCGGCCGGGACCGAGCCCCGGGTGATCGCCGGCTTCGTCGACGGGTCCGGTCAGGAGCCGTCGCCGGAGGGGTGGCCCTCGGCGGTGTTGCGGTTGGCGTTAAGGCTCGGTGTGATCGGGTCGCCCGCCCCGCCCCCGGCGCCCGGGGAGGTGTCGGTGTCGTCCTCGAGTTCCTGCTGCTTCGCCTCCTCGAGCAGCTCTTCGGTGGCGGTACGGGTCGGCTTCTTGCGCCAGGTCAGGCGCCGCAGAAGAGTACGCATGGCGCGCGGGTACCCGTAGATCGGCCGTCCAGGCGGGGCGATCACGGTGCGGCCGTCACATACGAGGGCCGGGAGATGGGCCTTCGGTCACGCGTGGCGGTGCCCGTTCAGCGCTCGTGCCGCCACCTTCAGGTCCGAGACGAGACCTGCGTACGCGGCCTCCCGGTCGTCGGCGCGCAGGATCGCCGAAGGGTGCGCGGTCGCGACGACGTACTGTTCCTCGTCGGTGCCGGGCAGCGGCAGCAGGCTCCCCCGGTCCTTGGTCACCCGGAACGAGCCGCCGAGCAGCGCCTTGCCCGCGGTGGCGCCGAGGGCCACCACGACCTCCGGGTGGACCAGGTCCAGTTCCGCGCGCAGCCACGGCTTGCAGGCGCTCAGCTCGCGCAGGCTCGGCGCCTTGTGGATGCGCCGCTTGCCGCGTTCGGGGACGACGGTGAACTTGAAGTGCTTGACCGCGTTGGTGACGTATGCCGTGCCGCGTGCGATGCCCGCCTCCTCCAGCGCCTTGTCCAGCAGGCGTCCGGCCGGTCCGACGAAGGGCTCGCCCTGCCGGTCCTCCTGGTCGCCGGGCTGCTCTCCGACCAGCACGACCCGGGCCGAGGTGTCCCCCTTGCCGAAGACGGTCTGGGTCGCGTTCTCGTACAGGGGGCAGCCCCGGCAGTCCGCGGCCGCGTGCCGGTATGCGGCCAGCCCTCCTTCGTCCGGCAGGAAGGGGGTCGCGTCATAGGCATTCGCCCGGGCGTCGTCGGTACGGCTCATGCTCACCTCCGGGCCCGCTGTGCCGGCCCGGTCCTCGGGGTACCCCTTCCCCCGGCTCGCACACATGCGACAGGCCTTGTCCGGGACCGGTCAAGAATCTCCGGTCAATAACCTTTCGATTCCCTTCCGTTGTCCCGTGCCCGGCGTGTTTCAAATACCCTCCCACGGATAGTCCGGAAGGAGCGGAGCACTGCCCAGCCGTTCCCGGGAGGGTTCGGCAGTGAGCCCGCCGCAAACGGCCGTCCGGTCGACGACTCGCCGAGCCGGACGGCCGGATGCGGTCCCCCCGCGGGGGCGGAACCGCACAGTGTGGATGGGGGCCGGTGAAGGAGCGGCCCGGTCAGAGGATATCCGCGAGCGCCTCTTCGCGTACGCGCGCGCAGCAGCCGCTGAGCAGACGCGAGACATGCATCTGGGAAATACCGAGTTGGTCCGCTATGCGGCTCTGGGTCATCCCGCGGAAGTACCGCAGATAGAGGATGGTGCGCTCACGCTCCGGCAACGACCGCAGACACGGCTTGACGGCCTCACGGTCGACGATCAGGTCGTATCCGGCGTCGGCGTCGCCCAGGGCGTCACCCAGTGCGTATCCGTCGTCGCTGCCCGAGACCTCGGCGTCCAGGGAGAGGGCGGTGAAACTGTCCATGGCCTCCAGGCCCACCCGGACGTCCTCTTCGCTGAGGTGGGCGTGCCCGGCGATCTCCGCGACCGTGGGGCCGTGCCCGGGGGTCTCCTGGGATATCTCCTTGACCGCCACCCGTACCCGATTGCGCAGGTCCTGGACCCGGCGGGGCACATGCAACACCCACATGTGATCACGGAAGTGCCGCTTGATCTCGCCGGTGATGGTGGGGATGGCGTAGCTCTCGAAGGCGTAGCCCCGGGCCGGGTCGTAGCGGTCGACCGCCTTGACCAGGCCCAGGGCCGCTACCTGGCAGAGGTCCTCGACCGACTCACCCCGCCCTCGGTAGCGCCGGGCGATGCGATCGGCCATCGGCAGCCAGGACCGGACGATCTCGTCGCGCAGTGTCCGGCGCTCGGGCCCCTCGGGCAGCTCACACAGACGCGCGAAGGCGTCGGTGGTGTCGGGGGCGTCATCATGGGGGTGCTGCTTCGACTTCACCGTGATGCGCATGGTGCTTTCAACTCCCTCAGGGGGCTGACTGGGCAGTCACCGTGGGAAGGCGCACTCACAGACCGCAGGGAAGACACACTCCCGGGATCTCTGGGCCAGTTTCCACGGAGGTGCCTACCTGTCCGAAGCACTCATTACGAGCCATTCCCGCAATCTCCGATGCCAAACCATTCATGAGAAACGTTTCATGGGTCGCCGATGGTGACTGCCGGCAATTCCGTCGTTCCGAAAAGTGACAGGGAGGAGCGCTGGAGTGGGAAAGTAGGCGAGGGAGCGGAATTTTATCGGACGGGGAATTACCCGGGAATTTGTTGCCCCCCATCGGAGGGACGTCCGGTGGCGGGAACCAGCCAGAGTGTGGCGAGCGGGGGAAGCGTGAGGCGAATACCGTGCCCCGGGCCGACCCCGGGCGTCACGGGGCCGGCGTTGTGGACGTCGCTGCCGCCGTAGCGGGCCGCGTCGGTGTTGAGGACCTCGTGCCACGCCGGCACGTCGTTTGGCACGTCCAGGCGGTAGTGGTGGCGGACGACCGGCGAGAAGTTGGACACGGCGAGCAGGGGTCTGCCCTCGGCGTCGAAGCGCAGAAACGCGAACACGTTGTCATCGGCCGCGTCGCAGACCACCCAGCGAAAGCCCGAGGGCCGGGGGTCGCACTGCCACAGGGACGGGGTGCGCAAGTAGAGCGCGTTCAGTTCGCGGACCAGGTCGCGCACGCCCCGGTGGTCGGCCGCGGCGCCGTAGCCCGTGTCCAGCAGCCACCAGTCGGGGCCGTGCGCCTCGGACCATTCGGAGCCCTGGGCGAACTCCTGTCCCATGAAGAGGAGTTGTTTGCCCGGGTGGGACCACATGAAGCCGAGGTAGGCGCGGAGGTTGGCGCGCTGCTGCCACCAGTCGCCGGGCATCTTCGACACCAGCGACCGCTTGCCGTGTACCACCTCGTCATGGGAGATGGGCAGCACATAGTTCTCGCTGTAGGCGTAGACCATCGGGAACGTCATCTCGTGGTGGTGGTACTTGCGGTGCACCGGGTCTTTGGACACATAGACCAGCGAGTCGTGCATCCAGCCCATGTTCCACTTCAGGCCGAAGCCGAGTCCGCCGTGGTCGGTGGACCGGGTGACACCGTCCCAGGCCGTGGACTCCTCGGCGATCGTGATCACGCCGGGACAGCGGCGGTAGACCGTGGCGTTCATCTCCTGGAGGAAGGCCACGGCGTCCAGGTTCTCCCGGCCGCCGTGCTCGTTCGGCCGCCACTGGCCGTACT
>NZ_JBEYWX010000048.1:0-24582 GCF_040644655.1 Streptomyces sp. NPDC046931
GCGCCCGAGCCCCACCCGTGGGCGGCGGTGTCGCGCGGATACGACGATGGCGAGCCGGTTCGCGCTTTCCGCGAACGTGGGTGCCGGGGGGCGGGGCGGTTCGTGTGCGGTCTTGGGGGGTGTGGGTGGCGGAGCCCCCGCCGTGCGCGGCGGAGCCGCGCGGATACGACGATGGCGAGCCGGTTCGCGCTTTCCGCGAACACGACTCGCCATCGCCATCGTGCGCCGCCAGGGACTCGAACCCCGGACCCGCTGATTAAGAGTCAGCTGCTCTAACCAACTGAGCTAGCGGCGCCCGCTGACGTCGTAGACCTTAGCATCCTGGTCGGCGGGAGGAAAAATCGATATCCGTACGGCCGTGGAGGCCGCCGCGCGGGCCGCCCGGACCGCGGCCCACAGGACGACCTCGGAGCCGGGAAGCCACGGGTGACGGGTGTCGGGCGCGACGAGCCAGCGGGACTCGGCGCGGCTGCCGGAGCCACCGCGCGCAGGGGCCGCGGGGCTGATCGCGGGGACGGTGACGGCATCCCCGGGACCATGGCACAGCAGCGGCGGTACCGCATGGGCGCGGCCGCCCCACTCCTCCCAGTCCAGCAGTGCCGGCAGGCGCCGGGCCGTGCCGGGCGCCGTGAACAGCAGGATGCGCCCCCGGTGCTCGGCGACCGGCCCGGAGCCCGGCCCTTCGTCCCAGAGCCGGTCGAGCATGCGCCGCCCGAAGATCGCGGGGGCGCTGACGACGTCGAACGCGGTACCGCAGGGCAGCACCAGCCGGCCGGTGGGCCGTTCCCCCCAGTGCACCGGCGCACTACGCGGATACGTTCCTGCGGAAGCGAGCCAGGCGGCGCCCTCCGAGGTCGGGCGGAAGGGATCGGTGAACGGCGTACGACTGCTCATGACAGCCAGGTGTACCCGGAGTGAGCGCTGCGTTCCTGAGGGTTGCGGAAAACCGGGACAGCCGGGGGCGGAGCGGGGTATTGTGCCGCCGCATATGCCAGAAGATCATTCGGCCGAGCGGTGTGGCGGACGTTCAGCCCAGACTCTCCGGCCCGCTCGTCTCCTTGCCCCGCAGCAGGTCCTGTCCGAACTCCACCATCTTCTTCGCGTAGTCCTCGGTCCACTCCGCCTGCTCGGCGATCGCCGCAGGTGTCAGCCGGTCGAAGCGGCCCGGATCGGCGAGCTGGGCGGCGGCGATCGCCTGGTACTCCACGGCACGGTCCGTGGCCGCGCGGAACGCCTGCGTCAGCTCGGTCGCCCGCGCGAGCAGCGCCCGCGGGTCGTCGATCGACTCCAGGTCGAAGAAGTGCTCAGGGTCGGAGGCCGCCTCCGCGGGCTCGAAGAGCAGGGGCGCGGGGCGTAGCCGCGGCTCGTTCCGACGCGGCGTGGGCTCCGCCATGTCTTCTCCTCCTCATACGGTTCGGATGGCGCCCCCTTCGGGTGGGCCACCGTCCATTGTCTCGCGGCGGCGCAAGAGCGCGGGAACGAGCGGGGCGCGCCCGCTCATGCTTCTCGCGCCGCACGGCTCCCCACGTCCCAAGGCCGCCGGGCCCAGCGATGTTCCCCCTGGTCACCGGGTCGCCGTCGCCCCCGCCGGCCAGGGCCGCCACGCCATCCGGTGCTCGGACAGATGTGCCAGCACCGCGTGATTCGCCTCCCGCCCCGGGGAAACATGCGGGCCCGCGGGCCCTGAAGGTGCGGCGTATCGGCCGCGATGCCGAGGACAGCTCCTTCCCCCTGGCTCGGAAGGGCGGAGCTGGGACGTGCGCGCTCTGGTGGTCGAAGAGGAGTGGTCGGAAGTGCTCCGCAAGGTGAAGCGGGACGCATCCTTCACGACCAGGCTGCGGACCGCATGGGACGGGACCCGAATTGGACGGGCGGGACCTGTCCGACGCCTACGGCCGGGCCACGGCTGGGCCGCGTGTGATCACGCTTGCGGAGGATGCCTGGCCGTTGTTGCCGACCGTGCGCCAATACGCTCGCATCCGCGGTGAGACCTTGCCCGAAGGGCGGGCCGTGTTCATCGAGCGGACCGCAGAACAGACGCTCAGGGCCGCGGCTTGTCTGGCGGCGGGTGTGCGTCACCCGCCGACACGCCTGAGCGGGGGAGACGGCGCCCGGTCACGCGCCTTGTGCATGACCGGCCACAGCAAGCCCAACGTCGCGTAGAGCGTCAGGGCCGCCACGTCACCCGGTGCTCGGACAGGTGTGCCAGCACCGCGTGATTCGCCTCCCAGCCGTCCGGGAACTTCACCGTCACCCCCAGCTGCACCGGCTCGGTCGAGGGGTGGTCGTCCAGCAGTTCCGTCACTCCGGCCCGGCACACCACGATGCACGCGTGCCGGTGCCGGGAGGCCAGCACGCACAGCCGTCCGGTCTCGAGGTGGAACGCCGTGGCGTCCGGTCGTCCGGACAGCGGATGCAGAACCACCGTCACGTCGAACTCCCGGCCTTGTAGCCGGTTGGCCGTGTCCACCGTCACATCCGTCACGCCGAGCTCCGCCAGCGCGGAGCGCACCGCCGCCGCCTGGTCGCGGTGCGCCGTACCGACGGCGATCCGGTCCGCGGTCAGCGGCACCGGATCCGCGGCGCGCTCCGAGACCGCCGCCCCGCCCCGGTCCAGCAGCCGCCGTACGACAGCAGCGACCGCCCGCACCGCCTCCGGATCCGTGCGCGGGGTGTGCCGGGCGGGCAGCTCGAGCAGTCCCCAGCCCGTCTCCGCAGCCTCGTCGATCACCCGGTCGGGACCCGAACCGTCCGAGGGCACGCCGAACGACAGCCTTCGGTCCCCTTGCCCCGTGCCGCTGCGGAACGGCGTGTACGGGTAGAACGCGTCCGACACCAGCGGCGCCGCCGACGCCGGCAACCGCCATGACACCGGCAGCCGGTGCTGCGGCAACTCGGGATTGTGCGCCAGGAGTGTGGTCACGGCCGACGCCGACGGGTCGTACGACAGCCCCGCCCACTGTTCCGCGCCGACGATCGTGAACGGGTCCAGCTGGCCGGGATCACCCACGAACAGCGCCCGTTCGAACAGGCCCGCCACCGACAGCAGCGCGTCCGAGCGCATCTGGTACGCCTCGTCGACGATCGCGTGCCGCCATGGTTCGACGTCCTTGACGTGCGCCCACTTGGCGGCGGTCGAGATCACGACGTCCAGGCCGGCCAGATCCTTCGCCTTCGTCGACTTGCGGACGTTCGGCAGGTCGTCGAGGGCCTTGTCGTAGGGGTCGGGATCGCTGCTGTGCAGTCGGCCGACCGGGAGGCCGGGCTCCTTCTCCGCCAGCCGCAGCACCAGGTCGTCCACCTGTGCGTTGGTCTGCGCGATGACCATCAGCGGGCGTCCGGCGGACGCGAGTTCGAGTGCGGCCCGGACGACGAGCGTCGACTTCCCGGCGCCCGGCGGCGAGTCGACGACGACGCCCCGGTGGGCGCCGTGCAGAGAGTCGTGCAGGATCGCCTCGGTGGCCCGCGCGGCCGCGGCCCCGGGATCGAAGGTCCTGCCCGGCCGGGCGAACACGGTCACAGCACGTCCTCCTCGGTCACCGGGTCCGGCTGGGGCGGCGCATCGGCCTCGCCCGGCGGCCCGCCATGGGTCCAGGGCGTCTCCTCCGGCTCGGGCAGCTTGGCCCCGCCGCGCTGCTCGTGCTCGAACAGCGTGAAGCAGACGCGGTCGCCCTTCTCCGGCACCGATCCGGCCTCCGGCTCCCTGCCGCGGCCCATCTTGTCGACGATCCGCAGCACCACGAGGCCGCCCCCCGCGCCGCCGCCGTCGTCGTGTCCGCCCGGTCCCTCGCCGTCCCGCCCCCGGTATCCGACGAACTCGGCCGCCTGCGGCTTTCCACCCAGCGACCGGTACACCTTCGCGCGCTCCCCGAGATGCGGCCGGTCCTCGGTCCGTACGGTCACCAGCGGGCGCGGGCTCGGACGCTTGCCCTCGCTGTACGCCATCACGACATCCGTGACCTCGCCCGCGAACGCCTCCCCGGCCAGTCTCCGCCCGGCCATCACGAGCGGGTCGTCGAGCGCCTCCTGGGCGTCCAGCCGGGACTGCTCACGCTCGCGCGTGGCGAGCTTGTTCGCCGCGGTGACGGCGTCGTCCCGGCGCGGCTGGGGCGGCTCCCCGGCGGCCACCCGGTCCCGGTGGCCGGTGAACGACCAGCGGTCGCGGGTCCACCGCTCCCCGACATGGGCGCCCTCCGGCAGCGTGCGCAGCAGATCGAGCCCGTGCCACACGCCATCCCACGCCGGACGCGTACGGCTCTCCACCAGTGCCCGGATCTCCCCTTCGGCGGCGGTCAGTTCGCCGAACCGGTCGTCCGCCTCGACGCCGTCCTCGGCGGCGGCGAGCCGGGCCCGCGCGTGGTCGTAGCGCTCGATGGCGGGGGCGAGCAGCTTGTTGTCGAAGGCAGGGTCGGTGGCGGGTCCGGCCGGCGGGCACAGCAACTGGCCGTCCGTGTCCCGCGCCAGCTCGGCCCGCAGCGCCGCGTCCGCGCCCGAGGTGCCCTCGGGCGGGTCGATCCAGGCGAGCAACGCGCCCAGGTGCTGGTCCTCCAGGCTCGACTGCCCGGTCGTCCAGTGCCGAGCCAGCAACTCGGTGACGGCGAGCAGCAGCGAGGAGCCGGGCACCCGGGCGCGCTCCCCGAAGTGGGTGAGCCAGCGGCCGAGGAGCGGCACCCGCGGGGGCGCCGGATAGGGGGCCTCGGGGTCCTGCTCGGCGGTGCGGCGGAACCGCATGGAGCGCCCCAGGAGCCGTACGAAGTCGATGCCCGCCCGGCTCGGCACGATCAGCTGCGGAGCGTCCGCGCACAGCTCGACCTCCACCTTGACCCGCTTGCCGGTCTCGGGATCGGTCTCGCTGCGCTCGGCGGCCTCGACCGCTTCGGCGTACCCGTCGACGTAGGGCAGGACGATGTCGGCGAGGGCGGCGAGGAACGCGAACCTGAGGTCGCGGTCGCGCGGCTGGGGTACGACGAGCAGCCGGGGTGTGTCCCGGTCGGTGCCGACGAGCGCTCCGAGCGGCGCCCCGGCCTCGCCGGCGGTGGTGAGCGGCACGAGGACGAGGGGGCGCTCGGACAGATGCCGGTGCCGGACGGTGGCGGCGGGCTGGGCGCGCCCGGACCGCACGGCCTCCAGGCGGGCGAGGGTGGCGATCAGTGACATGCGGCGTCCTCCGGGGCGGTGAGCGCCTCGGCGCGCAGCCGCGCCGCCCGGCGCAGGGCCGCCACCGCCGGGTCGTCCGGGTCCCCGGCCGTCCCGTGGGCGGCGGCCAGGACGTCGTCCACCGTCCCGAGGCCGCCCAGCTCGGCGCGCAGCGAGCGTCCGTAGGACGTCACCGCGCCCTCGTCGCGGGCACGGGCGCGGCAGTGGAAGGCCATTTCGCAGGCGGCCAGGCACTCGGGCGCATAGGTCGCGGGGACCGAGCCGACGGCGGCGGCCAGCTCCTTCTGGGGGAGGTCGGGCGCGAAGCACGTGCCCTCGGGAAGGCCGTCCGCGATCTCCTCGATGCGCGTGAGGCGGGCAAGCTGGCGGCGGGTGACCGCGCGCTGCTTGCGGATGTCCACGGGGGAGGCGGCAGGCAGGTTGGAGAAGTCCTTGGGGCAGACCAGCAGGATCCGGTGGCGCACCACGGGCGCGGGGGCGCCGTCGGCCCCGCCGAGACGGGCGGCGACCTCCTCCAGCGCCAGCACGTAGACCGCGGCCTGGCGTGCGGCGGCCCCGACCTTCGCCGGGTCGGCCGAACCGTCGAGCATCGGGAACGACTTGATCTCCACGACGGTCCAGCTGCCGTCGGGGTGCACGACCACCGCGTCCGGCTCGAGGAACGCGGGGGAGCCCGCCACGTCCAGGGCGAGCATCGGATGGTCGAGCAGCGCCCAGGTGCCCGCTTCGGTGGCCTCGCGCAGCGCCAGCGCCGTACGGGCGGTGCGGCCCTCCGGGCCGACCGCGGTGAGGTCGGGGACAAGGGCGCCGTCCGGTGCCGCGGCGGCCGGGTCCAGCTTCTCGTGCACCAGCCGGAGCAGCTCCGCGCCGCCGTCCGCCTTGACCCGGGCCTCGAAGGCGTTGCCCCGCATGAAGGCGAACTGCGACTGCCCGAACGCCGACGGCGCGCCGAGGGCGCCCGCCAGCGCCGCCTTGTCCACCCCCGCGCCGTCCAGGAGCGCGCGCCGTCTGCACCCCGGGTTCGCGGCGAGCGCGGCGAGGGCACGCGCGTCGAGCGCCTTGGGCGGTACGGCGCCGCGCAGCTCAGCGAGTTGGTGCCGGAGCGCCGTCCCCCGCCTCCGCGGGGGCGGCACCCGGCTCGGCCCCGGGCCCGGTGCGGGGGATGCGCTGTCGGGGAATTCGCTCACCCGTCGAAGTCTGGCATCCGCCACTGACAATCGGGGAACCCGAGGCCTGCGGGGCAGCCGTGACCGGGGCGAACCGGGCGCGCAGCCGGGTCCTGACCGCGTCCACCCCCCGCATCAGCGGCCGGGCCAGCACAAGGCCCGCACCCATGACGGCGACGCCCGCGACCGCGTCGAGGAAGTAGTGGTTCGCGGTGCCCATCACGACGAGCGCGGTCAGCAGCGCATAGGCGACGCCCGCCGCCTTCGCCCAGCGCGTGCGGCCTTGCCGCCACAGCATCACGCCGCACCACAGCGCCCAGCCGACGTGCAGGCTCGGCATCGCCGCGTACTGGTTCGTCATGCCGCCCAGGCCACGGGGCGCGCTCGCCTGGCCGCCCCACCAGCCGTACGAGCTGTACTGGGCCATGGTGTCGACGAAACCGTGGTCCGCGGCGAGCAGACGGGGCGGGCAGGTGGGCAGCAGTGTGAAGCCGATCAGGCCGATGAACGTGGACGTCATCAGCCAGGTGCGGGCCGCCCGGTAGTGCTCCGCGCGACGCCTGAAGACCCACACCAGGAGCAGCGGCGTCACCAGATAGTGCAGCGAGGCGTACCAGAAGTCGGCCGGTATGCCGATCCACGCCTCACGGGTCAGGAGACGGTTCAGCGGGTGCTCGGCGTCGATGTGGAGCTGCTTCTCCAGACGCAGGATCGCCAGGCCGTGGTCGACGGCGTCGGAGACGTCACCCCGGGCGAGGAGCCGGCCGGCGGAGTACGAGGCGTACACCAGGAGGATCAGGGGCAGTTCGGTCCACCAGCGCAGCCGGGCCGGGCGGGCCTCCCCGGTGCCTGGTATCTCGGCCTGCGGCATCCGATTCGCCCTCCCCCTTGTTCTGCTCCGGCACCCGACGGGCCGGTCGTGCCACCTTACGGCGTCCGTTTGCGCCCCGCCGGGTCGCCCCGCCGGGGCGCCCCGGCCCTCAAAGACGCAGGGATCGCCCCCCGGGTTGCCCGGGGCGGGGTGGGACATGATGGAGTGACCACCCTGCTGATTTCTCCCGGAAAGGTCCCTCATGGCACCGCGCATCCTGCTGGCCCGGCACGGACAGACGGCATGGTCGCTGTCCGGCAAGCACACCGGCAGGACCGATGTGCCGCTCCTGGAGGAGGGGCGGCGGGGCGCCAAGCTCCTGGGCGAGCGGCTGCACCGGGCGCCGTTCGACGGGCTGCCCGGTGTCGAGGTGCGTACGAGTCCGCTGGCACGCGCGCGTGAGACGTGTGAGCTGGCCGGGTTCGGCGAGCGGGCGAGCACCTGGGACACGCTGATGGAGTGGGACTACGGGGCGTACGAGGGGATGACGCCGGCCGAGATCCAGGCCATCCGGCCGGGCTGGCTGATCTGGCGCGACGGAGTCCCGGAGGGGGAGAGCCTGTCCGAGGTCTCCGCGCGCGCGGACGAGGTCGTCGCCTGGGCCCGCGCGGCGGAGCGTGACGTTCTGGTCTTCGCCCACGGCCACATCCTGCGCTCCATAGGGGCGCGCTGGCTGGGCCTGCCGGTGGACTTCGCCGCACGCATCAGGCTCAACCCCACGTCGTTGTCGGTGCTGGGCTGGGCGTACGGGGAGCCGGCGATCGAGTCCTGGAACGACCGCGGCCATCTGACGGTGTAGCCGGGCGCGGCCCGCGGCTTGTCCGCGCGGCCTGAGGATGAGTCCGCGCGGACTCACGGGCTCGGGGTCCGGCCGCGCGGACTCAAGGACTCGGGGTCCGGCCGTGCGAACCGGGAGTGCGGGTCTTCCGCGGGTGCCGCCGCGCCGGGCGGGTGCCGTGCCGGTGCCTCTCAGGCCGTGCGCGGCGCGCTCGCGTGCCGGTCGAGGAACGCCGACACACCCGGCGCCCGCCGGTGCGGCAGCAGCACCCTCGCCGTGCCCGCCAGCATGGTCAGGATCCTGGACGACTGGACCTGGTCCAGAAGATCCAGTACGCGCAGGCCCGCCTCGGCCGCCTCGTCGGGGCGTCCGCCCCGGGCCAGATCGTCCGCGAGCTCAGCGGTGTACAGGGCGATGTTCCGGCTGAAGTGCGGATCCTGTAGATGCGCCGCGCGCCGGGCGTGCCGGGCCGCGCGCGGCCAGTCGCCCAGCGTCGACCAGCACTGCGCCTCGAGGCCCTCGAGCTCGGCCTCTCCGTAGAAGGTCATCCACTCGGGGTCCTCCTCCGATGTCCCTCGCTCGAACAGGGCCTGCGCCCGGGCCAGCGCCTGTTCGCAGCCCGCCCGGTCCGCGAGCCCCGCCCAGCCGCCCGCCTCCCGCAGCGCGAGCAGCGACATCAGGCGGTGTGAGCCGAGCGGCCGGGCGGCACGCTGCGCCGCCTGCGCCGCCCGTACGGCCTCCCGGGGCCGGCCCGCGTCCCGGGCGAGGAACGCCGTGTTGCAGAACGCGTGCGCCTCCAGGGCGGGATCCCCGGACATCCGGGCGGTGGCCAACGCCTCCGCGTAGTGCGAGCGGGCGTCGTCGAAGCGCCCCGAATCGTGTGCCAGCCACCCCACTGAGATGGCCAGTTCGCCCGCGCCCGCGTACAGCCGTTCCGTGGCCGCCTGCCGGGACGTGCCCGCGTCGAGCAGGGCGTACGCGGTCCGCAGGGGGGCCGCCGCGCGCCGGTAGAGGCCGTCCGCGCCGTGCCGGTCGTCGAGCAGTCTGATCCTTCGTACGGCCTCCTCGAGCGCGCCCGCCTCGGACGTGCCCGCACGGTGAACGGGACGTTCGGCGGCCGCTGCCGAGCCGCCGAAGGTGAGCCCGAACGGGCCCAGGGAGGCGGCCGCCACGGTGGCGCTGCCCCCGGTCATGAATGCGCGACGCTGCACGTCGCTCTCCTCGTGGTTCTGTTCGTCGTCCGGGCCTGTGCCGTACGACTCGTGTGCATCGTGGATGGCTCGGGTGTCCCGCATTTCATACGGCTCACATCCCCTCGGGGTCTCACCGGGGGCACGGGAGTGGCTGCCGGGGTACGCGGGGGGCTCCTCGTCGCCGGTGCGCGCCCCCCGCCCGCGTACCGACGAGCGGGGTGCGAACCCAAGGTCAGCGAGCGTGCGACCGGGGAACATGTGCAGGAACACCCGTTCGTAGGCGTAGTTGGGGCAGCGGATCTCACCGGCCTCCACCCGACCGATGTAACGAGCGTCACAGCTGACCCTTTCGCCGATCTCGCGTGCGGCGCGCCGTACCGCCGCGGCGAACTCCCCGGGCGAGCGCTGTCCGCGCAGTTGCCGGAAGGCGAGGTTCGGCCGCGGTGGCCGGGGGAACTGGGACGAACTCATGGCCGGGCCCTCTCTTGCGAACCGTCGAACCATGCCGGTTTCAGGATGGCTTGTCCGTGTGGTGCCTGTTGGCTCCCTGTGTCCGGCGGTGCAAGAAAGTACCTTCCTCGCGGGTGCCGTCATGCACGGTTTGGCTACAAACCGGATATCTCATGCGGGATCTGCCATGAAGTGCCATCCTTAACGGCGGTGTTGTGCCGTTGCCGTTGACGTTTCCCCGCGTTGAACGCTGTGGACCGGGAGCCGCCCGAACTCCCGACCCAACTCAGCGTCGAGGAGGGGTTCCGTTGGAGACCGGGATGCAGACCAGGCAGAGCACCGAGTTCCGTAAACAGCCGTCGGCCGCGCGGCCCGTGCCGACGCCGGAGTGCGGCGCACCGCCGCACCGGGCTCCCGACCTCGTGACCGTCCCGGCCCGGCAGGGCCTCGAGGCGATCGACATCCTCCGCCGCGGCGCGGGCGACTGCGTCGGCCCCGTCCTGCACGACGGCGGCGGCGACACCCTCGGCTTCCTGGTCCCGCCGGGCACGGCGGACGGGTGGGACGTCCCGGGCAGCACCTGCACACAGACGGACGGGAAGGGCCTGAGCCTGTTCGCCGAGCAGCCCCAGACCGAGGGCACCGGCTGGCTGCTCCCGCCCGGCGACGCGGAACTGGCCACGGACCCGGCGGTGCTGCGCGCGGCGCTCGGTGAGGCGGCCCGGCTGATCGAGGCCGCGGACAACTGTCGGTGAGCGCTCGCGGACGCCGCGGAATCCCGCCGCGGGGTCCACCGGCCCCGAGCGGCCGCCCCCTGTCTTTCCCCCGATAATGGCGGGATGGGGAGGTCACGTAACGCGGGGCGCGGGCAGTCGGCCGAGGCCGTGGTCGAGGCGGTCGACGGCGGGCTCGCCCAGCTCGTACCCGACCGGGACCGGGCGCGCGCCTGGACCCTCCTCATCGACGGCGCCCCACAGTCGCACGTCGACCTCGACGACCCGGCCCACCTCGCCTTCGAGTACCAGCGCCGCCTCGGCCACATCATCGACCTGGCCGCCCCGTCCGGCCGTCCGGTGCAGGCCGTGCACCTCGGCGGCGGCGCGTTCACCCTCGCCCGCTACACCGCCGCCACCCGCCCCCGCTCCACCCAGCAGGTCGTCGAGCGCGACGCGGCACTCGTCCAACTCGTCCGGCGCGCCCTTCCGTTGGACCCGAACGCCCGGATCCGGGTGCGTTCCACGGACGCCCGCGCAGGGCTCGCGAAGATACCGGACGGCTGGGCGGACCTGGTCATCGTGGACGTGTTCAGCGGGGCGCGCACCCCGGCGCACCTCACCTCGGTCGAGTTCCTCACCGAGGTCCGCAGGACGCTGAAGGACGGCGGCGTGTACGCGGCCAACCTCGCCGACGGCCCGCCGCTGGCCCATCTGCGCGGCCAGATCTCGACCGCGGCGGCCGTCTTCCCCGAGCTCGCGCTGGTCGCCGACCCGGCGGTCCTGCGAGGCAAGCGCTTCGGCAACGCCGTCCTGGTCGCCTCCGCGCATCCGCTGCCGGTCGCCGAACTGACCCGCCGCGCCGCCTCGGACCCGCACCCCGCGCGTGTGGAGCACGGCAGGGCCCTGACCGACTTCACCGGTGGCGCGGCGGCGGTCACCGACGCGGCGGCGGTGGCGTCACCGGCGCCACCGCCCTCGGTGTTCCGCTGACCACCGGCGACCCGCGCCTGACGCGGTCCCCACGGGCGGCCGGTGCCCGGCAGGCTAGTAGTTCCCGATCTCCACATGGGGCGGACCGTCGTGCCAGGTGCAGAACACCGACACCCGGTCGGCACCCGAGCTGAACTCCACCCGGATCCACGACTCCGTCTTCCACACCTGCATCGACCAGCCCGCCCCGGGCGTGGCCGACACCAGCGTCGCCGAAGTCTCCCCGAGGTCGAAGACCGCGCGTCCGCCGCCGGTGTCGTAGCTCTTCACCCGGCCCGGCGAGGACGCGGAGGGCGAAGGCGAGGACGGGGTGGCGGTCGCGGAGGGGCCGGGACGGGTGCCGGCCGACTTCGCGGGGGTCGGTCTCGGGCTCGGCGCAGGCTTCGCGCCGTGACTCACCGACGCCTCGGGCCGCTCCGTCGACGACGTGAACGGGGCCGCCGCTCCCTGCGCCCTGGCGCCGCCCGACGTGATGGGCAGGGCGCGCGGCGGGTCGTACGCGGTCCCCGCCATCACCGTGTGGACACCCCACCACGACAGCGTGACCGCCGCGCCGGTGGCGAGCGACCACGCCAGTACGTGTACGAGTCCTCTGAGCATTCCGGCCATAGTGCCTCACCTGTCCCACGCGTGTCTCACGGGTCGCACACAGTTCCGTATGTCCCGTTGGCGCACAGGAGTTGTCCACAGGCCCCGGCCGGGCTCCCCCGTATGGCGTACGGTGCCGCCCATGGCAAGTGTGCTCGTGGTGGAGGACGACCAGTTCGTACGCTCAGCGCTGATCAGGCACTTGACCGACGCCGGGCACACCGTGCGCAGCGTCGGCACCGCACTGGAGGCGTTGCGCGAGGTCGCCCATCTCTCCTTCGACGTCGTGATCCTCGACCTCGGACTGCCCGATCTGGACGGGTCCGAGGCGCTGAAGATGCTGCGCGGCATCACCGACGTGCCGGTGATCATCGCCACCGCGCGGGATGACGAGACGGAGATCGTCCGCCTGCTCAACGCGGGCGCGGACGACTATCTGACCAAGCCGTTCTCCGTCGAGCACCTGTCGGCACGGATCGCGGCCGTGCTGCGCCGCTCCCGCGCGGTCGCTGCGGACGCCGCGCCCCCGTCGGTCCTCCGGGTCGGCGGCCTCGCCATCGACCCCCTGCGCCGCCACGCCGAACTGGACGGCGTACACCTCGATCTGACCCGCCGCGAGTTCGACCTGCTCGCCTTCCTCGCCGGCCGGCCCGGCGTGGTCGTCCCGCGCCGGGAGCTGCTCGCCGAGGTGTGGCAGCAGTCGTACGGGGACGACCAGACCATCGACGTCCATCTCTCCTGGCTCCGGCGGAAGCTGGGCGAGACCGCGGCCAGGCCCCGCTATCTGCACACCCTCAGGGGCGTGGGCGTGAAGCTGGAACCGCCGAGGACGGAGCCGTCGGCATGAGATGGGCCCTGGTCAGGGTGTGCCTGGCGGTGACCACGATGGTGGTGGTCGCCTTCGCGGTCCCGCTCGGGCTGGTCATCAAGGAGATGGCCCGCGACCGGGCCTTCTCGAACGCGGAACGGCAGGCCGCCGCGATCGCGCCCGCGCTGTCCATCACCACCGACCGGGACGAGCTGGAGCGGGTCGTGGCCTCGGCGGGCTCCGGCGACGGGATCGCGGTGCACATTCCGGCGGGCGACGGCACGAAGGCGGCCGACATCGGCCACCGACGCGCCGCGGTCAAGGACATCGAGACCACACGCCGGCTGGGCAGGGCCTCCACCACCGAGGTCCCGGGCGGCTCCGCACTGCTCCAGCCCACCGCGCTCAGCTCCGGTGCGATCGCCGTGGTCGAGGTGTACGTGCCCGAGTCCGACGTGTCCAACGGAGTCGGCACGGCCTGGGCGGTGCTCGCCGGGGTCGGCATCGCGCTGATCATCGGGTCGGTGGCGGTCGCCGACCGGCTCGGTGTGCGGATGGTGCAGCCCGCGCAGCGTCTGGTGGAGGGCGCGCACGAGCTGGGGGAGGGGAAGCTCGGGGCGCGCGTCCCGGAGGAAGGGCCCAACGAACTGCGCCTGGCGGCGGTGGCGTTCAACTCGATGGCGGACCAGGTCGTCCAGCTGCTGGCGAACGAACGGGAGCTGGCGGCGGACCTGTCCCACCGGCTGCGCACCCCGCTGACCGTGCTGCGGCTGAACGCGGCCTCGCTCGGCGAGGGACCGGCCGCCGAGCAGACACGGACGGCCGTGGCGCAGCTGGAACGCGAGGTCGACACGATCATCCGCACCGCCCGGGAGGCCAAGCCGCAGACCGCGGCGGCGGGCCCGGGCGCCGGGTGCGACGCCGCCGAAGTGGTCCGCGAGCGGATGGAGTTCTGGTCGGCGCTCGCCGAGGACGAGGGCCGCAAGTGGCGGGTGGCCGGGGTCGACCGTCCGGTACGGATACCCGTCGCCCGCGCCGACCTCGCGGCCGCGCTCGACGCACTGCTCGGAAACGTCTTCCGGCACACCGCGGAGGGCACGGCGTTCGCGGTCGACGTGCACAACGGCGAGGACGCGGTGATCGTGCTGGTCTCCGACGCCGGGCCGGGCATCACCGACCCGGAGGCGGCGATGGCCCGCGGCCGCGGTTCGGGCAGCGACGGCTCGACGGGCCTCGGCCTGGACATCGTGCGCCGGCTGGCCGAGGCGACCGGCGGGGACGTACGGATCGGCTCGTCGGTGCTGGGCGGCACGGAGGTGCGGATCTGGATCCAGCTGGACGGGCGGGCCCCGGTGCGCCGGGGGCACCGGGGGGCGGTGCGACGACGCCGGCCCGGGAAATTGGTCTCTACCTTTAACCGTCCCCGATCCCTTCCTTAAGCGCACCCTAAGATCCTCAACGCCCGTCCGGAAACGGCGTTTTGACCGATTCCGGCTCGCTAGCGTGCTGCCGCATCCACCCCCCAGTGAGCAGCGAAGGCAGGCACGCGATGAGCAGTACGCACCGGCGCAGGATCAGCGGCAGGAACAAGGTGATCGGCGGCATCGTCACCGCATCCGTCGTCGGCGGCGGGGCCATCCTGATCACCGGCACCGCGCACGCCGCCGGGGTCGGCGCCGTCTACACGAAGACCAGCGACTGGTCGACGGGATACACCGCGCAGTACGTGGTCACGAACGACAGCGGTCAGGCCAAGGACGACTGGACGCTCCAGTTCGACCTGCCCACCGGCGCCAAGCTCAGCTCGCTGTGGAACGGAACGTCGACGGTGAACGGACGGCATGTCACCGTGCGGCCGCCCTCCTGGGACAAGGACGGACTCACCGCGGGTGAGTCGGTGACCGTCGGCTTCGTGGTGAACGGAGCGGGCGACCCGACCGGCTGTCTCATAGACGGAGCGAAGTGTTCGGCGGACGACGGCGCGACACCGGAGCCGAGCGGCCGTCCCACCCGGACCGCGACGCCGACGCCGTCCTCGACACCCACGTCCAGGCCGACGTCCACCGCGACGGCGACCGCCAAGCCGACCCCGGCCTCCCCGGCCACCCCGTCCCCCTCCCGGACCACCGGCAGCGGCACGACCACCGGTGCAGGCTTCGCCCCGTACGTCGACACGTCCCTCTACCCGGCCTTCGACCTGCTCGCCTCCGCGAACGCGACAGGCGTCAAGAACTACAACCTGGCCTTCGTCACCGACGGTGGCGGCTGCACGCCCAAGTGGGGCGGCGTCACGGCCATCGGCGGCGACGCGGTGGCCGCGCAGATCGGCGACCTGCGCGCCAAGGGGGGTGACGTACGCGTCTCCTTCGGTGGCGCCTCCGGTTCGGAACTGGCGACCACATGCTCCTCCGCGGACGCGCTCGCGGCGGCGTACGGGAAGGCCGTGGACGCCTACAAGCTCACCAAGGTCGACTTCGACGTCGAGGGCGGCGCGCTGCCCAACACGGCCGCGAACACGCGCCGGGCGCAGGCCATCGCCAAGCTCCAGCAACAGCACCCCGGCCTGGACGTCTCGTTCACCCTCCCTGTCATGCCCGAGGGCCTGACCCAGGACGGCGTGAGCCTGCTGGCCGACGCCAAGTCGAACGGTGTGAAGATCTCCGCCGTCAACATCATGGCGATGGACTACGGGCCCGCGTACAGCGGCGACATGGGCACCTACGCCGAGCAGGCCGCCACCGCCACCCAGGCGCAGATCAAGAGCGTCCTCGGCCTGTCCGACAGCGCCGCCTGGAAGACGGTCGCCGTCACCCCGATGATCGGGGTCAACGACGTCTCGTCCGAGGTCTTCAAGGTCGACGACGCCACCCAGCTGGTGAACTTCGCCAAGTCCAAGGGCCTCGGCCGGCTGTCGATGTGGTCGGCCGCCCGTGACAAGAGCTGCGCCGGCGGCGCCAGGCCCACCGCGGACGCGACGTGCAGCTCGATCACCCAGGACCCGTTCGCCTTCTCCAAGGCGTTCGCCGCCAACGAGTAGCGGCGGTCCGCCCGGGGCGCGGCACGTCCCCTCCGTGCCGCGCCCCGGGCCGGTCAGGCGTCCACCGGGGGCAGCGTCCCCGTCCGGGCCGTCCGGCCGTACCAGTGCGCGCTGGACTTCGGCGTACGGGCCAGCGTCGTGTAGTCCACGTACACCGCCCCGAACCGCTTCCCGTAGCCGTACGCCCACTCGAAGTTGTCCATCAGGGACCACAGGTAGTAGCCGCGCACGTCGGCACCGTCGGTGAGGGCGCGGCGGACCTCCGACAGATGCGCGTGCAGGTAGGCGATCCGCTCCGGGTCGTGGACGCGGCCGTCCGGGTCAGGCTTGTCGTCGTACGCCGCGCCGTTCTCCGTCACGTACAGCGGCAGCCCCGGAGCCTCCCGCGTGTACCGCATGATCAGCTCGTACAGGCCGGACGGATCGATCGTCCAGCCCATCTCCGTGCGCTCGCCCGGCGTCTGATGGAAGATCACGTCGTCCGCTCCCGGCCAGGGTGAGTACGGGCTCGCGCCGTGACCGTCGGCCCGCCGGCCGCTCGGGCTCGCCTCACCGGACGCGGACACGAGCGTCGTCGTGTAGTAGTTGAGGCCGAGCGCGTCCAGCGGCTGATGGATGACCGCCAGGTCCCCGTCCAGCACCTGCGACCAGTCACTGACCGAGGACGTCGCCGCGAGCAGCGTCTGCGGGTACGCCCCGTACAGCATCGGTCCGTGGAAGACCCCATTCGCCAGGTCGTCGACCTTCCGGGCCGCCGCCAGGTCCGACGGATCCTGCGACACAGGGCGCACCACCGACGAGTTGAGGCTCACCGCGACCGTGTTGCGGGACGGCATCACGGAACGCAGCGCGGAGACACCGAGGCCATGGGCCAGATTCAGATGGTGGGCCGCACGCAGTGACGCCGCCGCGTCCGTACGGCCCGGGGCGTGCACCCCGGAGCCGTAGCCGAGGAAAGCGCTGCACCACGGCTCGTTCAGAGTGATCCACTGCTCGACACGGTCGCCCAGTGCCTCGCCCACGATCCGCGCGTACTCGGCGAACCGGAACGCCACATCCCGCTCCGGCCAGCCGCCGGCGTCCTCCAGTTCCTGCGGCAGATCCCAGTGGTAGAGAGTGATCGCGGGCTTGATGCCATGGGTGAGCAGTTCGTCGACCAGGCGGCGGTAGAAGTCCAGACCCCGCTGGACCGCGGGACCCCGGCCCGTCGGCTGCACCCGCGACCACGAGACCGAGAAGCGGTACGCCCTCAGACCCAGCTCGGCCATGAGCGCCACGTCCCCGCGGTAGCGGTGGTAGTGGTCGACAGCGATGTCACCGGTGTCGCCGTCGGCCGTCCTGCCCGGCGTATGGCTGAAGGTGTCCCAGATGGAGGGGGTGCGGCCGTCCTCCCGCACCGCCCCCTCGATCTGGTACGCGGACGTCGCCGCGCCCCAGAGGAAGGCAGGGGGAAAGGTCACGGGCGATGCGGGCTCAGGCATGGAAGCGCTCCCATCGAGGATCGAGGAGACCGACGGTGGTCGGGGAGAGGGGAGGGGGAGGGGAGACGGGACACGAGAGAGGGACAGGAGAGAAGGGACAGGGGACAGGGGTCAGAGGAAGGGATCAGCCCTTGATCGCCCCTTGCATGATCCCGCCCACGATCTGCTTCCCGAACAGCAGAAAGGCGATCAGCAGCGGCAGCGTGCCGAGCAGCGCACCGGCCATGATCACCGCCTGGTCGGGGACATAGCCGGTGCCCAGCGAGTTGAGCGCGACCTGGACGGTCGGGTTCTGCTGGTTGAGGGCGATGATCGGCCACAGGAAGTCGTTCCAGGCGAACACGAACGTCAGCAACCCGAGCACGGCCATCGCGGGCCGCGCCGCGGGGAAGACCACATGCCAGACGATCCGGGGACCGCTCGCGCCGTCCACGCGCGCCGCCTCGATCAGCTCGGTGGGCAGCGCCTGCACCAGGTACTGCCGCATGAAGAACGTGCCGAAGGCGGTCACCAGGGTCGGCAGGACGACGGTCTGCAACCGGTTCGACCAGCCGAGGTCGGACATCCACAGATACAGCGGTACGACGGCCAGCTGCGGCGGGATCATCATCGTGCCGATGGTCAGCAGCAGCAGCGCGCGGGAGAACCGGAACCGCAGTTTGGCGAACGCGAACCCGGCGAGCGTGGAGAACAGGACCGTACTGACGGTGATCGCGGTCGCGACCAGCGTGGAGTTGAACATCGCGGTGCCGAGGCCCGCCTGGTCCCAGGCCGCCTGGAGGTTCTTGAACAGATTCCCGCCGAACCACAGCGGCGGTGGCGTCTCGGCGAGCCGCCGGTCGGTGCGGGAGGCCGCGATCGCCGTCCAGACCAGCGGCGCCAGCGAGATGAGCGCGAAGACGGTCAGGACGGCATAGGTGACCGGGCCCGCGTCCAGCTGCTTGCCCGCGCCCGTCATCCGGGGCCGCCCAAGACGCCGGCCGCCCCGCGGCCTCGCCCTCGCCTTCGTCTCCGGCTTTCCCTCGGTCTGCGCCTTCGTCTTCGCCTCTGCCTCCCCGAAGACCCGAGGAGAGGCCAGATCACCGGTATTCATGGAGACTTCCTCAGCCGTCGGGAGAGCAGCATGTTGACCACCGCCACGATCAGCAGGATCAGGAACATCGACCACGCGATCGCGGACGCCTTGCCGAGGTTGCCGATGATCCAGCCCTGGTCGTACATGTACAGGCCGAGCGTCTGGTACTGGTGCTCGGCGCCGCCCTTGGAGCCGCTGACCCCACCGAACAGCAGGGGCTCACCGAAGAGCTGCGTCGCGCCGATCGTGGAGACGATCACGGTGAACAGGATCGTCGGCCGCAGCATCGGCACCGTCACATGGCGGAACTGCTGCCGGCGCCCCGCCCCGTCCAGCGCCGCCGACTCGTACAGATCGCTGGGTATCGCCTGCATCGCCGCGAGGTATATCAGTGCGTTGTAGCCGGTCCATCGCCAGATCACGATCGAGGACACCGCGAACTGCGAACCCCAGTCCGACTCCCGCCAGTTGACCGGGTCGACGCCGACGAAGTGCAGCAGCCAGTTGATCATGCCGCCGTCCCAGGAGTACAGCAGCGTGAAGACCAGCGTCGCCGCGGCCACCGAGGTGGCGTACGGGGTGAGCATCACGACCCGCCAGACGGTCGAGCCGCGCAGCCGGTAGTGGAGCAGATGCGCGAGCCACAGGGCGGCGAGGAGCTGCGGCACCGTCGAGATCACACCGATGGAGAAGGTGTTCTCCAGTGCGTTCCAGAAGAACTCCGAGGACAACAGGTTCGTGTAGTTGTCCAGGCCCGCCCAGCCCTGGTGGTCCAGGGCGGACAGTTGCACGTCGTGCAGCGAGTACCAGGCCGTGTAGAGCAGCGGGACCAGCGAGAAGGCACCGAACACGACGAAGAAGGGGGCGATGAGCACATACGGCGACGCCTTCATGTCCCAGCGGTACAGCCGGCTGCGCCAGGAGGCGGTGCCCTCCGGCGGCGTACCGCGACCGTGAGCGCCCCGGGCCGCGCCCGGCCGGCTGCCGGGTGCGGCCTCGGCGCTCGACGCGGGGTGCGCGAGAGCCTCGTGGGGACCGGTCACTGGCCGAGCACGTCCTTGATCTCCTTAGAGGCCGCGTCCCAGCCCTGGGCAGGGGTCCTGCCCTTCTGCTCGACCTGGAGGATGCCGACGTCGGTGATCGCGCTGTCGATCGGCTTGTCCTTGGGGCCGAGGTACTGCGCCGGGATGGTCTTCGCCGAGTCGGAGAAGATCTGGGTGAGCGGCGCGCCGGAGAAGTAGGCGGTGGTGTCGGCCTGCGGCTTCAGGCCCGCGTACACCGACGGGGTGGACGGGAAGCTGGCCTGCTTGGCGAAGACCTTCGCCTGCTGCTCGGGCGCGGTCAGCCACTTGGCCAGGGCGATGGCCTCCTTCTGGTGCCTGCTCGCCGTCGGCACGCCGAGGAAGGAGCCTCCCCAGTTCGCCGCGGTCGGCGCCGCCGCCACGTCCCACTTGCCCTTGCCGGAGTCACCGGACTTCTGCTCGATGTAGCCGATCATCCACGCCGGGCAGGCGACCGTGGCGAAGGTGCCGTTGGCGAAGCCCTGGTCCCACGTGGGGTCGAACTGCTTCAGCTTCGCCGACATGTCGCCCGTCGCCGCGGTCATGGCGACGTCCCAGGCCTTCTTCACGCCCTCGGACCTGTCCCAGACGACGTTGCCGTCCTTGTCGTAGTACCGCTCGCTCGCGCCGCCCACCGCAGCGTTGTAGACCGAGGCGGCCGAGTCCATGAACTTGGTGCCCTTGGGCGCCTTCTTCATGTACTGCTTGCCGAGGTCGACGTACTTGGCCCAGTCGCCCTTCCACTGCTCGGCGAGCTTGGTGCGGTCGGTCTCCAGACCGGCCTTCCGGAAGAGGTCCTTGCGGTAGCAGATGGCCATCGGGCCGATGTCGGTGCCGAGCCCGATCGTTTTGCCGTCCTTGGTGGTGGCCTGCGCCAGCTTCCAGTCCAGCCACCGGGACTTGTCGGCCTCCTTGCCGAGGTCGACGAACTTGGCGGCCTGCGTCTGCACGGCCTCCGTGATGTTGCCGACCTCGATCGCCTGGATGTCGTCCGTACCGGAACCGGCCTGGAGCCGGGTGAGGACCTTCGGCCAGTAGACGTCGGTCCGCGTGGTGACGTTCTCCTTGACGGCGATGTCCGGGTGCAGCTTCATGTACTCGTCGTAGAGACCGGCCTGCTTGTAGCCGAAGACGCCGAAGGTGCCGACCGTGAGGGTGGTCCTGCCCTTGCCGCCGCCACCGCCGCTCGCGTCCGACGAGCCGTCGTCCGAGTCGTTGGCGCAGCCGGCCAGCAGGCTCGTGGTCAGCGCGGCGACGGCCGCGAAGGCCACCAGCCCGTGGGACCGGCGGGTACTCGTGCGCATTGCGTCCTCCTGTTGCCTGATGTGCCGACCCCCCGGCCAACTGCCTTGGCCGGACCCGTTCGTACGCGCTGCGGCCCGGGCGGGGAACGTGCGGGACGTGTAGGTGTCAGGTAGTGTGGGAGCGCTCCCACGTGTGATGTGTTGAAGAGTCGTGGGTCGGGGCGGGGGGTGTCAAGGGAGCGGACGTGGCGAACTGCGTCCGGTTGTCGGGCCGTTGAGCGGCGCAGGGAAGGGCGGGCGGCCCGTTCTCCGAGGTCCGGCGGCCCGTCGCGGACGATCACCGCGTGGATACGACTGTTAGATTCCAGGCCTGCGGGAGAGAACGGCGGAAGGCGGAGCCCCATGGCAAGCCACGGAGCGCGGGGCCGGAGCGGTGGCCGGCCAACCCTCGAAGAGGTGGCCGCACGCGCCGGTGTCGGTCGCGGCACGGTGTCCCGGGTGATCAACGGCTCGCCCAGGGTCAGCGACGCGACGCGCGCGGCGGTCGAGGCGGCGGTCGCGGAACTCGGCTATGTCCCGAACACGGCGGCGCGGGCGCTGGCCGCCAACCGCACGGATGCCATCGCCCTCGTCGTCCCCGAGCCGGAGACCCGCTTCTTCGCCGAGCCGTACTTCTCGGACATGCTCCGGGGAGTGGGGGCCGAGCTGTCGGACACGGAGATGCAGCTGCTGCTGATCTTCGCGGGCAACGATCGTGAGCGCCGCCGGCTGGCCCAGTATCTGGCGGCGCACCGGGTGGACGGGGTCCTGCTGGTGTCGGTGCACGCGGACGATCCGCTGCCGGATCTCCTCGCCCAGCTGGAGATCCCGGCGGTGATCAGCGGCCCCCGCTCGGAGCGCGAGGCGCTGCCGTCGGTGGACTCGGACAACTACGGCGGCGGCCGCTCGGCGGTCGAGCACCTGATCGCCCGCGGGCGTTCGCAGATCGCCACGATCACGGGACGTCTCGACGTCTACGGCGCCCAGCGGCGCGTCGACGGCTACCGGGACGCGCTGCGGGGCGCGGGCCGCGCGGTGGACGAGTCCCTGATCGTCCCCGGTGACTTCACGGAGGAGGGCGGCCGCCGGGCCATGACGGAACTCCTGGCGCGCCGGCCCGGTCTGGACGCGGTGTTCGCGGAGTCGGACGTGATGGCGGCCGGTGCCCGTCAGGTACTGCGCGAGGCGGGTCGCCGTATCCCCGACGACGTGGCGCTGGTCGGCTTCGACGACTCGGCGATCGCCCGCCACATGGATCCGCCCCTGACGAGCGTGCGCCAGCCGATCGAGGAGATGGGCCGTGCGATGACCGACCTGCTGCTGGAGGAGATAGCGGACCGCCGCCCGGCGTCGTCACGCGACCCGGAACGCCGCCAGGTGGTGCTGCCGACGGAACTGGTGCGGCGGGACTCTTCCTGAGGGGGCGGAAGCCTCCGACTGCGGCGAGTCGGCGGCCGAAACGCAGTCCAGCCGACGTCCCGCTCCCACGGGCCACCGGCTGGCTACTGAGGGTGAGTGACGGGACTCGAACCCGCGACATCCTGGACCACAACCAGGTGCTCTACCAGCTGAGCTACACCCACCATGACCGGTGTTTCTGCTTCCCGCACCGGCCGAGAAAAAGTGTACAGGGTCCGAAGGGGTGCTCGCGCCAGCGTTTCTCCGGGGCCCATCCGGGCCCCGTCGAGGCCGCTATCGCGCGGGCAGCACGTGCCGGGCCGCGATCGTGCGGGCCGTGTCCGAGTCCGGGCCCGGCTGCGGCACGAAGATCGCCTCCCGGTAGTAGCGCAACTCCGCGATCGACTCGCGGATGTCGGCCAGCGCCCGGTGGTTGCCGTTCTTCTCGGGACTGTTGAAGTACGCCCGCGGGTACCAGCGCCGGGCCAGTTCCTTGATCGAGCTGACGTCCACGATCCGGTAGTGGAGGTAGTCCTCCAGTGCCGGCATGTCGCGGGCCAGGAAGCCGCGGTCGGTGCCGACGGAATTGCCGCACAGCGGCGCCTTGCCCGGTTCCTTGACGTGTTCCCGTACGTACGCGAGAACCTGTTCCTCGGCGTCGGCGAGCGTCGTGCCGGCCGCCAGCTCGTCGAGCAGTCCCGAGGTGGTGTGCATCTGACGCACCACCTCCGGCATCGTCTCCAGCGCCGCGTCCGGCGGCCGGATCACGATGTCCACCCCCTCGCCGAGTACGTTCAGCTCGGAGTCGGTGACCAGCGCGGCCACCTCGATGAGCGCGTCGTCGGACAGCGAGAGTCCGGTCATCTCGCAGTCGATCCACACCATGCGATCGTTCATGTGTCCCACCTTATGGCCCGCCACGGCCATGCGGACCGCCCGTGCGGTGACCGTGCATGGCGGTGCGGGGCGCTGCATGGCGGTGCATGGCCGGGCAAGGCCCTGTATGGCGGCGCATGACCGCGCATCGCCTGGAGAAGCCGTGGCGGCCACCCGGTCGGGGCCACCGCGGTCTGGCCGTCGCGGGTGCGCCGGAAGGGCGGGGCCGTGAGGTGGTACTACGACGATACGTAGTACCACCTCACGGCTCCCGCCCTTCCCCGGGCCGGCCGCGGTGCTAGTGCGCGCTGCGCTGCCCCGGCAGGCTCGGGCGGCTCGCCGCGTACAGCTCCGGCACATGCCTGCCCGGGTGGTCGACGTGCCTGCCGTGGTGGTCCGTGGACAGCGACGCCGGGTGCCCGAGCGCGCTCGCGGCCGCCGTGCGGCGGGTCTGAAGCGGAACCGGGGCGGCCTCCTGCATCACCTGAGGCGTCGCGGGGCCTCCGGGGCCGTCCGGGTCTCCCGGCCGTTCGCCCTGGGGGCGGCGCGCCCGGTACGCGGCCCGGTAGGCCGCCGGCGACGAGCCGAGCTGTCGCCGGAAGTGCCCGCGCAGCGCCACCGGAGAGCGGAAGCCGCAGCGTCCGGCGACCTCGTCGACCGAGTAGTCGGAGGTCTCCAGCAGCCGTTGCGCCTGAAGCACCCGCTGGGTGATCAGCCACTGAAGCGGCGCGCTGCCGGTGAGCGAGCGGAAGCGGCGGTCGAACGTCCGCCGGCTCATGTACGCGCGCGCGGCCAGCGTCTCCACGTCGAACTGCTCGTGGAGATGCTCCAGCGCCCAGGCGACGACCTCCGCGAGCGGGTCGGCGCCGATCTCCTCGGGTAAAGACCTGTCGAGATAGCGCTCCTGGCCGCCGCTGCGGCGCGGCGGGACCACCAGGCGCCGGGCGAGCGCGCCCGCCGCCTCGTTGCCGTGGTCCGTGCGCACGATATGGAGGCAGAGGTCGATGCCGGCCGCCGTGCCGGCCGACGTCAGGACGTCGCCGTCGTCCACGAACAGCTCGCGTGGATCGACGTGCACCGACGGATAGCGCTTGGCCAGCGTCGGCGCATACATCCAGTGGGTGGTGGCCGGTCGTCCGTCCAGTAGCCCGGCCGCGGCCAAAACGAAGGCGCCGGTGCACAGCCCGACGATGCGGGCGCCCTCTTCATGCGCTCGGCGCAGTGCGTCGAGCGCTTCCTCCGGCGGCGGCGAAGTGATCGAACGCCAAGCCGGCACCACGACGGTGCCCGCCCGTGAGATCGCTTCGAGCCCGTACGGCGCGGTGAGTTCCAGGCCCCCTGTGGTCCGCAGGGGGCCTTCCTCTCCGGCGGCCACCAGTAGTCGGTAGCGCGGCACTCCGGCGTCCTGGCGGTCAATCCCGAACACCGAAAGCGGTATGGAACTCTCGAAGATGGGGCCGCCGCTGAACAGCAGCACCGCGACGATCTCCTTGCGGCGTCGCCCGGACAGCTTCCGGGCCGCGGCATCCGCTGTGGCAGTGGAGTCGTGGCTCATCCTGCTAGGGCGTGTATCGGAAGTGGGTCTTGGAGCGGCTCGGTATCTGGGCATACACGCCTGTCTCGCAAGATCGGCAGCGGTCGATGGGCAGGTACT
>NZ_JBEYWX010000049.1:0-18220 GCF_040644655.1 Streptomyces sp. NPDC046931
GCGGCGCCGCGGAGTTCGACGCCGAGGACGAGGCGGTGCTGTCCACCCTGGCGGTGGCCGCGGGCGTCGCCGTCGAGAACGCCCGGCTCTACGAGGAGACGCGGCTGCGCGAGCGCTGGCTCAGGGCGAGCTCCCAGGTCACCAGCGCCCTGCTGTCGGGCGCCCCGGGCCCGGACGTGCTGGAGATGATCGTCGAACAGGCGCGGGGGATCGTCTCCGCCGATGTGGGGATGATCGCCGAGCGGGTGTCCGGGGAGACCGTGCTGCGGCCGCTGCTCGCGGTCGGCCTGGAGGCGGAGCGGCGCCGGGGCCTGGTGGTGTCCGGACGGGACGGCTTCGTGGATGCGGCGTTGAGCACGACCGAGCCGGTGGTCAGCGCGGACATCCAGAAGGACGCCCGGATCGTCCGGGACTCCGACCTGTGGGCCGGACTCGGGCCCGTGCTGGGAGTGCCGCTGGTGGCCAGCGGCAAGTCCCTCGGGGTGCTGCTGCTCGGGCGCACGGCGGGCCGCACCCCGTTCACGGACACCGACGCCGGTCCGCTGCTCGGGTTCGCGGGGCAGGCCGCGCTCGCGCTGGAGCTGGCCGAGCGCCGTCGGGAAGCCGAGCAGATCGCACTGCTCCAGGACCGTGACCGCATCGCCCGCGATCTGCACGACCTCGCCATCCAGCGGCTGTTCGCGGCCGGTATGACGCTGCAGAGCACCCAGCGCTTCGTCGACCACCCCGAGGCCGCCGAACGGCTGTCGCGGACCGTCGACGACCTCGACGAGACCATCAAGATCATCCGGTCGACCATCTTCGGCCTGCGTACCCATGGCGGCCGGGCGAAGGAGCAGACGGGTCTGCGCGCCCGGATGTCCGCGACGGTGACGGCGTCGGCCGCCTCCCTGGGCTTCACGCCCGCGCTGCGGATCGAGGGACTCGTGGACACCGATGTCCCCGACGACGTCGCCGACCAGGTGATCGCCGTCCTCGGTGAGGCCCTGAGCAACGCGGCCCGGCACTCCGGGGCGGACCACGTGGACGTGCATCTGCGGTTGGCGGCGGGTGCGTTGACGCTCACGGTGGCCGACGACGGTCGCGGGGTGCCGCGGGGCGCCCGCCGCAGTGGGCTGCGGAACCTGGAGGAACGGGCCGTTGCCCTCGGCGGCACCCTCACGGTAGGCGAGCGCCACGAGGGCGGCGGGACGCGGCTGGTGTGGGACGTCCCGATACGGCCGGAAGGGGACTGACGGCCCGTCGCACCCGGCGGCCACCGCACCCGAACGGTGCGGCACGCCCCCGGCTCACCGGGTGGGGCCGCCCCCGGGCGCCGGTGTCGCGAGGTGGGAGGCGAGTACCGCGGCCTGGACCCGGCGCTGCACACCGAGCTTGGCCAGCAGCCGGGAGATGTGGTTCTTGACCGTCTTCTCCGACAGATAGAGCTTCCGGCCGATCTCCCTGTTGGTCAGCCCGTCCCCGATCAGCGCGAGGATCTCCCGCTCGCGCGGCGACAGGCTCGCCAGCTCCGGTGCGACCGCCGGCTGGTCGGCGGGGTCCGCGCGCAGGGAGCGCATCAGCCGTGCCGTCGTCGCCGGGTCCAGCATGGACTGCCCGGAGGCGACGGTGCGTACCGCCGAGACCAGGTCGGAGCCCTTGATCTGCTTCAGCACATAGCCAGAGGCTCCGGCCATGATCGCGTCGAGCAGCGCGTCCTCGTCGTCGAACGAGGTCAGCATCAGACAGGCCAGCTCCGGCATCCGGCTGCGCAGCTCACGGCAGACGGTGATGCCGTCGCCGTCCGGGAGGCGTACGTCGAGGACGGCGACATGCGGCCGCAGCGCCGGGCCGCGGGCGAGCGCGTGCTCCACCGTGTCGGCGTCACCGACCACCGAGATATCGGGTTCGGTGTCCAGCAGGTCGGCCAGGCCGCGTCGGACGACCTCGTGGTCGTCCAGCAGGAACACCCGGATCGGGCTGTCCTCGGTGAAGGTGGGCGCCTCGGCCATCCGGACCTCTCCTTCTCGGGGCGGGAACGGGCTGCGGACCGCCCTCGACCACGATCGTCACCCACGGGTGACCGGAAGCACTAGGGCCGACCGGCCCCGTACCCCCACCATGCCTTCCTCCTCAGGCCCTCGCATCGCTTCTCCCAGTGGTCGGTGCGCTGCGCGCGGAGCATGCTGGTCCTCGAAGGAGCGCCCCCGGTGGGCAGGGAGACCGACGCTTGTCGGCGTGGGGGCCGCGTTCCGGCCGCGGTCATGGACCGCCCGGCCGTCGGGCCGTCCAGGCCATGCGCTGGAGGTGCGCACCATGGCTCAGCATGTCACCGCGGGAGTCGACGCAACGACCGAGAGCCTCGCGGCCGCCCACTGGGCCGCCCGGGAGGCCCTGCGCCGTGGCGCAGGGCTGCGCCTCGTGCACGCCTGGAGGGGGCAGCCGGGGTTGGTGCCCCCCGTGTCCGCCGACACCGCTCGGCGCCGTGTCGCCGAGCGCGACCTGCGGCGGTCGGTCGCCAGCGTGCGCGCCGCGCACCCGGGGCTGCGGATGGAGGACGTGCTGCTGTCCGCCTCCCCGGTCGCCGTCCTGCTCGCGGCCGCCGAGGAGGCGGAGGTACTGGTGCTCGGATCCCGTGGCCTCGGCCGGATCGCGGGGTTCGCGCTCGGGTCCGTGTCCCAGCGTGTCCTCGCCCGGTCATCGCGCCCCGTGGTGCTCGTCCGGGCAGGCGAGACCACCGCGGACGAGCATCTGCCCGCTCTGGACGGCGTCTCGCCCGAGGAGATCCCGGAGACCCCCTACCGCGACGTCGTCCTCGGGCTGGACACCGAGCACCCCTCCGACGAGCTGCTCGGGTTCGCCTTCGAGTCGGCCCGCCGCCGTGACGCCGGGCTGCGCGTGATCCACGCCATGGGCGCGGTCCCGGCCCACGCCGACGACGGCCCGCCGGACACGGCACCCCCCGGGGAACCGCTCGCCGGACGGGACCACATCCTGGTGGCGGCGCTCCGCCCCTGGTGCGAGAAGTTCCCCCGGGTCCCGGTGACCGAGAGCGTCGCCGAGGGGCGGGCCGCCGCCGAACTGGTGCATGCCTCCGCGTGCGCCTCCCTTCTCGTCGTGGGGCGCCGGAGGCGGGACGCCCATCTGGGACCGCACATCGGCTCCGTCACCCACGCGGTGCTCCACCACGCCCGCTGCCCGGTCGCCGTCGTACCGCACGCCTCAATGGGTGACAGCGCTTGAACGGCTGCACCGTTTGAACGGGCGACAGCGCTTGAACGGGTGACTCGGCTTGAACGGATGACAACTCTCGCCGGGCGGGCCCAGACACCGGTCGGCCCCACGGCCGGGACCTACGGCCCCTCCCCTCCGAGGCCCCGCGGCCCCACGCTGGAAGCGGATCCGGAGCCTCCCCGAGAGCCCCGCGATCCACGATTCGGGAGGTGGAGACCATGCCCCGCCCCGTCACCGTCGGACTCGACGGCTCGTCCGAGAGCCGGGCCGCCGCCGAATGGGCGGCCCGCGAGGCCGGGTTGCGCGGCCTGCCGCTCACGGTGGTCCACGTCTGGGAGCCCATCCCCGACCTCCTGATACGGGCCCCCCTGCTGGGCACCGAGACCCGACAGGACTGGGTCGCGAGGATCCCGCGCGAGGCCGCCGAGGGGCTTCGGCTGCGGCACCCCGGCGTCGAGGTGACCGCCGAGCACCTCGCCGGACGGCCCGCCGAGTTGCTGGTGGAAGCGGCCGAGCACGCCGAACTGCTCGTGCTGGGTTCGCGTGCGCTGGGCGGAGCCGGCGGGTTCCTGCTCGGCTCGGTGTCGCTCGCCGTCGTGGCCCGCGCCGTACGGCCGGTGATCCTGGTCCGTGCCGGAGAGCAGGCCGCCGACGAGCACGAGAGGGATCCCGTGGGGATCCCGTCCGCGGCCACCCGGTTCCGTCCCGTGGTGCTGGGGCTCGACATCGGCGGCGCGGACGCGTCGCTGATCGGATTCGCCTTCGAGGAGGCCGCCCACCGCGCTGCCGCACTGCACGTCGTGCACGGCTGGAGCCTGCCGTTCACCTCCGCCGCCGGCACGGCCGCCGAGGTCGATCCGCATGACCGGTACGGGCGGGAGCGGGCCGGTGCCCTCAGCGAGGTACTGGGTGTGTGGCGGCAGAAATACCCCGCAGTCGAGGTGGTGGAGCGGGCCCGGTCGGGTTCCGCCGCCGCTCTGCTCGTCGACGCCTCGCGGGAGGCGTCGCTGGTGGTCGTGGGCCGGCGGATCCGCCGCAACCCGCTCGGCGTCCACATCGGCTCCGTCGCCCACGCCGTCCTGCACCACGCCACCGCACCCGTCGCCGTCGTCGCACACGACTGACCGGCCCCGGGGCATCGGCCCGCACGTCCCCCGCCGGCCCTCGCGCCGCCTCGTCCGCGCACACCGGCCCTCGCGCCGCCCCGTCCGTCCGTTCGATGAACAGCTCCCGACGACTTGTGGAGTCACCCATGCCGCACGCCGACCACCGGACCGGTACCCCGCCGGCCGACGACGAACTGCGCACCCTGGACGCCCACTGGCGGGCCGCCAACTACCTCGCCGCGGGCCAGATCTATCTGATGGCCAACCCGCTGCTGACCGAGCCCCTCAGGCCCGCGCACATCAAGCCGCGGCTGCTCGGCCACTGGGGTACCTCGCCCGGGCTGAACCTCGTGTACACGCACCTCAACCGGGTCATCAAGGCGCGCGGCCTCGACGCCCTGTGTGTCTGGGGGCCCGGACACGGCGGTCCGTCAGTGCTCGCCAACTCCTGGCTGGACGGCAGCTACAGCGACACCTACCCGGACGTGACCCGGGACGCGCAGGGGATGGCGAAGCTGTTCCGCCAGTTCTCGTTCCCCGGCGGCGTACCGAGCCATGTCGCGCCCGAGGTGCCCGGGTCCATCCACGAGGGCGGCGAGCTGGGCTATTCGCTCGCGCACGCGTACGGAGCCGCCTTCGACCACCCGGAGCTGCTGGTCGCCTGCGTCATAGGCGACGGTGAGGCGGAGACCGGACCGCTGGCGGCCTCCTGGCACTCCACCAAGTTCCTGGACCCGGTCCACGACGGGGCGGTGCTCCCGATCCTCCACCTCAACGGCTACAAGATCGCCAACCCGACCGTGCTGTCCCGGCTCCCGGAACCCGAACTCGACGCCCTGCTGCGGGGATACGGTCACGAGCCGATCCATGTGGCCGGTGACGATCCGCTCCAGGTCCACCGGGCGCTGGCGGCGGCCTTCGACGAGGCCCTGGACCGTATCGATCTGATACGGCGCACGGCTCGGCAGGAGGGAGTGCCGGAGCGGCCGCACTGGCCGATGATCGTGCTGCGTACCCCCAAGGGCTGGACCGGTCCGAAGGAGGTCGACGGCGAACCGGTCGAGGGCACCTGGCGTGCCCACCAGGTGCCGCTGGCCGGCGTCCGGGAGAACCCCGCGCACCTCGCACAGCTGGAGGCGTGGCTGAAGTCGTACCGGCCCGGGGAACTGTTCGACGCCGACGGCCGCCCGAGCGCCGACGTCCTGGCGTGTGTGCCCTCGGGCGCCCGCCGGCTGGGCGCCACGCCTTATGCCAACGGCGGGCTGCTCGTCCGCGACCTGCCGGTTCCCGACCTGGACGACTTCGCGGTGCCCGTCGACAAGCCGGGCGCGACCCTGCACGAGCCCACCCGGGTCCTCGGCGGACTGCTGGAACAGATCATGAAGGACACCGCCGCCCGGCGGGACTTCCGCCTGGTCGGTCCCGACGAGACCGCCTCGAACCGGCTTCAGGCCGTCTTCGACGCCAGCGGCAAGGCATGGCAGGCGCAGATGCTGCCGGTGGACGAACACCTGGACCGGCACGGCCGCGTCATGGAGGTCCTCTCCGAACACCTCTGCCAGGGCTGGCTGGAGGGCTATCTCCTCACCGGACGGCACGGGCTGTTCTCCTGCTACGAGGCCTTCGTGCACATCGTCGACTCCATGGTCAACCAGCACATCAAGTGGCTGAAGACATCGCGGCGGCTGCCCTGGCGCGCCCCCGTCGCCTCCCTCAACTACCTGCTCACCTCGCATGTGTGGCGCCAGGACCACAACGGCTTCTCCCACCAGGACCCCGGTTTCGTCGACCACGTCCTCAACAAGAGCCCCGAGGTCGTCCGCGTCTATCTGCCCCCGGACGCCAACACCCTGTTGTCGGTGGCGGACCACACCCTGCGCAGCCGCGACTACGTCAATGTGATCGTGGCCGGCAAGCAGCCCTGCTTCGACTGGCTTTCCATGGACGAGGCGCGTGTCCACTGCGCGCGCGGCGCCGGAATCTGGGAGTGGGCGGGCACCGAGAACGACGGCGAGCCGGATGTGGTGCTCGCCTGCGCGGGTGACGTACCCACCCAGGAGGTGCTCGCCGCGGCCCAGTTGCTGCGCCGCCATCTGCCCCGGCTCGCGGTCCGCGTGGTCAACGTGGTCGACATGACCCGGCTGCTGCCGCACGAGGCGCACCCGCACGGCATGACGGACTTCGAGTACGACGGCCTCTTCACCCCCGACAAGCCGGTCGTCTTCGCCTACCACGGCTACCCTTGGCTGATCCACCGACTCGCCTACAGCCGCAACGGTCATCACAACCTGCACGTGCGCGGCTACAAGGAGTCCGGGACCACGACCACCCCGTTCGACATGGTGGTCCGCAACGATCTGGACCGCTACCGCCTGGTCATGGATGTCATCGACCGCGTGCCAGGGCTCGCGGTGCGCTCCGCGGCCGTACGCCAGCAGATGGCCGACGCCCGCACCCGCCACCACGCCTGGATCCGGGAGCACGGCACGGATCTGCCCGAGGTCGCGGAGTGGAGCTGGACATCGTGACTCCGGGGCGTGCCGGCGCGGACGCGGTACGGCGCCTCAGCGCGCCGTCTCGGGGCCCACCGCGTCCGGCGCGGGCACGGCCCCGGGGGGCAGGTGCTGGCCGATCTCGAAGACATCGGCCAGCCGGGTGTGGCGCAGGAGCCGCAGCACAGGGGTGCCGTCGACGACGAGCCGCAGGCGGCCGCCCCGCGCCAGGACGCGGTTCCGGGCCCGGCACAGCAGGCTCAGCCCGGAGCAGTCGATGAAGGACACCGGGCGCAGGTCCAGCACCAGATCGGGGCACGGAGCGGCGGTCAGCGCGTCCAGGCGCGGGCCGAGGGTCAGCGCCGCGACGATGTCGACCTCGCCGCGCAGCCGTACGACGGTCGTCCCGCTGCCGACGCGTTCCGGGTCGCCGGGCGACGACCCGGACGGGGTTTCGCGCATGGTCCGAGACAAGCGGAAGCGGGCATGCCGCCGAAAGGGCCGTTCGGTCCCGATCGACCGGGATCGAACGGGGCAGGTGCGGCGCACCGGGGGAGTACCGCCGGGCGGTCCGCGATCCAGGGCGACCGGCCGAGCAAATACCGGGATAATCGGAAAATCTGGATAACAGGGGCATCTGTGGCATCCTGACGGTGTCCGGCCCCACAGCTTCCGCCGAGTCCCCGCACCGCAGAAGGCCCGGGGAGAGGAAGGAAGGACCACCATGAAGGGCTTCGTCTTCCACGGCACCGGACAGGCCGCCTGGGAGGAGGTCCCGGATCCCGACATCAAGGACCCCACCGACGCGATCGTGCGCGTCGACTGCGTCACCATCTGCGGAACGGACCTGCACATCCTCAAGGGCGACGTACCCGAGACACACCCCGGCACCGTACTGGGCCACGAGGCGGTCGGCGAGATCGTCGAGACCGCCACCGATGTGCACACGGTACAACCCGGTGACCGCGTCCTGGTCTCCTGCATCACCGCCTGCGGACGGTGCGGCTACTGCTGGGAGCGGACGTACGGCCAGTGCCGCGGAGGCGGGGGCTGGATCCTCGGCCATCTGATCGACGGCACCCAGGCCGAATACGTCCGGGTCCCCTACGCCGACCTGTCCCTCCACGCGCTGCCCGGCACCGTGGACAGCAAGGACGCCGTACTCCTCGCGGACATCTTCCCCACCGCCTACGAGGTGGGTGTGCTCAACGGACACGTACGCCCCGGCGACACCGTCGCCGTCGTCGGCGCCGGGCCCATCGGGCTCGCGGCGATCGCCACGGCCCGGCTGTTCGCCCCCGAACGCATCGTCGCAGTGGACCTGGCCCCGACACGGCTGGACGCCGCGAAACAGCTCGGTGCCGACGCCCTGGCCGAACCCGGCCAGGCCCAGGAGCTGATCTCCGATCTCACCGACGGGCTGGGCGCGGACGTGGTCATCGAAGCGGTCGGGGCGCCGGAGAGCTTCGAGCTGTGCACGCGCCTGGTGCGCCCAGGCGGACACGTGGCCAACATGGGCGTCCACGGCAAGCCCGTGACCCTGCACCTCGAGGACCTCTGGAGCAAGGACATCACTCTCACCACCGGTCTGGTCGACACCTACTCCACGCCCACGCTGCTGCGGATGGCGGCCGCCGGCCGGCTGCCCACCTCGTCCCTGGTCACGCACGCCTTCCCGCTGGACCACATGGAGGAGGCCTACGACGTCTTCGGCCGGGGCGCCGACACGGGCGCACTCAAGGTGGTACTGGGGGGCGGGCAGCAGCACGAAGTCGTCGCCGTCCGGGCGGCGTGAGGAGAGGGAGTGACGGGCCATGGCCCTACAGGGATCCTCGAAGACGACGGAAGGGCATCACGCGGGCGCTCTCGGGCGCAGGCTCGCCCTGCGGCGTGAGGAACTCGGTGTGTCCCGGGACGAGGCGGCCGCCCGGGCGGGCATGGCTCCCAGCTACCTCCAGTACCTGGAGGAGCAGCCCACCGCCGCGCCGGGTGTGAGCACCCTGCTCAGACTGGCCGGAGCACTCGAGACCACGGTGCTCGAGCTCACCGGCGGCGACGTCGAGCTGCCGCCCGGCCTCGGCCAGGCCGGAGGGCATCCGAAGTTCGCCGAGATGACCATCCAGGAGTGCCGTGACCTGCTCTTGTCGCACGGCGTGGGACGCCTGGCGGTGCCCACCGTCTCGGGGCCGGAGATCGTCCCGGTGAACTACTGCGTCATCGACGGCGCGGTCGTCTTCCGGACCGCGCCGGGCACCGTGCCGTCCCAGGCGTCAGGAACCCAGGTGGCCTTCGAAGTCGACCGCATCGACGCCTCGTTCAGCCAGGGCTGGAGCGTGCTGGTGCGCGGGCACGCCAGCACGGTGACGGACCCCGACTCCGTACGCCGGCTCGAGGACCACGCGCACTGCGAGCCCTGGCCGGGCGGGCAGCGGGACCTGTGGATCCGTATCGAGACGCTCTGCATCACCGGGAGGCGCATCACCGTATGACCCCGGGCGCGGCGGACCCGGGTGCGGTTCGTCGCCCTGTTGTCCCCGCCTCGACACCACCGGAGGACACCATGCACGGCACCCCGCGCCTCGTGAGCGACGTCATGACCAGCCGGGTCGTCGCCCTGGGCCGGGCGGCGACGTTCAAGGACATCGTCAAGACCATGCGGGAGTGGAACGTCAGCGCCCTGCCCGTGGTGGAGGAGGAGTACAGGGTCGTCGGCGTCGTCTCCGAGGCGGACCTGCTGCGCAAGGAGGAGTACCGCGACAGCGACCAGGACCGGCATGCCCGGCTCGAGCGGCTGTCCGACCTGGTCAAGGCCGGAGCGGTGACCGCCGGGGAGCTGATGACCGCCCCGGCCGTCACCGTCGCCGCCAACGCCACGCTCGGCCAGGCCGCCCGGACCATGGCCCGCTCCGGGGTCAAACGGCTGCCCGTCGTCAGCGACGAGGGCGCGCTGCTCGGCATCGTCAGCCGCTCCGACCTGCTCAAGGTGTTCCTGCGGGAGGACGAGGACATCGCCGAGGAGGTCCGCGACGAGATCGTCGCCCACCTCTTCCCGGCCTCGCCGGAGCCCGTCCGCGTGGCGGTGCACGACGGGGTCGTGCGCCTTACCGGGCGCATCCCGGACACCTCGCTCGTGCCCGTGGTGACCCGCCTGGTGCGCGGCGTCGAGGGCGTGGTGGACGTGGACTGCGCGCTCGCGGGCCCGCCCCGCCGCCCGGACCTCGACCCCGACCTCCCCGGCGACGACGTCCTCCACGGGACCTGGGGCGCCGGAAGCATCAGGTGATGGCAGCGACAGGGCGTACCAGAGGGACGCCAGGGGCCGGCGCGTGGCTGTGGCGATGGCGGCGCAATCCGCTGCGGCGCGGCAGTGACCGGCTGGAAGCGTGGCTTCTCCTCGGCATCTGGGCACTCGTCCTCCTGTCCGGCGTGCTCGGGGGCCGGACGGCGGCGGGAGCCGTCGCCCACGCGCTCGCCGCGCACCGCGCCCAGTGCCACGAGGCCCGGGCCGTGCTGACGCACGACGCGGTCCGCACGCCGTGGGCGCTGTCCGTGGACGGCGGCGGGGGAGTGTGGGCGCAGGCGCGCTGGACCGCCTCCGGCGCGCCCCACACGGGCATGGTGAAGGTCCGGCCCGGCACGAAGGCGGGCACTGCGGTCACCGTGTGGACGGACCGCTCGGGCGACCTGATCTCCAGGCCCGCCACCGGGGGTCAGGCCCACGCGCAGGCGGCGGTCGTGGGGGCGCTCGCCGGTATGGGGGCCGCGGGCGGGGTGCTGGTCTGCGGACGGCTGCTGCGCGCGCGCCTGAACCGCCGGCGCATGGAGGCATGGGACCGGGAGTGGGAGCATGTCGGGCCGCAGTGGCGGAGGATGACCGGTTGACCGGTCTTCTGCTTGGCCGTTCTCCCGCCTGACGGTTCTTCTGCGCGGCCGGCACGGCCGGCGCCGTCCGGCGGGCGGGGACGGGCCGTGTCAGGTGACGTCGGTCCCGGAGAGGTGGCAGTCCACGTCGACCACACCCTCGACGGCATGGGCCAGGCGCAGCGCCACCGGGATCAGGGGACTGTCCTGGACCTTCCCCGTGAGGGTGACGACGCCCTCGGTGACCATGACGTGGACGGGCTCGACCGGGGCCGGGAAGAGGATGTCCACGATGTCCCGGCGTACCTCGTCGGCGATGTCGTTGTCCGGCCGCAGGAAGGCCTTCAGGAGGTCCGCCCGGCTGACGATGCCTTCGAGCATGCCCTCGTCGTCGACGACGGGAAGCCGCTTGACCTTGCGCTGGGCCATGATCCGGGCGGCCCGGGCGAGGCTGCTCCCGGCATGGACGGTGATCGCGGGGGAGGACATCAGCTCGCCCGCCGTCACCGCGTCCGCCCCGGCCGGGTCGGACAGCCGCCGCGCCCGCCCGTACCGGTCCGGGCCGCCCTGCCGCACCTCCTCCTTCGGCAGCAGGTCGGCCTCGGAGACGACGCCGACCACCCGGCTCCCGCCCTCCAGCACGGGCAGGGTGCTGACGTTCCACCGGTCCATGCGGTCGACGACGTCCTTGAACGGGGCGTCACGGCCGACGGCGACAACGGCGCGGGTCATCACGTCGCCCACGACGTGGGGGCTGCCGGTCACGGTGTCCTCCTCAGCGGTCTCCGCTGCCGTACGGTGCGTACAGGTCGAGCAGCCGGGTGCGGGCCGCGTGCAGCCGGTGGGCGAGGACCCGGCCGATCCAGGTGGCGATGGCGCGGCCGAACTCGGCGTCCGCGTCGCACATCGCCCGCACGGTCACGGCGTCGAACTCGTAGGCCCGCACGGGGGTGACGGCCTCGGCGCCCAGCTGCCACACATGCGGGGTGAAGTGCCAGGACCAGCCGACCAGTTCGCCGTGCCCGAGCGACTCGATGACGGCGGAGCGGCGGCCGGGCACATGAAGGTCCAGCGCCACGCTCCCGGTCCGGACGATCCAGAACCGGTCGGCGTGCCGGCCCTCCTCGAACAGCCGGGTTCCTTCCGGGAACGAGACCTCGCTGGCGATCTGCATCAGCCGTTCGCGGTGCTCGGCCGGGAGGGCCGCGGTCATGGTGGTGCCGGAGGTCATCGCTCCATGTCCTTTCGTTCCGGTCGCCGGGGCCGGTCGGCGAATGCTTCCGCGGTGCGGCGGCCTCCCGACCGTGCTCTGCGGGAGACCGGGGCATTTCTGTCTTCAGCGTGGCCGTGCACCGAGTACCGCGCCACGGGCCGCCCGGTCCCGGCACAGGGGGACCATCGGCCTCCGGGCCGGGGCCGACGGACCTCCGGGGGCCTTCCTCTCACGTGGTGCGGCCGGGGACTTGTGCTCCTCTTCCCGAGCGCGAGTGCGCGCGCCCCTGCCCGGCCCGCTCCCGGCCGTCGGGGCCACCCGGCGGCTCCACCAGCACGCCATGACGAGGCGGAAAGGACCCCATCCGCTTCTCGCGGATCCTGATTGCGCGGTGCGCGGCAGCCGGCCGCTGCTCCGCGTCTCTTACGGGCCCTTTCCGTCTCCTTCAGGACACCACGCGAGCGATGGAACCGCCAGATCTGGGCGGCAGGGCCTTTTCGTCCGGGAACAGGACCGCACAGGCCCTCCTGCCGAGCCCTCCGCGGTGCGATGGTGATAAGGAGACGCTCCCGTGCTGCGCGCCGCCGCAGCCCGGTGGAAGGCGGTGGAAGGGATGGAGCTGCCCTTGGTCGTGGGCGTCGACGGATCGGAGCCCAGTCTCACCGCGGTCGACTGGGCCGTGGACGAGGCGGCCCGGCACGGGCTGCCGCTCCGGCTGGTGTACGCCTCCTTGTGGGAACGCTACGAAGGCGGGTCACCCTCGGACGACCCCGAACAGCGGTCCGAGGAAACGAGGGTGGACGACGTCGTCGACTCGGCGGCCGAGCGTGCCCGCCGGCGCGATCCCGCGGTGGGGGTCTCCACGAGGGTCCGGCCCGAGGACTCGGTGTCCGCGCTCCTGCACGAGGGCCTGAGCGCGACGGCCCTGGTCACCGGAAGCCGTGGCCGAGGAGGGTTGAAAGGCCTGCTCCTCGGCTCGGTGAGCCTGGCCGTGGCCGCGCGGGCGCACTGTCCCGTGATCGTCGTCCGCGGCGACCCGGCCGGCCTGGCCGGTGCGCACGAACGGATCCTGCTCGGGGCCGGCGACCCCGCCGCGACGGCCGAGGCGGTGCGGTTCGCCTTCCGCGAGGCCGAGGCACGAAACTGCGTCCTCGATGTCGTACGGGCCTGGCGCCGCCCGGCCCACGAGACCACCGACCAGTCCGCGCCCGCCGGGGTACCGGTGCGCCTGCACGAGCAGCGGGCGTCCCTGCTGCTCGATGCCCTGCTGCGGGACGCGGCGGCCGACCACCCGGCCGTCCGGGTGCGGCCCGACACGGTCGAGGGGCCGGCGCGCACGGTGCTGCTGAAGCGTTCGGCGGCCGCCGACCTAGTGATCATCGGAGCCCGGCGCAGGAAGGGCCACTTCGGCCTCCAGCTCGGCCGGGTGGGCCACACGCTGCTGCACCACGCGGACTGCCCGGTCGCGATCGTGCCGCAGCATGAGTGACCCGTCTCGTCCGGACCCGGATGTGATATGAACCATTTCCACCCTTTCACCCGATGGGTAGGGTGACGCGAATGTCAGCCGACCTGTCCCCCGTCATAGCCGCCACCACACAGTGGCTGCTGCGCTCCTATCCGGGCACCGGCGGAGCGCTGGACGCCGCCCTGGCCGAGGCCCAGGCGTCCCAGGCCGTCATGGTCGCCGCCTGGCTGCGCTATCCCACCGTCACCGACGCCTCCCTCGTCGCCCTCGTCGGGCCGGGCGGCTCCGCCCGCCTGGACTGGCTCACCGGATACGACGCGGCGGCCGCCGACGAGACCGACGCCGACTGGCGCACCTGGGTGGACGAAGTGGTCGCGAGCTGGGCGGCCAGCTTGCTGACCACCGCGTCCCTCGCGCGGGACGCGGTCGGCGCGCTGGCCGGCAGCGACCACACGGCCGGCCTGGCGTTCGACTTCCGAAGGCTCACCGATCCCGGCGAGCGGGACCGCCGCGCGGCTCCGCTGCTGCGCCACCCCGACCTGCTGGCCGCGCTCGCCGGACTCCACCGGGACTCCCTCGTGCGCCGGCTGCACGGCGAAACGGTGGACGAGGAAGGCCCGGTCGGGGATCCGTTGACCGGCTGAGCTGCGACGGTCGCGGGCGTGCCCCGGCCGACGGGAGGCCGGGCGCCCGCCCGTCACTCGAACCGTGACGTGTCGCCGGCCCCCTTGCGTACGATCTCCGGCTCGCCGGCGGAGAAGTCGATGACCGTGGTGGGCTCCGTGCCGCAGTCGCCCGAGTCGACCACGGCGTCCACGACATGGTCGAGCCGCTCCTTGATCTCCCAGCCTTGGGTCATCGGCTCCTCCTCGCCCGGCAGCAGCAGCGTGCTGGACAGGATCGGCTCACCGAGCTCGTTGAGCAGCGCCTGGGCCACCACGTGGTCGGGGATCCGGACGCCGACCGTCTTCTTCTTCGGATGCAGCAGTTTGCGCGGCACCTCGCGCGTCGCGGGGAGGATGAATGTGTAGCTGCCCGGCGTCGAGGCCTTGATCGCTCGGAACACGTCCTTGTCGACGTGCACGAACTGACCCAGCTGTGCGAAGTCCCGGCACACGAGCGTGAAGTGATGACGGTCGTCGAGATGGCGGATCGCGCGGATACGGTCGATGCCGTCGCGACTGCCCAGCCGGCACCCCAGCGCGAAGCAGGAGTCCGTCGGATAGACCACGAGCGCACCGTCGCGGATGCTCTCGGCGACCTGCCCGATCGTGCGCGGCTGGGGGTTGTCCGGGTGAATGTCGAAGTACCTTGCCACCTGCCGAGTGTCGATCACATGGGGCCGTGCTGTCCATGCGAGGAGCCCGGCCGCGCACGCGATGTGAGTCCTCGGGCCGTGCCGGTCAGTCCTTGAGCCGGTCGATCTGCCGGATCTTGTTGGTCGCGTCCAGTGCGGCGACCTTGTACGACTCCGCGAGCGTCGGATAGTTGAAGACCGCGTTGACCAGGTAGTCGACCGTGCCGCCGCACCCCATGACCGACTGGCCGATGTGGATCAGCTCGGTGGCCCCGCTGCCGAAGCAGTGGACCCCGAGCAGGGTGCGGTCCTCCGGGGAGACCAGCAGCTTCAGCATGCCGTGCGAGTCGCCGATGATCTGCCCGCGGGCCAGTTCCCGGTAGCGGGATATGCCGACCTCGAACGGAACGCGGTCCTCGGTGAGCTGATCCTCCGTCCGTCCGATGAAGCTGATCTCGGGGATGGTGTAGATGCCGATCGGCTGGAGGGCGGTCAGCTCGTCCACGGGCTCACCGCAGGCGTGGTACGCCGCCATGCGGCCCTGCTCCATCGAGGTTGCGGCGAGCGCCGGGAAGCCGATCACGTCACCGACGGCGTAGATGTGCGCCACCTCGGTGCGGTAGTGCTCGTCGACCGTGATGCGGCCGCGCGCGTCGGCGGTCAGGCCCGCCTTGCCGAGGTCGAGTCCGTCGGTCACGCCCTGTCGTCCCGCCGAGTACATCACGGCGTCGGCGGGGATCTTCTTGCCGCTCTCCAGGACGGTGAGGGTGCCCTTGGGGTGCCGCTCGACGGCCGCGACGGTCTCCCCGAAGCGGAAGGTGACGGCCAGCTCCCGCAGGTGGTACTTCAGCGACTCGATCACCTCGACGTCGCAGAAATCCAGCATTCCGGGCCGCTTCTCGACCACGGTGACCTTGCTGCCGAGGGCGGCGAACATGGAGGCGTACTCCATGCCGATCACACCCGCTCCCACGATGACCATCGAACGGGGCACCCGCTCCAGGGCCAGGACGTTGTCCGAGTCCATGATCGACCGGCCGTCGAACTCGACGCTCGCGGGCCGGGCGGGCCTGGTGCCGGTGGCGATGACGATGTGCTCCGCGCTCAACAGCCTTTCGTCGCCCGTCCCTTCGCGTACGGCGACGGTGTGAGGGTCCGTGAACCGGCCGGTTCCGGTGAACAGGGAGACATGGTTGCGGGAGAGCTGACTGCGGATGACGTCGACCTCCCGGCCGACCACATGCCGGGTGCGCGCGGTCAGGTCGGCGACGGTGATGTCCTCCTTGAGCCGGTAACTCTGTCCGTACAGATCCCGCTGGGTGAGGCCGGTGAGATAGAGAACGGCCTCCCGCAGGGTCTTGGAGGGAATGGTCCCGGTGTGGAGGGAGACCCCGCCGAGCATGTCGGGGTTGTCGACGACGGCGACCCGGCGGCCGAGCTTGGCCGCGGCGATGGCGGCCTTCTGGCCGCCGGGTCCGGATCCGATGACGAGCATGTCGAAGTCAGGCACGTCCGGAGTCTGGCAGCACCGACCCCCGGGCCGGAAGGGCGGCGTCACGTGTGGGTGCGCACGGGGCGCAGGCACCGTCCGTACCGCGGTCGCCAGGCCCTGTCGCCGGACTCCCGCCTGCCCCGCCCTTCGGGCGGACGACGGGAGCCGGACGGCAGCGCTTGGACGACAGCGTGGACGACAGGGCCTAGGCGGGGACGAGGGCCGGCTCCGGCCGCTCGGCCGCCTGCTCCTCCCGGTCCCGCGCCGTTGCCACCGCCGGCAGCGGCAGGGCACGCGGGACGGGGCGGGTCGCGCGCAGGCTGGGGGCGGGCGCGACCGGAACGAGGGGTGCCCGCTCACCGGACCGGGCCCGCTGCGAGAACCAGACGATCTTGCCGCCGGCAGCGGTGGCACAGTAGCCCCAGCCGTTGCTCAGCGCCGCGATCTTCGTCAGGCAGCCGCTCGGCGCGTAGTGCGGCCGGATGTCCCGTTCGGCGTCCTGGACCGCGGTGATGAGGTGCTGACCGTTCCACCACATCTCGATCGTGGTGTTCTTGTCTGCCGCATGCCGGTCGATCGTGTGCAGGAGCGCCTCGGCGCACTGGCACACGGGCTCGACGAGCATCTCGAGGTCCCAGTAGCGGAGGTGGGCGGCCAGGATCCGCCGGACCTGCCCGATACGCTCCGGGCTGAGTTCCATGTCGAGGTGGTAGTAGCAGGGCTGTGCGGTCTTCATCGTCGTTGACTCCTCACCGGCGAAGCTCTCGCTCCTCCTCCGGCCCAGGGGGCCGAGCCCCGATCACGAAGCGTGAGCGTTCATCGCTTCTGAGTAAGTCCAGAGTGAGAGCACTACTCCATTCGTGCAACACGAAGCGCACCCGACACTGTGGTTGAAACCCGAACAGGACGCTGCGCGTCGGACCGTGCACCATGGGTGAAGGTCTCGATCGCCGTAACGGATCACCTCGCGTCCGTGCACGGCCGTCGCGCACCCTCCGGACGGCGCCCCGCGCAACGCCCCGGAACCGTGCTCAGCGCAGAGTGGGAGGTGACCGTGCCATGCTCCAGCCGGCCAGAGCCGAGGTCGCCAGACACCTCGAGCAGTACCGGGCCTGGGAGCGCCGGATGCTCGCGTCTCCCGACAACCGCGCCGTCCGCGGCAACTTCGAGGACACGGGCTACACGTTGTGCGTGCTGATGGGCAAGCGCTGCGCACGTGAGGCCGTCGACGCCGCCGAGCTGTACCTGAACGCCCGTCACCCCCGCTCGATGCGCGATCCCTGCCACCCACGCGACCCGCGGGAACCCACCGACCGTCGTGAGCGGACCGTGCCCGGAACGTGTCACGCACCGTCGGCGAACGCTTAGGAGGCGGCCGTACGCAGCTGTGAGACGAAGACCGCAGAGCCGGCGCCCACCGAGTGTCTAGAACGGCGGAGGAGGTGAGGACCGTTGGAACCGCAGGCCGTGCACCGGGAGGCGAACCCCCCTGTCGCCGACGGCGCGAGGACCGTGACCGGGCGCATACCGATCGTCGATGTCCGGCCCGCCGTCGAGGGCGGGAGACGGCCGGCCAAGGCGGTGGAGGGAGAGACCTTTCAGGTCACCGCGACGGTCTTCGCCGAGGGGCACGGCGCGATCGGCGCCAACGTCGTTCTCCGGGACCCGGAGGGCCGTCCCGGTCCCTGGACGCCGATGCGTGAACTGGAACCCGGATCGGACCGCTGGGGTGCCGAGGTGACACCGTCGTCGACCGGCAACTGGACCTATCTCGTGGAGGCGTGGAGCGATCCGGTCACCACCTGGCGGCGGCACGCGCAGATCAAGGTTCCCTCCCGCATCGACGTGGCCCTGGTCCTGGAGGAGGGCGCCGACCTGTACGAGCGGGCAGCCGCCGGAGTGCCGGACGGACCCCGGCGGCAGACGATCCGGGCGGCCGTCCGCGCCCTGCGCGACGAGTCGCGCCCACCGGTCGCCCGTCTCGCGGCGGCGTTGTCTCCGGAGGTGGACGGGGTGCTGGGGCGGTTTCCGTTGCGTGAGTTGGTGACGTCGTCGGATCCGTTGCCGTTGCTGGTGGA
>NZ_JBEYWX010000050.1:0-15609 GCF_040644655.1 Streptomyces sp. NPDC046931
GTCCTCCATCCCCAACGCCCTCGCCGCCCTGCTGCTCCACGTCCGCGACACCACGGGCTGCCTTCCGCACATCTACTTCGAGTGGACCGAGGGCAATCCGTTCGCCAACTTCCTGCGGTTCTTCCTCTTCGGCCAGGGCGAGGTGGCCCCGGTGACCCGGGAGGTGCTGCGCGAGGCGGAACCCGACCGCAGGCGCCGGCCACGCGTCCACGTCGGCTGACCACCCGCCCGAGGAGCCGACTCGCCCGACGATCTGCCGGACGACGTGCCCTGCCGGACGACGCCCCCGCCCTACCCGAGGACGACCCGCCGCTACCCGACGACGACTCCGCCGCTACCCGACGACGACCCGCCCGGGCGCGGGTACGGCCGCGGATACCAGGTCACTCGCCGGTGTGCGCGGCTCCTCCGCCGATCGTGAACCCGATCACCGATCCCCCGCCCTCGCGCCGGGAGGCGAACGGCGCTCCCCCGTGCGACGTCGCCACGTCCCGCACGATCGCCAGGCCGAGACCGGAGCCGGGCAGGCTCCTGGCATCCGCGGCCCGGTAGAAGCGGTCGAAGACGCGCATGAGGTCGCCCTCCTCGATGCCGGGTCCGCGATCGAGGACCTCGACGCGCACGCTGCCCAGCGGCGGCCCGGTGTCCGGCTCGTCGGAGTCCGCCAGCTGGGGCGGGTGCACCGGACCCATGACGGCGATCTCGATCGGCGCCTTGCCGTCCCGGTCGAACTTGGCCGCGTTCTCCACGAGGTTGGAAAACGCCCGCTGCAACGCCGTGGCGCGGCCGTCGACCGTGGTGTCACCCGTGGTGCGCACCACGACCTGCCGGCCCGTGCGCCGCCGGGCGATCGTCGCCGCGTCCTCGGCGATGTCCGCGAGGATCAGCCGCTGCACCGGTTCCGTGTCCGACTGGCCGGCCGCCAGGTCGACCAGCTCGTTCACCAGGTCGGTCAGCTCGCGGGACTCCTGGGCCAGGTCGGCGACCAGTTCCTCACGGGCGGCGGCCGGCAGCTCGTCGATACGGCGCAGCAGCGAGATGTTGGTCCGCAGGGACGTCAGCGGCGTGCGCAGCTCATGACCCGCGTCCTGCACCAGACGCCGCTGGTCCTCCTCCGACTGGGCGAGCCGCCCGAGCATACGGTCGAACGAGCGGCCTAGACGGGCCACCTCGTCGTTCCCGGTGACCGGGACCTGGACGCCGAGCCGCCGGGTGCGCGCCACGCCCTCGGCGGCACCGGCGAGCCGTACCAGCCGCCCGGTGATCCGCCGCGCCAGCCACCAGCCGAACAGTCCAGCCGCGATCACCACCGCTCCCATCAGCAGGGCGGTGCGCTGCTGAAGGCTGCGCAGCAGGTCCTCGGTGCTGCTGAGCTCCTGGGCGACCTGCACCGCGCCCTGGCCTCTGCCGAGCGCCACGGTCGCGACGCGGTAGACGTCGCCGCCGACGCTGACGTTCGTGTGCTCGACCCGCTTGCCCGCGGTGGCGTTCTCGGCGATCCGCCGGTCGTCGCCGCCGACGGGCAGCGGCGGGTTGGAGTGGTCGACGACCGAACCGCCGGGCCCGAGCACCTGCACCACCGTGCGACTGGGCCGGATGATGTCGTCGCGCGCGGTGTCGTTGTCCTTGTCGGAGACGGCGAAGTCGCCCGGCATCAGCTGCTTCTGACTGACCTGGTCCCGCAGATCGGCCACGACCTGCGCGAACACCGTCTGCTGATCAACCCGCACCAGCCGGGCGGCGGCGTCGTAGCTGAGGAAGCCGACCAGGACGGTGACGCCGGCGGCCACGGCCGCGAACGACAGGGTGAAGGTGGTCCGCAGCGACGACATCCGGCGCAGCCGGGACCGCAGCCGCAGCCGCCGGCGCAGTCCGACCGGCAGCCGCCGCCACAGGCGCATGCCCCTCCCGGCGCCGTCCTCGGCGCGCGGGTCCGGTGGTGGAGGCACTAGTCCTCCCTCAGTACATACCCCACGCCGCGCACCGTGTGGATGAGGGCCGGTGCCCCCGGCTCGTCGAGCTTGCGCCGCAGATAGCCCACGTAGACGGCGAGGTTCTTGGAGCCGGGGCCGAAGTCGTAGCCCCAGATACGGTCGTAGATGGTGGCGTGGTCCAGGACGATGCCGGCGTTGCGGGCCAGCAGTTCCAGCAGGTCGAACTCGGTCCGGGTGAGTTCCAGCTCCCGCTCGCCGCGCCAGGCGCGACGGGCCTGCACATCCATGCGCAGCCCGGCGACGGAGACCTGGCCGGGGGGAACCTTCTCCTCCTCCTTGGGAGCCTCGAAGGCGGAGCCGTTGGTGCGGCGCAGCAGGGCGCGCAGCCGGGCGAAGACTTCCTCGACGTCGAACGGCTTGACGACGTAGTCGTCGGCGCCCGCGTCCAGTCCCGCGATCCGGTCGGCGGTCTCCACCAGGGCGGTGAGCATCAGGATCGGGGTGCGGTCGCCCTCGGCACGCAGCACCCGGCACACCTGGAGACCGTCGATGCCGGGCATCATCACATCGAGGACAAGCACGTCGGGCTGGGTGCGATGGGCCTGGGCGATGGCCTCGACCCCGTCGGCCACGGCGGTCACCTTGTAACCCTCCAGCGTCAGCGCGCGTTCCAGGGCATGACGGATGGCGCGGTCGTCCTCGGCGAGCAGCACTGTCTGGGTCACCCCACCAGTCTGCCAAGGCCAGCGCGTTGCACCACCGGCTGGACGGTGCCACGGGCGGGCTTCTTACCCGCCTCTCACCGCTGTGGGCGTGGCGGTTTACCCGGCCTGGCCGGCGCGCGGATTACGGCACGTACATCGCGTACGTCACGTCGGTCCCGCGAGGGTTCACAGGCGGCCGGGCCGCAGCCCGGCCGCCCCTGGACGGCTAACCCCGCAGCGCGGCCAGCTGCTCCTCGAACGGGATCACCCGGAACCCGGAGTCGGCGGCCTTGGCCCCGGAACCGGCGGCCACGGACCGGGCGGGCTCGGGCACGGCCCCGACCGGCAGCGCCACCGAACCGGCGGCCCCCGCCACCGAGCCCCCCGGCTGCCGTGGCGCCCCCGCGCTCATCAGCAGCGCCAGTTCGCCCGCGGCGCGTTCGATCCGCTCGGGCAGGCCCTCCGCGCCCCAGTCCTCCGAGGCCGCGTAGACGCCGGTCGGGGCGACCACGGCCCGCAGGTAGGAGAAGAGCGGGCGCAGGGCGTGGTCCAGCACCAGCGAGTGCCGGGCGCTGCCGCCGGTCGCCGCGATCAGGACCGGCTTGCCCTCCAGCGCGTCCTTGTCGAGCACGTCGAAGAACGACTTGAACAGCCCGCTGTACGACGCGGAGAACACCGGCGTGACCACGACCAGCCCGTCGGCCTCGGTCACCGCCTCCAGGGCGGCGGCCAGCGCACGCCCCGGGAAGCCGTTGGTGAAGTTGTGCGCGATCTCCACGGCGAGGGTGCGCAGCTCGACCACCTGGACGTCGACGGGAGCCTGCCGCTCCACGGCCGCGGCCAGCCGGTCGGCCAGCAGCCGCGTGGAGGACGGGACGCTCAGCCCCGCCGAGACCACGACGAGTTTCATGCGGCGCTCGCCCCTTCCCCGGCCGTCGGCTCCTGCGCGGCGGCGAGCAGCGACCGGTGGGTCGGCGCTTGTGGCGTGGTGGCCGGACGGCCCTTCGCGAACTCCTCGCGAAGCACCGGCACGACCTGCTCGCCGAGCATGTCGATCTGCTCGAGCACGGTCTTCAGCGGGAGTCCGGCGTGGTCCATCAGGAACAGCTGGCGCTGGTAGTCACCGGCGTACTCGCGGAAGCCCAGCGTCTTCTCGATCACCTGCTGCGGCGAGCCGACGGTGAGCGGGGTCTGGTCGGTGAAGTCCTCCAGGGACGGGCCGTGTCCGTAGACGGGTGCGTTGTCGAAGTACGGCCGGAACTCGCGCACCGCGTCCTGGGAGTTCTTCCGCATGAACACCTGTCCGCCCAGACCGACGATCGCCTGCTCCGGGGTGCCGTGGCCGTAGTGGGCGTACCGCGTCCGGTAGAACTCGACCATCCGCTTGGTGTGGTCGGCCGGCCAGAAGATGTTGTTGTGGAAGAAGCCGTCGCCGTAGTACGCGGCCTGCTCGGCGATCTCGGGCGACCGGATCGAGCCGTGCCAGACGAACGGCGGGACCCCGTCCATCGGGCGCGGGGTGGAGGTGAAGCCCTGGAGCGGCGTACGGAACTTGCCCTCCCAGTTCACCACGTCCTCGCGCCACAGCCGGTGCAGCAGGGCGTAGTTCTCGATGGCGAGGTCGATGCCCTGGCGGATGTCCTGACCGAACCAGGGATAGACCGGGCCGGTGTTGCCGCGCCCCATCATCAGGTCCACCCGGCCGTCCGCGAGGTGCTGGAGCATCGCGTAGTCCTCGGCGATCTTCACCGGGTCGTTGGTGGTGATGAGGGTGGTGGAGGTGGAGAGGATCAGCTTCTCCGTCTTGGCGGCCACGTAGCCGAGCATCGTGGTCGGCGACGACGGCACGAACGGCGGATTGTGGTGCTCGCCGGTCGCGAAGACGTCCAGGCCGACCTCCTCGGCCTTGAGCGCGATCGCGACCATGGCCTTGATCCGCTCGCGTTCGGTCGGGGTACGGCCCGTGGTCGGGTCCGGGGTGACGTCGCCGACGCTGAAGATCCCGAACTGCATGCTCGCTCACACCCTCCAGGTGGTTTACGTTTCAACTACACCTCCGAACGACACCGCCTCTCCAGGTATTCCGGATCCCCTCACCCGGTGGCCGGACGCCCTCAGAAGGCGTACCGGTCCCCCGTCCCCAGGACCAGCACCTGCTGGGTGGCCGGGTTGCGGTCCGCCGCGCCGCCGCCCCCCAGGGAGTCGATCTCCACTCGCACCTCGTCGGTCGACGTGTCGGCGAGACGCACCCGCAGATGAATCTCCCTGCCCCGGCCCATCGGGACGATCGCCCCCGTGCGGCACAGCACCGTGCTCGCGTCGAACCGCGCACAGGCTCCCGGCAACACCTGCTGGTCCGACAGCCGCTTGGACCAGCGCAGCCGCACGGTGGCGCCCTTGACGCCGGACGGTGAGTGGTTCCACGGGGTGAGCCGGACGTTCACCTCACCCCGGCCCATGGTCACGTACCCGTGATAGGTGAGACCGGGCTCGGCGCCCAGAGCCACGGCCGGCAGGCCCCCACCCACCACGACGGCCGCACCCAGCGCGCCGGCAATCCACTTCCTCATCGTCACTTTCCTCCATATCGGCCCGCGCATCACCGCATGTATCCCACGTGTGCGTTGCGTAAGGCACCGCCGGGCAGGTGACCCGCCCGCCAGGACATGGCGGCGGCCGATGAAGACCGGGGAAGGCCCCCGTGCGAAGGTGGCCGCATGCTGGTGCTCCGCTCCGCCGCCCTCTTCGTCGTCGCCGCGCTCTTCGAGATCGGCGGGGCCTGGCTCGTCTGGCAGGGCCTGCGCGAACACCGCGGCTGGCTGTGGATCGGCGCGGGCGTCATGGCGCTCGGCGTCTACGGCTTCGTCGCCACCTTCCAGCCGGACGCACACTTCGGCCGTGTCCTCGCCGCGTACGGCGGCGTCTTCGTGGCCGGCTCCCTCGCCTGGGGCATGGTCGCGGACGGCTATCGCCCGGACCGCTGGGACGTCACCGGCGCGCTGATCTGCCTGGCCGGGATGGCCGTCATCATGTGGGCGCCCCGGGGACACTGACCACCCCGGGCGCTCGAGCCCACCGTCCGCCCCGCGACCTATCCTGGGCGCACGTCGCCCGCACCACCGAGTGCGGCACCACAGCTTCGAGTCCGCCGTCCGAGGAGCCTCGCCATGACCGCCGCAGCACCCTCCGCCGTCTCCCGCATCGCCGTCGTCACGGGCGCGAGCAGCGGCATCGGCGCCGCGACGGCCCGGCAGCTCGCCGCCGCCGGTTACCGGGTGGTCCTCACCGCCCGCCGCAAGGACCGTATCGAGGCGCTCGCGGAGGAACTGACCGCGGCGGGCCACTCGGCGACGGCGTATGCGCTGGACGTCACGGACCGGGCGGCGGTCGACGAGTTCGCCACGGCTTTCCGGACCATCGGCGTCCTGGTGAACAACGCGGGCGGCGCGCTCGGCGCCGACCCGGTCGCCACCGGCGACCCCGAGGACTGGCGCCGGATGTACGAGACGAACGTGCTCGGCACCCTGAACATCACCCAGGCCCTGCTCCCCGCGCTGACGGCGAGCGGCGACGGCACCGTGGTGGTCGTCTCCTCCACCGCCGGCCACGGCACCTACGAGGGCGGCGGGGGCTATGTCGCCGCCAAGCACGCCGAGCACGTCCTCGCCGAGACCCTCCGCCTGGAGATCGTCGGCACGCCGGTACGGGTGGTCGAGATCGCCCCCGGCATGGTGAAGACGGAGGAGTTCGCGCTGACCCGCTTCGGCGGCGACACGGCGAAGGCGGCGAAGGTGTACGAGGGCGTCGCCGAACCCCTGACGGCGGACGACGTGGCCGACGCGATCACCTGGGCGGTCACCCGCCCCAGCCACGTCAACGTCGACCTCCTGGTGGTCCGGCCCCGGGCCCAGGCGTCCAACACCAAGGTCCACCGGGACCTGTGATGAGCGACCCGGACCGCACCGCGGAACAGGACCGCCTGTCCCTGGAGAAGAAGCGCGAACGCTACGTCTGGTACTACCTGGCGTACTTCCTCTTCGGCATCCACATCGTGGCGTTCGTGATGATCTACGCGGTGAAGCACGCCAAGTGAGCCCGGCGCACGGCCGGGCCCGTCGTGTCAGCCCTTCACGCAGACGATCTGCTTCAGCTTCGCCACGACCTCCACGAGGTCGCTCTGCTGCTCGATGACCTGCTCGATGGGCTTGTAGGCGCCCGGGATCTCGTCCACGACACCGAAGTCCTTGCGGCACTCCACACCGCGTGTCTGCTCCTCCAGGTCCTTCGACGTGAAGCGACGCTTCGCCGCGTTGCGGCTCATGCGCCGGCCCGCGCCGTGCGACGCCGAGTTGAAGGACTTCTCGTTGCCGAGCCCCTTCACGATGTACGAACCGGTGCCCATGGAACCCGGGATGATGCCGTACTCCCCGGCCCTGGCGCTGATCGCACCCTTGCGCGTGACGAGCAGGTCCACGCCCCCGTACCGCTCCTCGCTCACATAGTTGTGATGGCACGAGATCTCGGGCTCGAAGGTCGGCTTGGCCTTCTTGAACTCCTTACGGATCACGTCCTTCAGGAGCGCCATCATCAGCGTCCGGTTGTACTGTGCGTACTCCTGCGCCCAGTACAGGTCATTGCGGTATGCCCCCATCTGGGGGGTGTCCGCGACGAAGACCGCCAGGTCGCGGTCGATCAGACCCTGGTTGTGCGGAAGCCCCTGAGCCACACCGATGTGGTGTTCGGCCAGCTCCTTGCCGATGTTCCGGGAACCGGAGTGGAGCATCAGCCAGATCGATCCGTCGCCATCCAGACAGACTTCGACAAAATGGTTCCCGGATCCAAGCGTTCCCATCTGCTTTTCGGCGCGATCGTGACGGAACCTGACCGCCTCGGCCACCCCGTCGAACCGCCCCCAGAAGTCGTCCCACCCCGCGGTGGCCACCCCGTGGAAGCGGCCCGGGTCGACGGGGTCCTCGTGCATGCCCCGGCCGACCGGGATCGCCTGCTCGATCCTCGAGCGCAGGCGGGAGAGGTCGCCGGGGAGGTCGTTCGCCGTCAGGGACGTCCTGACCGCCGACATTCCGCAGCCGATGTCCACCCCGACCGCCGCCGGGCACACGGCGTCCCGCATCGCGATGACCGAGCCGACCGTCGCGCCCTTGCCGTAGTGGACGTCCGGCATCACCGCGAGGCCGCGGATCCACGGCAGCGTCGCCACATTCTGCAGCTGCTGCATCGCGGCGCCCTCGACCGTCCCCGGGTCCGTCCACATACGGATCGGAACCTGGGCGCCCGGCACCTCTACATACGACATAGCAGCCTCTTTCCCCCGAAAAAACACATAAGTCATTGATCGCAAAACCGGTGCCAAGGTCGACGTATAGGACAACGGACCGGCGTTCACGGCAGTGCGTGCGATACACATTGTCTCCGGGTAGCCGCCCCCGGCGGCAACCGATTAAGCCGCGGGCTCCCATGCCCGCCGAACCGTCGAGAGGGGCCTCACCGTGCAGCGGAAGGCGTATGTACCGGGCGCCGCCGTGCTCCTCGCGGCACTGCTGACCGCCTGCACCTCGGGCTCCGGGAGCGGTGGCGCGGCGGAGGACTCCAAGGCCGGCGACCCCACCGCGAGCGCCGCCACCGCCGAGCCCGGCAAGTACCGGACTCTCTCCGACGCCTGCGGCGCGGTGAACCACGGCTCCCTCGACTCGCTCCTTCCGGGCATCCAGCAGATAACGGACCAGACCCAGCGCGACGCCACCTACCAGGGCGATGCCGCGCTGACGTACAACAACGACCGTCGCTCCGGCTGCCGCTGGAAGGCGGAGTCGGCCGCTGCCACGGACCATCTGTTCGTCGACTTCGAGCGGGTGGTGTCGTACGACAACACGGTCAGCGACGACGACCGCGCCCATGAGGTCTACGCCTCCAAGGAGCAGGCCGCGGATCTGCCCGAGCCGGTTTCCGGTTCGGGTTCGGCGTCCGCCACCGGCTCCCCTTCCGCTTCCCGCTCTGCTTCTGGTTCCGTCTCTGCTTCCGGCTCCGGCTCCGCATCCGCTTCCGCGGGCGGCGGGAAGTCCGCAAACGCCGGCGCCGCCTCCTCGGCCTCCCCTTCCGCCTCCACGTCCGCCTCCGGCCCCGCGTCCGCCTCCGGAAGCCCGTCCGCCGACGGCGCCGAGGACGATCTCCAGCCCCGCACGCTCGACGATCTGGGCGACGAGGCGTTCCTCGACGACCAGCTGAGCACCTCCCAGCAGCGCACGGTGACTGTGGTGTTCCGCACGTCCAACGTGATCGTGACCATCCAGTACGACGAGCAGCCGGCCGCCGCCGGAAGCGCCCCGAGCAGCGAGGACATGCAGGACAAGGCCCGGAAACTGGCCCAGCAGCTGGCGGGTTCGCTCGACTGAGGCACCCCTGGTGTCCGCCTCCGCCGAGGAACCGAACCTCGCACCGCATGCGTCCCCACCGCGTACCGTGGCCCCTCGGACCCGATCCGACCGCACGATCCACGAGCGTCATGAGTGAAGGAACCATGCACCGACCTGCACAGCGAGACATGGGGGTACCTCCCACGCCGTATAGGCAGTGGGGGAGAGATCAGCACGATCAGGGCGTTCGGGGCGGCCGGTGGCCGGGCCGGCCGGGTGCGCGCCTGCGCCGCCTGCTCGTCTGCGCGGCGGCCGTTCCGGCGGTACTCGTCGCCGCCGGCTGTTCCTCGGACTCCGGTTCCGGCTCGGGCGGCGACGCCAAGCAGCAGGCGCAGAAGCAGCAGACCGCGGGTGCGCAGCCCTCGAAGAGCGCCTCGACGGACGCGGTGCGGCCGGCCGCGTACACGACGCTGCCGAAGCCGTGCGCCGTCCTGTCCGGGAAGACCCTGGGCGATCTGGTGCCGAAGGGGGCCAAGTCCGGCAAGCAGGGCGCCTCGGACGACACGGGGACGCGTTCCAGCTGCTCGTGGAGCAGCCTCCAGAACAACGGTGTCAAGGGCTCCCAGTTCCGCTGGCTGAACGTCTCCCTGCTGCGCTTCGAGTCGGACGCCGCGCGCGGTGACGGCGACAAGCTCGCACAGGAGTACTTCGGCAGGCAGGTGCGGGACGCGCAGTCCGTGGAGGGCGCGAAGAACACGGCGTCGCAACCGGTCTCCGGGGTGGGCGACCAGGCCACGGCGGTGCGTTACGACCTGAAGAAGAAGGAAGGCGCCTTCAAGCAGGAGACGGTCGTGGTGCGGGCGGAAAACGTCGTCATCACCCTCGACTACAACGGCGCCGGTCTGGCCGGTGAGAAGACGCCGGACGCGGACGACCTGGCGAAGGCGGCGGAGAAGGCCGTCAAGGAGGCGGTGGCCTCGGTCGCCGCGGCGAACCGCGGCGCCGGGGCGGGCTCGTCTCCGGCGCAGGGGGCGTCGGGGAGTGCCTCCCCGTCGAAGTCGGCTTCCCCGTCCAAGGGCGCGTCCGCGAGTCCGTCGAAGAAGGCGTCCCCGTCCGCGTCGGCCTCGAAGAAGAGCTGACCCGGCCGGGGTTCGACTCCGCGCTCCACCAGGGAAGTTGCCGGAGCCCGGTCCCGTGCGGACCGGGCTCCGGCACACCGGCCACGCGTGCGCCGCACACATGTGCCACCCTGTTGCGCGCAACAACACGCAACGGGAGGGGAGTACAGGTGGCCGCGCCACTGCAGCTGACACGGATGCACCGGATTCTCATCGGCGTGGTCGTCACCGGTGCCGTCATCATCGCCGGAATCGGCTTTGCGGGCTCGTACGCGGCCGTCCGTGAGCTGGCCATCAAGAAGGGTTTCGGGAACTTCAGTTATGTCTTCCCGATCGGCATCGACGCGGGCATCTGCGTCCTGCTGGCCCTGGACCTGCTGCTGACCTGGATCCGCATTCCCTTCCCGCTGCTGCGTCAGACGGCGTGGCTGCTGACGGCGGCGACGATCGCGTTCAACGGTGCGGCGGCCTGGCCGGACCCGCTGGGCGTGGGCATGCACGCGGTGATCCCGGTGCTGTTCGTGGTCGCGGTCGAGGCGGCGCGCCACGCGATCGGCCGGATCGCGGACATCACGGCGGACAAGCACATGGAGGGCGTCCGGCTGACCCGCTGGCTGCTGTCGCCCGTTCCCACGTTCCTGCTGTGGCGCCGGATGAAGCTGTGGGAGCTGCGCTCCTACGACCAGGTGATCAAGCTGGAGCAGGAACGTCTCGTCTACCAGGCCCGCCTGCGCTCCCGCTTCGGCCGCGCCTGGCGCCGCAAGGCCCCGGTGGAGTCGCTGATGCCGCTGCGGCTCGCCCGCTACGGCGTACCGCTGATGGAGACGGCCGCGGCGGGTCTGGCGGCGGCGGGCATAGAACCGGCGCTGATACCGCCGGCCCCGCAGGCCGTGGCGGCCGGGGGCGGTGCTGCCGGTGGGGCGGCGGCCGTCCCGCAGAAGGCGGCGCCCGGCGGCGGACCGCGCCCCCAGCTGGGTGGCGGCCCGCAGGCGTCGGTGCCGGACCCCGAGCAGAGCCCGTGGTTCACCGCCCCGCCGCAGGTCGAGTACCACGGCGGCTACGACCCCTCGTTCGAACCGGAGCCTTCCTACGAGCCCGAGGAAGAGCACTGGCAGTGGTACGAGGAGCAGCAGCAGTACCAGGTCCAGGGCCCGGGGCAGCCGCAGCAGTTCCAGGCCGCGGTCCCGGGGCAGCCGCAGGAGCCCTCCGGGGAGGAGACCGGCAGCTTCCCCATCCCCGTCACCGGCAACCGGACCCGTGAGCTGGGCGAGGGCGGCGGCGCGCCGGAGCCGGGCGAGGAGTCGTACTACCAGGTCTTCAAGCAGTCGATCAACGGCAGCTACCCGACCCCGCGCGAGTTCAGCGACAACGTCGAGGCCGAGTTCCGCATCAGCCTCCCCGCGGAGGAGGCCAAGCGCATGGTCAACCGGTTCACCAACCGCCACACCGCGGAACTGCAAGAGGACCACATCGCATGACCGCGTGAAGCGAGAAGCGAGAAGCGAACCGCGTGAAGCAGCCGCGCGAAGCGGACCGCGTGAAGCACACCACGTAGCGCAAGAGGCCCCCGTACGCGAAGAACGTACGGGGGCCTCTTGCCGGGTTCACTCCCCGAGCAGCTTACGGACCCGGTCCTGCCCCACCGCGAGCAGCAGCGTGGGCAGCCGCGGGCCGGTGTCACGGCCGACGAGCAGGTGGTAGAGCAGCGCGAAGAACGACCGCTGGGCGGTCTTGATCTCCGGGGGCAGCTCCTTGGGGGTCGCGTCGGCGGAGAACCCGGCCTGGACCTTGGGCACGCCGTACACGTGGTGGGTGAGCCCGTCCAGCGACCAGTGTTCCTCGAGGCCGTCGAGCAGCAGCCGCAGCGACTGCTGTGCCTGCTCGTCGAGGGACTTGAGCAGCTCGACGTCCGGTTCGTCGCGGACGATGGTGCGCTGGTCCGCCGGGACCTGGGTGTTGATCCAGGACTCGGCCCGGTCGTACCGCGGCCGGACCTCGTCGAGGGAGCCGAGCGGGTTGGCCGGGTCGAGGTCGGACAGGATCCGCAGTGCCTGGTCCTGGTGGCCGGCGGTGATGTCGGCGACGGAGGCGAGGGTGCGGTAGGGCAGCGGGCGCGGGGTGCGCGGCAGCTCACGGGCGGCGGTACCGACGGCCCGGGTGTACGCGGCCACATCCCCGGGCAGCGCCGACCCGTCGGCGACCTTGCCCGCCAGCTTGTCCCACTCGTCGTAGAGCCGCTGGATCTCCTGGTCGAAGGCGATCTTGAAGGACTGGTTGGGCCTGCGGCGGGCGTAGAGCCAGCGCAGCAGCTGGGGCTCCATGATCTGGAGGGCGTCGGCCGGGGTCGGGACCCCGCCCTTGCTGCTGGACATCTTGGCCATGCCGCTGATGCCGACGAAGGCGTACATCGGGCCGATGGGCTGCTTGCCGCCGAAGATCCCGACGATCTGCCCGCCGACCTGGAAGCTGGAGCCCGGGGAGGAGTGGTCGACGCCGGAGGGCTCGAAGACGACGCCCTCGTAGGCCCAGCGCATGGGCCAGTCGACCTTCCAGACCAGCTTGCCGCGGTTGAACTCGGAAAGCCGCACCGTCTCGGAGAAGCCGCACGCCGAGCACGAGTACGTCATCTCGGTGGTGTCGTCGTCGTACGCGGTGACGGTGGTGAAGTCCTTGCCGCACTGACCGCAGTAGGGCTTGTACGGGAAGTACCCGGCGGAGCCGGAACTGCCGTCGTCCTCGGCGGCGGCGCCGGAGCCCTCCTCGGCCTCCAGCTCGGCCTCGTCGACGGGCTTCTGCTGCTTCTTCCCGGCGGCCTTCGGCTTGGTCCGGTACTGCGCGAGAACGGCGTCGATCTCTCCGCGGTGCTTCATCGCGAAGAGGACCTGCTCGCGGTAGACGCCGGAGGTGTACTGCTCCGTCTGGCTGATGCCGTCGTACTCGACGCCCAGCTCCGCCAGCGACTCGACCATCGCGGCCTTGAAGTGCTCCGCCCAGCTCGGGTACGGGGAGCCCTTCGGGGCGGGTACGGAGGTCAGCGGCTTGCCGATGTGCTCGGCCCAGGACTCGTCGACGCCCGACACACCGAAGGGGACCTTGCGGTATCGGTCGTAGTCGTCCCAGGACAGCACGTGGCGCACCGTGTACCCGCGCCGCCGGATCTCGTCGGCGACGAGGTGGGGCGTCATGACCTCCCGCAGGTTGCCCAGGTGGATGGGCCCGGAGGGGGAGAGCCCGGACGCGACGACGACCGGTTTGCCCGGGGCCCGGCGCTCCGACTCCTCGATGACCTCATCCGCGAAACGGGAGACCCAGTCGGTGGTCTCGGTGCTCTGAGCCACGATCGGCACGTCCTCTTTTTTTTCCGGAGTTCCTCAGGACCAGCTGCACGGTCACACAGCTGTCCGATCCATTGTCCCTGCCGGGACCGCATCCACGAAAACCGCTTTTCAAGCTCTTACCTGCGCGTCGCCGCACGCGCGGCACGGCCGGTGCTCGCACCCGCACGACCGCATACGGAAAAACCGCTTTACCCCCCATGGGATACTGGCCACATCTATCCGTACGCACGAGGAGAACGGCACCCACCCCATGGCCTCGGTCACGTCCCTCACCGCCTCCGTCCACCAGCACCTCGCCAACGCCCTCTCGGCCACCCTGCCGGAGGCCGGCGCGGACCCGCTGCTGCGACGAAGCGACCGGGCGGACTACCAGGCCAACGGGATCCTGGCGCTGGCGAAGAAGGCGAAGGCGAACCCGCGGGAGCTGGCGACCCAGGTCGTCTCCCATGTCGTCACCGGTGAGGTGATCAAGGACATCGAGGTCTCCGGGCCCGGCTTCCTCAACATCACGGTCACCGACAAGGCGATCACCGGGAACCTCGCCGCGCGCGCCGCCGACCCCGAGGGCCGCCTCGGTGTGCCGTTCGCGGAGAAGCCGGGCACCACGGTCATCGACTACGCCCAGCCGAACGTGGCGAAGGAGATGCACGTCGGCCATCTGCGCTCCGCGGTGATCGGCGACTCCGTGGTCAAGCTGCTGGAGTTCACCGGTGAGACGGTGATCCGCCGCCACCACATCGGCGACTGGGGCACCCAGTTCGGCATGCTCATCCAGTACCTGGACGAGCACCCGCACGAGCTGGACCACAAGGCCGCCGAGGTCACCGGCGAGGAGGCCATGTCGAACCTCGACCGCCTCTACAAGGCAGCGCGCAAGCTCTTCGACTCCGACGAGGAGTTCAAGACGCGTGCCCGCCGCCGGGTGGTCGACCTCCAGGCCGGCGACCCGCGCACGCTTCAGATGTGGCAGAAGTTCGTCGACGAGTCGAAGATCTACTTCTTCTCCGTCTTCGAGAAGCTCGACATGGAGATCCGGGACCCCGACATCGTCGGCGAGTCCGGCTACAACGACATGCTCGAGGAGACCTGCCGCCTCCTGGAGGAGTCCGGCGTGGCGGTCCGCTCCGAGGGCGCGCTCTGCGTGTTCTTCGACGACGTCAAGGGCCCGGACGGCAACCCGGTCCCGCTGATCGTCCAGAAGTCCGACGGCGGCTACGGCTACGCGGCGACGGACCTCTCCGCGATCCGCGACCGCGTCTTCAACCTCAAGGCGAACTCGATCATCTACGTCGTGGACGCCCGCCAGTCGCTGCACTTCAAGATGGTCTTCGAGACCGCGCGGCGGGCCGGCTGGCTGAACGACGACGTGACGGCGTACCAGCTCGCCTTCGGCACGGTCCTCGGCAAGGACGGCAAGCCGTTCAAGACCCGTGAGGGCGAGACGATCCGGCTGGTCGACCTCCTGGACGAGGCGATCGACCGCGCCTCCGCCGTCGTACGGGAGAAGGCGCAGGACCTGTCCGAGGAGGAGATCGCCGAACGCGGCGCCCAGGTGGGCATCGGCGCGGTGAAGTACGCGGACCTGTCGACGTCGGCGAACCGCGACTACAAGTTCGACCTGGACCAGATGGTGTCGCTGAACGGCGACACGTCGGTGTACCTCCAGTACGCGTACGCCCGTATCCAGTCGATCCTGCGCAAGGCCGGCGAGGTACGCCCGGCCGCGCACCCGGAGCTGGCCCTGGCGGACGCGGAGCGGGCGCTCGGTCTGCACGTGGACCAGTTCGCGGAGACGGTCGCGGAGGCGGCGGCGGAGTACGCCCCGCACAAGCTGGCCGCGTACCTCTACCAGCTGGCGTCGCTCTTCACGTCGTTCTACGACAAGTGCCCGGTGATCAAGCCGGCGCCGCCGAAGGACGTCGCGGAGAACCGCCTGTTCCTGTCCGAGGTCACGGCCCGCACGCTGCACGAGGGCATGGCCCTGCTGGGCATCAGGACGCCTGAGCGGCTCTGAGCTCCCTGCGTGACGCGGCCCCGCCGGACCTTCCCGACGCTGTTGGTTAATTCGGGGCCGGGCACTTCGCCCCGCTGGCCGCTTCTTGGTCGGCGGGGCGAAGTGCTGCGAAGTGGCTGATGCGGGTGCG
>NZ_JBEYWX010000051.1:0-12321 GCF_040644655.1 Streptomyces sp. NPDC046931
CTCCATGAAGTTCTCCGGCTGGATCGGGCAGCCCGGCACGTTGACGATCGGCAGCGCGCCCTTCGACCTGAAGTCCCGGCCCAGATAGTCGGCCACCGGCCGCCGGATGGACCCGCCCGGCGCCGAGCGCGACGGCCACGGCCGACGCGGGCCCGGCGTACAGCTCGACGGTCCGCCCCGCGTGGTTCTTCCGCTCCCATCGGCCGGGCCCACCCGGCGCCAGCGCGCGCAGGGCGGCGGTCGTGGCGCGGGTGCCGGCCGCGGCACGAGCGAACGAGACGGTCCTGCGGGTGCGCATGATCACCCCGTCACCCTACGGGAACGGTCCGGCGGCGCTTTCCTCCAGGCATCCGCGCCTGCTTCCAGCCGTCCGCGCCTGCTTCCAGGCATCCGCGCCTGCTTCTAGGCGTCCGCGCCTGTTTCCAGGCATCCGCGCCTGCTTCTAGGCGTCCGCCCGCGCCGTCGCCAGCAGTTCCTCCGCGTGCGCCCGGGCGGTCTCCGAATCCTCCTGGCCCGCCAGCATCCGGGACAGTTCGCGGATACGGTCCTCACCCTCCAGCACCTTCACGCCCGAACGCGTCACCGACCCGTCGTCGGTCTTCTCCACCAGCAGCTGCCGGTCGGCGAAGGCCGCCACCTGCGGCAGGTGGGTGACCACGACGACCTGCGCGGTCTTCGCGAGGCGGGCGAGGCGCCGCCCGATCTCGACCGCCGCCTTGCCGCCGACACCCGCGTCGACCTCGTCGAAGAGGTAGGTGGGCACGGGGTCCGTCCCCGCGAACACCACCTCCACCGCGAGCATCACCCGCGACAGCTCACCACCGGAAGCACCCTTGGCGATGGGCCGCGGCGGCGCGCCCGGGTGGGGGGCCAGCAGCAGTTCCACCTCGTCGACGCCCGACGGCCCGTAGCCGACCGTGCGCCCGCCGACCTCGACCCCGTCCGGGTCCTCCGTCTGCCGGATCTCGAAGGACACGCGCGCGTGCGGCATGGCGAGCGATGCCAGCTCGGCGGTGACGGCGGCGGCGAACCGCTCGGCGGCCTCCGTCCGCGCGTCCGTCAACGACTGGGCGAGCGCACCCAGTTCGTCGCGCAGCGCGTCCCGCTCGGCGGTGAGCTCCCCGATCCGGTCGTCGTCGCCGTCCAGTTCGGTCAGCCGCACGGCGCTCTGCTCGGCCCACGCGAGGACGGCGCCCACGTCCTCGCCGTACTTCCGGGTCAGCGCGGTGAGGGCGGCCCGCCGCTCCTCCACGGCCGCCAGCCGCAGCGGATCGGCGTCCAGGTCGTCGGCGTACCCGGCCAGCTCCCCCGCCACATCGCCCAGCAGGATCCCGATCTCACCGATCCGGTCGGCGAGCCCCGCCAGTGCCGGGTCGTGCGAGCGCACCGTCTCCAGGGCCCGGTGCGCGCCCGCGACCAGTGTGGCCGCGTCGACGCCCTCCGGGTCCTCGGGATTGCCCGCCAGCGCGGCGTGCGCGGCGGTCGCCGCCGACGCGAGCGCCTCCGCGTGCCCGAGCCGCTCGGCCTCCTCGGCCAGTTCCAGGTCCTCGCCGACCCGCGGCTCCACGGCCGCGATCTCGTCGAGCCCGAAGCGCAGCATGTCGGCTTCCTGGGCCCGCTCGCGGGCGCGGGTGGTGATCTCCTCAAGTTCGGCGGAGACGGCCCGCAGCCGCCGGTAGGCCTCGCCGTACTTGGCGAGCGGCACGGCGACGGCGTCTCCGGCATACCGGTCGAGCGCCTGCCGCTGCCGGGACAGCTTCAGCAGCCCCTGCTGGTCGGTCTGCCCGTGCACGGCGACCAGCTCGTCGGCCAGCTCCGCGAGTACCCCGACGGGCACGGAACGCCCGCCGAGGTGCGCCCTCGAGCGTCCCTCGGCGGATACGGTACGGCTGATCAGCAGCGTCCCGTCGTCCAGTTCGGCACCGGCCTCTTCGGCGCGTACGGCGGCGGAGTCGTCCCCGGCCAGGGCGATCCGCCCCTCGACGACCGCGTTCTTCGCGCCGATCCGTACCAGCGCAGGGTCCGCGCGCCCGCCGAGCAGCAGGCCGAGGCTGGTGACGACCATGGTCTTGCCCGCACCCGTCTCACCGGTCACGGCGGTGAAGCCGGGCGACAGCTCGACGACCGCGTCGTCGATGACTCCGAGCGACCGTATCCGCATCTCCTCCAACACGGGGAAGACCTTACGAGGTCCGGTGGGGGATGTGCGAGCGGCCCTGTCACCCGGGGGAGGTACCCCGCGCCCCTTCGGGGAGCGCGGGGGACGGCCGGTCAGTGCGGGCGCCCTCGCCACCCGGACACCGGCAACGCGAACTTGGCCACCAGCCGGTCGGTGAACGACGCATGGTGCAGCCGGGCCAACCGCACCGGCACCGCACCCCGCCGCACCTCGACCCGCGCCCCCTGCGGCAGCTCCACCGTCCGCCGCCCGTCGCACCACAGCACCCCGTGCGGCGTGTCCGGCTGGACCTCCACGGCGAGCACGGAGTCCGGGGAGGTCACCAGCGGCTTGGCGAACAGGGCGTGCGCGCTGATCGGCACCATGAGCAGCGCCTCCACCTCGGGCCACACCACGGGCCCGCCCGCGGAGAAGGCGTAGGCGGTCGACCCGGTGGGGGTGGCGCACACGATGCCGTCGCAGCCGAAGCCGGTCACGGGCCGCCCGTCGATCTCCAGGACGACCTCCAGCAGCTTCTCGGCGGAGACCTTCTGCACGGCCGCCTCGTTGAGCGCCCAGTCGGTGTGCACGATGTCGCCGTTCTTGTGGACGACGACATCGACGGTCATCCGCTCCTCGACCTCGTACGCCTTCATCACCACCCGGTCCACGACCCGGTCGAGGTCGTCGCGCTCGGCCTCGGCGAGGAAGCCGACCCGGCCGAGGTTGACGCCGAGCATCGGCACCCCGGAGGCGCGGGCGAACTCGGCACCGCGAAGCAGGGTCCCGTCACCGCCGAGCACGATGAGCAGTTCGCACCCGTCGAGGCACTGCGGGGTGGCCTCCTTGACCAGCTCCACCTCGTCCGGCAGGGGCAGGTCCGCCGCCTCGGCCTCCAGGACGCGTACGCCGATCCCGCACCGCAGCAGTCCCTTGACCACGAGTTCCGCGCTCCGAATGGCCGCGGGCCGCCCGGTGTGGGCGAGCAGGAAAACGGTACGAGCTGAATTCTGTGTCAACGCGGCCCCTCCGCCACTGCACGGTCAACGTCGGCCGGGTCCAGTGCGGGTGCTCCGGCTCGCAGCCACAGAAAGTACTCGACATTGCCCGAGGGTCCGGGCAGCGGACTGGCTGTCACGCCCTTCACCCCCAGCCCGAGTTCCGCGGCCCGCTCGGCCACCCCGCACACGGCCTCGGCGCGCAGCTGGGGGCTGCGGACCACACCGCCGCTGCCCAGCCGTTCCTTCCCCACCTCGAACTGCGGCTTGACCATCATCACCAGGTCGGCGTCCGGCTTCGTGCACCGCACCAGGGCGGGCAGCACCAGTCCGAGCGGGATGAAGGACAGATCCCCCACGACAAGATCCACAGGTTCCCCATCGATCGCTTCGAGCGTCAACTCCCGGACGTTCGTACGGTCTTTGACGGTGACGCGTTCATCGCTCTGAAGCGACCAGGCCAGTTGCCCGTACCCGACGTCGACGGCGACGACCCGGGCGGCGCCCGCGCGCAGCAGGACGTCGGTGAAGCCTCCGGTGGACGCGCCGGCGTCCAGCGCCCGCCGGCCCTCGACCGTCAGGCCCTGCGGTACGAAGGCCTTCAGCGCGCCCGCCAGCTTGTGGCCACCCCGGGACACATACTCGGGATCGCTGTCGTCCTGCGCGACGACGATGGCGGCCGCGGTCTCCACCTGGGTGGCGGGCTTGGTCGCGACGGTCTTGCCTACGGTGACCCGGCCGGCGGCGATCAGCTGGCTCGCGTGCTCCCGCGAGCGTGCGAGCTTCCGGCGGACCAGCTCCGCGTCGAGACGGCGGCGTGCCACTCCTGCCACGTTCGGTTCAGCTCCTGTTTTCGTACGGCGATCGATAGGTGTGACCCGAAGGGTCTCATTGAGGTGCGGCGGGCGGGTGACGGGTGGGAGCCGGAGGTCCCGGGCGGGTGTCCAGCGCGGTGAGCGCGTCACGCAGCCCCTCGTGTACATCCTCGTACACCTCGACATGGCCGTCCGTGGCGAGGTGGTCGGCGTCGGCCAGCCGCTCCAGCCGGGCGTCCACGTCGGCGTTGCCGGTCGGCGTCCGGTCCACGTTCAGCGGGGCCGGGGCGGCCGGGTCGTACTCGGGTTCGGCCGCGGGCTCGGCCTGCGCCGTGGCCGCCTCCGCCGTCGTCCCCGCCGCGGTCACAGAGTCGTTCATGCCCCGACGCTACCTCGAAGGGCTGCGGTACCGTCGCTCACGATGGCGACGATTGAGGAGTGCCACAGGGCGCTCGAAAAGTTCTCGGACAATCTGGCGGGCTCGGAAGGGGACGTGCGCGCGGCCGCGGCCCTGGACCGCTCGCTGAGCTGCCGCATCACCGACCTGGACGTCACCTTCGTCGGCCGTCTCCAGGACGGCCGGATCCGGGTGCTCGACACGCTCCAGGGGCCACCGTCCGGCAAGGCCCAGATCAGGCTGGCCATGACCGGCGACGACCTGGTGGCGATGGTCGAGGGTGAGCTGCGCTTCGCGAAGGCGTGGGCCTCGGGCCGGGTGAAGCTCGAGGCGGGCCTGGTGGATCTGCTGCGACTCAGAAAGCTCCTCTGAGGCCAGGAGAGCGTCCCTGAGGCTTCGCAGCGCTTTCCTGGGCTTCCCCGGCCGCCGTCGGCCACCGGTGCGGCTCGTGCGGCTCAGGAGGCCTCTTCGGCCGTGACGCCCGTACGCGCCCTGCGGGCCGCCGGGACCACCAGCGGCGTGCCGGTCTCCGGGTCGTCGACGACCTGGCAGCGCAGCCCGAACACCTCCTCGACCAGCTCCGCCGTCACGATGTCCTTCGGCGCGCCCTCGGCGACGACCGTGCCGTCGCGCAGGGCGATGAGATGGGTGGCGTAGCGCGCCGCGTGGTTGAGGTCGTGCAGCACCGCCACCAACGTCCGCCCCTGTTCCTCGTGCAGCTCGGCGCACAGGTCGAGCACGTCGATCTGGTGCTGGATGTCGAGAAAGGTGGTGGGCTCGTCGAGCAGCAGCAGCGGGGTCTGCTGGGCGAGCGCCATGGCGATCCACACGCGCTGCCGCTGCCCGCCGGAGAGCTCGTCGACATAGCGGTCGGCGAGTTCGGCGACACCGGTCTGCGCCATCGACTCCCGGACGACCCGCTCGTCCTCGCCCGACCACTGACGCAGGATCCCCTGGTGCGGATAGCGGCCGCGGCCCACCAGGTCGCCGACGGTGATCCCGTCCGGCGCGATCGAGGACTGCGGCAGCAGGCCCAGGGTCCGTGCGACCTTCTTCGCCGGCATCGACTGGATGACCTGCCCGTCGAGCAGCACCCGCCCCCGGGACGGCCTGAGCATCCGGGACAGGGCCCGCAGCAGAGTGGACTTGCCGCAGGCGTTGGGACCGACGATCACGGTGAAGGAGTGGTCGGGGATCTCCACGGACAACCGCTCGGCGATCACGCGCTGGTCGTAGGCGAGGGTGACGTCGTCGGCGCAGAGACGGTTCACGGTGCTCCTTGTGTCGTTCGTGTGGGGTCCGCCGAGGGCACTCATATGCGGCCCGCCCTGCGTTCGGTGACCAGCAGCCACAGCAGATAGAGGCCGCCGAGGACGCCGGTGACCACGCCCACGGGCAGCTGGTCCGCGCCGAAGACCCGCTGGGAGGCCCAGTCCGCGACGATCAGCAGGGTGGCGCCCATGGCCATGGAGGCCACGAGGTTCGGCCCGGGCGAGCGGGTCAGCCGGCGGGCGAGTTGCGGCGCGGTGAGCGCCACGAACCCGACCGGACCCGCGGCGGCCGTGGCTCCCGCGGTGAGCAGCACGGCGGACCCCATCAGCAGCAGCCGTACCCGTTCGACGCGCACCCCGAGGGCGTAGGCGGCATCGTCGCCCATCTCCGTCATCCGCAGCCCCCGGGCCTGTCCGAGAACGAGCGGTACGAGGACGGCGCACAGCGCGAGAAGCGGCCACACCTGGTCCCAGTCACGCCCGTTCAGGGATCCGGTCATCCAGACGACCGCGCGGGCCGCGTCGACGAGGTCGGCCTTGGTGAGCAGATAGCCGTTGACCGCCGTGGCGACGGCACAGACGCCGATGCCGACCAGGACCAGCCGGTAGCCGTGCACGCCCCGCTTCCAGGCGAGCAGATAGATGGCGAGGCCGGACGCCAGTCCGCCGGCGAGCGCCCCGAGGGCGACCTGGGTGGGGCTGCCGGAGAACAGCACGATCACCACGAGCGCCCCGGCCGTCGAGCCCTGACCGAGGCCGAGCACGTCCGGACTGCCCAGGGGATTGCGGGAGATGGACTGGAACAGGGCGCCCCCGAGCCCCAGTGAGGCACCGACCAGCAGGCCGACGAGCACCCGGGGCAGCCTGAGCTCGGTGACGATGAACTCCTGGCCCGGGTCGCCGCCGCCGAGCAGCGTCCTGAGGACGTCGCCGGCCGGGATCGGGAAGTCGCCGGTGCCGATGAGGACGACGCTCGCGGCGAGCGCGGCGGCCACGAGCAGCACGACGACGGTGAACGCCCGGACGTCGAGGCGTACGGAGAGGCCGCCCGGGCTGCGCAGGGTGCGGGTGTTCTTCACAGCTGCGCCGTCCTGCGCCGTCGTACGAGGAAGATGAAGACCGGGCCGCCGATGACCGCGGTCACGATGCCGACCTGGAGTTCGGCGGGCCGGGCGACGAGGCGTCCGAGGATGTCGGATCCGAGCAGCAGCACGGGCGACAGGACGGCCGCGTACGGCAGGATCCAGCGCAGGTCGGGGCCCGTGAAGGACCGTACGACGTGCGGGACCATCAGGCCCACGAAGACGATCGGGCCGCAGGCCGCGGTGGCCGCACCGCACAGCACGGTGGCGGCGGCCATGGACAGGGCGCGGGTGCGGTTGAGGTCGGCACCCAGGGCGCGGGCGGTGTCGTCGCCCATCGCCACGGCGTTCAGCGGCCGGGCGAGGCCGAGCGCGAGGGCCGTGCCGGCCACGAGGAAGGGCAGGACCTGGCGGATGGTCGCGTCGGTGGCCGAGGCCAGCGAACCGACCGTCCAGAAGCGCATCTTGCCGAGCGCCGCATCGTCCGTGATCATCACGGCCTGGAGATAGCCGTAGAGCGCCGCGCTGATCGCGGTGCCGGCCAGCGCGAGCCGCACCGGGGTGGCGCCCCGGCTGCCGCCGAGGAACCACACCAGGGCCCCGACTGCGGCAGCCCCGAGGAAGGCGAACCAGACGTAGCCGCTCAGGCTGGTGACGCCGAAGTACGTGAGGGCGGTGACGACCGCGGCGGACGCGCCCGCGTTGATGCCGAGCAGTCCCGGGTCGGCCAGCGGATTGCGGGTGAGCGCCTGGAGGACGGCGCCGGACAGACCGAGGGCGGCGCCGGCGAGCAGCCCGAGGACGGTCCGCGACACCCGGTCGCCGACCACCACGTCGGCGTACGTCCCCGAGTCGTGGAACAGGCCGTGCCAGACCTGCTGCGGCGTGAGCCCCTTCGCACCGACCGCGATGCTCGCCAGTACGACGAGCATCAGGATGACCAGCGAGAGGAGGAGCCCAACGGTCCGTATCGCCCGGCGGGTTGGGGGCGCGGGGGCGGTCTCCGCGCGTGGTTCGGGAGAACTGTCGACCAACACGAAGTTAGGTTAGCCTACCCTCGCCCAGTGTTGGGGCCGTCCTCCCGGCTCACAGTCCCAGCCGCGCCAGCGCCTTGCCCCCGTCCAGGCCGCAGGAGCCCTCACCGGCCGCCGTCCAGGCCGCCGCGCACAGCGCCCGCAGCCCGTCCAGCGCCTCACCCTCGCCCGCCAGCTCCAGCCGCTCCCGCCCCGCCGTCGCCGTCCATGCGCCGCAGCGGAATCCCTCTCCCGCCGTCTCGACCTCCGGCTGACCGGCCAGCAGCCCCCGCAGGTCCGCATCGACGTACGTCGGCCGGTGGTGCGCGGGAGCGGCCAGCAGCCGGGCGCCGTCGGTCACCCCCGTCAGTACGAGCAGCGAGTCGACACCGCCGTTGAACGCGCCCTCGATGTCCGTGTCGAGCCGGTCGCCGACCACCAGCGGCCGCCGGGCGCCGGTCCGCAGGATCGTCTCCCGGTGCATCGGCGGCAGCGGCTTGCCCGCCACCTGCGGTTCGGCACCGGTCACGATACGTACGACCTCCACGGCCGCCCCGTTCCCCGGGGCGATGCCGCGCGCGCTCGGAATCGTGAGGTCGGTGTTGGACGCGAACCACGGCACCCCGCCCGCAATGGCGTAACACGCCTCGGCGAAGCGCCCCCAGGGCAGCTCGGGCCCGCCGTACCCCTGCACCACCGCCGCCGGATCGTCGTCGGCCGACTCCACGGGGACGAGCCCCCGCTCCCGCAGCGCGACGCGCAGCCCCTCACCGCCGATCACCAGCACCCGCGACCCGCCGGGCACCTGCTCGCTGATGAGCCGGGCGACCGCCTGTGCCGAGGTGACGACGTCCGACGCCTTCGCCGGTATCCCCAGCTCGGTGAGGTGCGCCGCCACCGCGTCCGGAGTGCGCAGCGCGTTGTTGGTCACGTACGCCAGATGCATGCCGCCCGATCGTGCGGTCCCGAGCGACTCCACGGCGTGCGCTATCGCCGCCCCGCCTGCGTACACCACCCCGTCCAGGTCCAGCAGCGCCGTGTCGTACGCCTCGCTCAGGGGGCGCTCACTGCCCTCGGGCCGCGTCCTGACGGTCTGGCTCATTACGCATCGCTCCTCGTTCGCTCGTTTCCCCGATCATCCCCCACGGCACCGACACACTTACGATGCACCAATGAACACTGCAGGTCCCAGGGACGTACCAGCGAGCAAGGGCCTTGAACTGAACCCCTTCCGGGGCCTGCGTTACGACCCCGACCGCGTCGGCAGCCTGGCCGCGGTCACCTCCCCGCCGTACGACGTCGTCGTACGCCCGGACGGACTGCTGCACCTCGAATCGGCCGATCCGTACAACATCGTCCGTCTGATCCTCCCCCAGGCGGCCACCCCGGCAGCGCGCAACAAGCAGGCGGCCCACACCCTGCGCCGCTGGCTGGACGAGGGCGTCCTGAGGGCCGACGCCGAGCCCGGCCTCTACGTCTACGAGCAGCGCGGCAACGGTCTGCTCCAGCGCGGTCTCATCGGCGCGCTGCGCGTATCTCAGCCGTCGGACGGTGTGGTCCTGCCCCACGAGGACGTCATGCCGCATGTGGTCGCCGACCGGGCGGCCCTGATGCGTGCGACCTGCGCCAACCTCGAGCCCCTGCTGCTCACCTACCGGGGCAACGGCTCGGCGACCGGCGCCGCTGTCGTCATCGAACGCACCGCCGAACGCTCACCTCTGCTGCGCACCGTCACCGAGGACGGCTTCAGTCACCGCCTGTGGGCGGTCACCGACCCGGCCGAGGTCGCCGAGATCCAGACGGACCTGGCCCGGCACCAGGCCCTCATCGCCGACGGCCACCACCGCTGGGCGACCTATCTGCGTCTACGCGCGGAGCACGGCTCCCCCAGCCCCTGGGACTACGGTCTGGTGCTGCTGGTGGACACCGCCCGCTATCCGCTCCGGGTGCGCGCGATCCACCGTCTTCTGCACCGTCTTCCGGTCGCCGACGCCCTGTCCGCCCTCACCGGGCTGTTCCACGTCCGTGACCTGGACGTTCCGCTGCCTCAGGCCCTGGACGCGCTGGCCGGCGCGGCCGGCCAGGGCAACGCCTATCTGCTGGCGGGCGACGGCGCCTTCCATCTGGTGGACCGGCCGTCCCCCGAGCTGCTGGCCCGGACGGTGCCCACGGACCGCCCGGAGACCTGGCGCACCCTGGACGCGGCCGTCCTGCACTCGACGCTACTGGAACACGTCTGGCGCATCCCCGAGGACTCACCGGAGCACATCGCCTATATCCATGACACCGCCGCCACGGTCGAGAAGGCAGAGCGCGTGGGCGGCACGGCCGTGCTCATGCACCCCGTCCGGGAGGACGTCGTACGCGAGCTGGCCCGCCAGGGCGTGACGATGCCCCGCAAGTCGACGTCGTTCGGTCCGAAGCCGGCGTCGGGACTGGTCCTGCGCACGCTGACCTCCTGAGGCACCCGGCAACGCGGCGGGGGCGGGACCCCTTCCGGATCCCGCCCCCCGCCCGACGCTCGGACGTCAGCCCCTGTCGCCGGACTCGCCCTCGGCGCCTTCGGCGTACTCGGCGGTCTGAGTGCCCTCGGCGGTCTGAGTGCCCTCGGTCCGCGCGGCCGACGGCTCGGAGGAGAACCCGTCGCGGTCATCCGCGACGTCCCCGCCCCTGGCCTCGTCCTCGTCGCCCACGCGCTCGTCGAGCGCGTCGACGAACTCCACACCGTCCAGCTCGGCGAGCCGATCGGATGCGTCCGTGCTGCCGTCCTTGTCGGACTCGACGGCCTTGGCGAACCACTCACGCGCTTCACTCTCACGCCCGGCCGCGAAAAGGGCGTCGGCGTAGGCGTACCGCAGCCGCGCGGTCCACGGCTGAACCGAGCTGGACGCCAGCTCCGGGCTCTGAAGCGTCACGATGGCGGCGTCGAGCTGCCCCATGTCACGGCGCGCACCGGCGGCGACGAGCCGCATCTCGACCTGACCGGCCTTGTCGAGTTTGTGGACCTCGGCCGCACCGGCCATGTCCAGCGCCTTCTCTGGACGGCCGAGACCGCGCTCGCAGTCGGCCATGACGGGCCACAGCTCGACGTTGCCGGTCATACGCCGGGCGGCCCGGAACTCGCCGAGCGCCTCGCCGTACTTCTGGTTGGCGTACGCGGCGAAACCGGCGGCTTCGCGCACGGCGGCGACACGCGACGCGAGACGCAGCGCCACCTTCGAGTACCCGTACGCACCCTCGGGGTCCTCGTCGATGAGCCTGGCCACCATCACCAGGTTCCGGGCGACATCCTCCGCAAGCGTCTTGGGCAGGCTCTGCAGCTCCTGCCGTACGTCCTGGTCGATCTCGTCGCCGGTGACGTCCTCGGGGATCGGCAGCCGCTTGATCGGCTCACGGTCACGATCCCGCTCCTCACGGAACCGGCCGCCGCCGCGCCGGTCGTCACGGCGGTCGTCCCGCCGGTCGTCGCGTCCCCGGAAGCCACCGGGACGGCCACCACGGTCATCGCGACGGGGACCGCGCGCACCGCGGTCGTCGGGGCCTCGGAAGCCCCCGCGGTCGTCGCGCCGGTCGTCCCGCCGCTCATCGCGCCGGAAGCCGGCACGGTCGCCACGCTCACCGCCACGACGGTCATCTCGGCGGTCGTCTCGGCGGTCATCCCTCCGGGGGTACCCACCGCGGTCGTCACGGCGGAAGCCACCGCGGTCGCCACGTTCGTCGCCACGACGGTCATCACGGCGGTCATCACGGCGGTCATCACTGCGGCCGAAACCGCCGCGCTGGTCGTCACGGCGGAAGCCGCGGTCACGGTCGTCGCGGCGCGGGCCGGCCGACCGGTCGTCCCGGCGGAAGCCACCGCGGTCGTCGTCACGGCGGCCGTGGCCCCGACGGTCGTCATCGCGGCGGCCGTAGCCCGCGCGATCGTCGTCACGACGGCCGTAGCCCCCGCGGTCGTCATCGCGGCGGAAGCCGGGACGGTCGCCGTCGCGACGGAAGCCGCGGTCACGGTCATCGCGGCGCGGGCCGGCCGACCGGTCGTCGCGGCGGAAGGACGGGCGTCCACCGTGGTCGCGGTCGTCACGGCGGACACCGCCGCGGTCGTCACGGTGACGGTCATCTCGGCGGTCGTCACGGCGGTCGTCCCGTCGGAAGCCGCCGCGGTCGCCGCGGTCGTCGTCACGGCGGAAGCCGCCGCGGTCGTCGCCACGACGATCGTCGCCTCGGGCGTCACGGCGACCGTAACCACCACGGTCGCCGTAGCCACCACGGTCGTCACCCCGGCGCGGACCCCCGCGGTAGCCGTCGCGGTCACCACTGTCCCGGCGGCGTTGGTCGCGCTCAGGACGCTCGTCCGGAGAGTTGGTGGACATGGGTGACTCCTGTCTTTGGTACCGCAAAGCCATTCTCGCGCAGCCGGGTACCCGGCGCGCTCCGGAAAAACAAAAAGGACCCTTGGTCCCAGCGAGTCGCTGGGACCAAGGGTCCTCCAAAGATTGTTCGGCGGCGTCCTACTCTCCCACAGGGTCCCCCCTGCAGTACCATCGGCGCTGTAAGGCTTAGCTTCCGGGTTCGGAATGTAACCGGGCG
>NZ_JBEYWX010000052.1:0-8387 GCF_040644655.1 Streptomyces sp. NPDC046931
CGGTGACGTCATCGCCCTCGACGGCAAGGTGTCGCTCGACGACAACGCCGAGTTCCGTCACCCCGAGTTCGCGGAGCTCCACGACAAGGCCGCCGGCTGTAGACGCCCGCTCCCAGGCCGCCGAGCAGCAGGATCGATCCTGCGGCCAGGCCGCTGGTGCTGGTGGTGCCGGCCAGGGCACCGCCGCCGGCGGGGATACCGCCGCTGGGGGCCTGCTGGGCGCCTGCGTGCTGGCCGCCGGCGTTGGCCGAGTTGCCGCCCCAGGCGCCGGCGCCGCCCTGCGACTCCTCGCCCTGGGCGTCGTCACCCTGGGCACCGCCGCCCTGCCACTTCTGGGCACCGCCGCCCTGCCACTTCTGGGCACCGCCGCCCTGCCACTTCTGGGCCCCGCCGCCCTGCCCGCCGTGCGACTGGCCGCCGTGGTGGTCGTCCCTGGTCAGTGTCAGGGCGCCCCCGGCCTGCACGTAGGCGTGCGCGGCGGGAGCGGACAACGCAACGGCGGCGGCAACCGCCGCGGAGGCGAACATGGTCCGGGTCACTCGCATCAGAGGTCGTCCTTTCGCCGCAGCCGCGAAGGCCGGCACCACGCCGGCACAGCGGAATCGCAGCAGCAACGTGATTACCCTCAACCCGACCCCCGCCTGCACCGCTGAAGGACACGGCAAGGGCGCGAGCCCGTACTCCCTCCGAGTGTCTCCAGGCCGAAAAGTAACCCGGTCGGCCCCATCCCCCATCAGCCCGACTGCCGCACACGGTCACCCGAACGTGGGTCGTGCCGTCAACCACGAGCCACCTACGGACGTTCGATGACGCGGCTTCAGGCCGAGCGGAGCCCAAAGATCGTGATGACATAGATTGGGTGCATGGTGGAGGGGACGAAGACTGCGACGCCTGCCGCGTCATCAGGTCGTCGAGCAGGGGGGCGCCATGCCGCTCGGCGAAAGCAGGCGGCAACGGGGACGGCCCGTTCGTCCTTACTGATGGCCCTGGGCACCGTCGTGTCCAGGGCGACGGGGCTCATCCGGCAGGTGCTCCAGGCCGCCGCGCTGGGCACGGGCCTGCTGGCCAGTACGTACAACACGGCGAACACCGTGCCGACCAGCCTGTACACCCTCCTGGTCGGCGGTGCGCTCAATGCCGTGCTGGTGCCTCAGCTGGTACGGGCCCGGGCCACGCATGCCGACGGCGGCCAGGCCTACGAGCAGCGTCTCGTGACGTTGGTGGTGACCGTGCTGGGTGCGGGGACGGCACTGGCGGTGTGGGCGGCGCCGCAGATCGTCGCCCTCTACATCCCGGACACCCCCCACAGCCATCAGGCGTTCGAACTGACGGTGGTCTTCGCCCGTTTCCTGCTGCCGCAGATCTTCTTCTACGGCCTGTTCGGCATCTACGGACAAGTGCTCAACGCCCGGGAGAAGTTCGGGGCGATGATGTGGACGCCGGTCCTCAACAACGTCGTTCTGACAAGCATGTTCGGCGCCTACCTGAGCCTGATGACCGTCCCTGACCGCGTGCAGGACATCACCGCCGCCCAGGTCCGGCTGCTGGGCGTCGGGACGACGGCCGGCATCGCGGTCCAGGCCCTCGCGCTGATCCCCTTCGCACGGGCCGCGGGATTCCGTTTCCGGCCCCGGTTCGACTGGCGCGGCACCGGACTCGGTTCCGGTGTCCACGCCGCGAAATGGACGCTGCTGTTCGTCCTGGCCAATCAGATCGCCCTGATCGTGATCACCAACTATGCGAACAGCGCCGACCGGGAGCTGCCGAAAGCCGGTGTGGGCTACTCCGCCTACACCTATGCGCAGACCATCTGGATGCTGCCGCAGTCCATCGTCACCGTCTCCCTGGTGACCGCGCTGCTGCCGCGCATGAGCAAGGCCGCCGCCGAAGACCGTCTCCCTGATCTGCGAGCGGATCTGTCACGTGCGTTGCGGGTCAGCGGAGTCGTCATCGTGCCCGCCGCCTTCCTCTTCCTCGCGCTCGGCCCGCAGATCTCGACGCTGCTGTTCGCTCACGGCGCGGCCGACGCCGCCTCGGCCCAGCCGCTCGGGCACATGCTCCAGGCGTTCGGCCCGGGGCTGATCCCCTTCTCCGCCCAGTACCTCCTGCTGCGTGGGTTCTACGCCTTCGAGGACACCCGCACTCCGTTCCTCATGGCCGTGTGGATCGCGACGCTCAACATCGCCCTGGCCACCGCCTGCCACCTGCTGCTGTCCGCGCGATGGGCCGTGACCGGCATGGCCGGGACCTACACCCTGTCCTATCTGGCCGGACTCGCCCTCACCGCACGGCTGTTGAGCAAACGGGTCGGCCGCCGCATCGACGACGGGGCCGTGCGTCGCACCTACGGCAAGCTGGTGTGCGCCGCGAGCCTGGGCGCCGCCCTGGCGTGGGTCGCCGCTCGTGCCTGCGCTGCCGTTCTCGGGGCGGGCACCTGGCCCACCGCCGCCGCACTGTCCGCGGGAACGCTGACGCTGGGCATGACCTACCTCGTTCTCGCTCGCCTGATGAAAGTCGGGGAAGTCGGGCGTCTGCCCGGGCTGAGGTAGACAGCGGCAGGAGCCGGGCGGGGACACCGCGGTCCACCGCCGTGGCTCACCCGCCCGGATCACCCGGTCGGAACGCTGATCTCCCGCTTGAGGATCTTGCCGCTGGGGCCGGTCGGCAGAGTGTCCACGAGCCACACCGTACGCGGATACTTGTACGCCGCCACACGGTCCTTGACGAACTGACGCAGTTCGTCCGGTGTGGCCTCGGCACCCTTGCGCAGCACCACCGCCGCGGCGACCTCCTCCCCGAGCCGCTGGTGGGGCACGCCCACCACGGCCGCGAGCGCGACGGCCGGATGCTCGTGCAGCACCTCCTCGATCTCGCGCGGATAGACGTTGTACCCACCGCGGATGATCATGTCCTTCTTGCGGTCGACGATATACAGGAAGCCGTCCTCGTCCTGGCGGGCGAGGTCGCCGGAGCGCAGCCAGCCGTCGGGGATGGCGGCCGCGGTCTCCTCCGGCAGGTTCCAGTACCCCTTCATCAGATTCGGTCCGCGTACGACCAGTTCACCGACCTCGCCGGGACCCACGTCGTGGCCCTCCTCGTCGAGCAGCCGGACCTCCACGTCCTTGATCGGGGTGCCGACCGACCCGGCCTTGCGGGGCCGGTCGAGGTGGTTGAAGGTGACCACCGGGCTGGTCTCGGACATGCCGAAGCCCTCCAACACCGGGCATCCGAAGCGCCGTTCGAAACCGTGCAGGACCTCCACCGGCAGCGAGGCACCCCCGGAGAGGCACATCCGCAGCGTCGGCACGTCCACCTGCGCGTGATGCTGGAGCAGCGCCGCGTACATCGTCGGCACCCCGTCGAAGACCGTGGCCCGGTCCCGGACGATGGCCTCCAGCACGGTCTGCGGATCGAAACGGGGAATCAGGGTGAGTGAGGCGCCACTGTGGACGGCCACGCTCATCGCGCAGATCTGGCCGAAGATATGGAACAGCGGCAGACAGCCGACCACCACGTCCTGCGGTGTCATCCGCTGCACATGTTCGGTGTTGACCTCGGTGTTGTGCCGCAGCCCGGCGTGGGTGAGCGCGGCACCCTTGGGCCGCCCCGTGGTGCCGGAGGTGTACAGCAGCACGGCCACGTCGTCGTCGGCCGTCTCCGCCACCGCGGTCATCGGCTCGTGTCCGGACAGCAGAGCGGCGAAGGAGGAGGGCTCCACGACGATGTGCCGCGCCCCCGCGGCCGCCGCACCCTGCGCACCCTCGCCCGGCGCCTGGTGCCACTCGAAGAGCACGGCGGCGCCCGAGTCACCGAGCTGGTACCCGATCTCCCGCGCCTTCAGCAGCGGATTCATCGGTACGACGATCGCTCCCGCCCGCAGTACGCCGTAGTACAGCACGACGAACTCGGGGACGTTCGGCAGCATCAGGGCCACCCGGTCACCCGGCCGGACCCCCTCGGCCCGCAGCAGTGCGGCGGCGCGGGCACTGCGCTCGTCCAGCTCCGCGTACGTGGTGACCTGCGTGCCCAGACGCAGCGCGGGACGGCCCGGCTGCCGCTCCGTCGTCCATGCCAAGAACTCCGCCAGATTGGCCATGCCCCGCCTCCACGCATCTCACCGCTGAAATCCGCTGTTCATCCGGACGCCATCGTGCAGCGCGCCGGCCGCGACGGACCATGGGGCGGCCGACAGCGTCCCCTTCCCCGCGTTGTTCCCGGCGACAAAACCGGGGCGTTAAACTGCGCAAATGGATTTCTCCGGCGTGGCCGCGGCGCTTCACTCACGGCTCCCGGAACTCGGCGAGCGCATCGCGGAGCGTATCCGCTGCGATGTCGTCGCCTACCGGGACGAGGCGCTCATCCCCTTCGACTCGCTGCGGTGCTCCTGCACGGCCAACGCCGACCTGGTCCTCAGAGATCTGCGCCGCGCCGATGCCCCGGATCCCGGCCCGGCCCGAGAGACCGGTCGCATCCGCGCCGAGCAAGGCGTCCCGCTGGCCGACGCCCTGCACGCCTACCGCATCGGCTTCGAGTTCCTGTGGTCGGAGATCCTCGAGGAGGCCTACCTCCACCCCGAGGTCTCGGACGCCCAGTTGGTGGCCCACTCCGCCGAGATCTGGTCGCTGTTCGGCCTCTACGCCGAGGCAGTGGCGGAGGCCCACCGCGAGACCACCGCCGAACTCACCCTGCAACGCCAGGCGCGGCGCTCCGCATTGGTGGAAGCGCTGTTCACCGGCGTCATCGCCGACCGCACCACACTGTGGGAGGCCGCCCGTGAACTCGGCCTGCCCGAACGTGGACCCTACGCGGTCGTCGCATCCGAATCCGCGGCGCCCGGCACCGAGCCGCTCGTGGGGATCGAGACCGCGCTCCGTCAGGCTCATCTGCCGTCAGCCTGGCGGCTGTTGCCCGACCAGCAGATCGGGCTGGTCGCCCTGACCACGCAGGCGGCGGAGAGCACGGGCCTGCGCATCCTGCGTCGCGCACACGCTCGCGTGGGCGTCAGCCCCGGCTTTCACTCCCTGCGCGAGACACCGCAGGCCCTGCGCTTCGCCCGGCTGGCCCTGGCCAGTCTGCCGGGCAGCGGCCCAGGTGTCGCGCGGTTCGACGACCAACCCCTGGCCATGGTCGTGGCCGCCGCGCCGGCGGAGGCGGCCCATCTGGTGAAAGTCGCGCTCGGGCCGCTCCTCGACCTTCCGGCCCCGGAACGTGCCCGCCTCGTCGAGACGCTGGAGCACTGGTTCGCCGCGGCGGGCTCCGCCGCTGTCGCGGCCGAGAGCCTGTTCGTCCACCCCAACACCGTCCGCTACCGGCTGCGCCGTGTCGAGGAACTGACCGGCCGGTCCCTGTCCGACCCGCGAACGGCGGCCGATCTCCGCGCCGCGCTCCTCGCCGTGCGCGGTCCCGCCCAGCGGCAACGGCGCGTTTGAAGCCACGCCGTTGCCGCGGTCGTGCGCGGCCGTGCCCACGCACAAGGGAGAGTCACTCGCTCCGGCGGTCGTGCCGGCTGTCGGGGATCGGAGTCGACGGCGCCGTGGCCGCAGCGTCTAGCGCGGGCGCGGCCGGCTGGATCGTGACGGAACGGCGCTTGCGGAGCAGCAGCCGCCTCGCGGGACGTTCCACCGCCTCGTACAGCACCCAGGACAGGCCGAGTGACAGGGCGAACGTGACGGCCGTGAGGGCCACGGCGGTCGGCGGGCCGAAGCGAGGGGAGGTGCCGAACACGCTGGTCCCGGCTTGCAGTACCAGCAGGTGGACCATGTAGAAGGCGAACGAGATCTCCCCCAGGCGGACCAGGCGCCGGTGCCGCCAGAGCGAGGGCAGGCCCCGTAGGTCCGCCACCGCCGCCGCTGGGATGAGCAGAGCGAAGCCGATCAGGGTGCAGGGGGTGGCCGGGTAGCCGGCGGTGACCTGCGGGACGAGGAAGTAGCCGATGATCGCCAGAGCGAGTGAGGCCTCCAGGCCGGGTCCGCGCCACCGGTCGAGGATCACCAGGCGTGCGGTGGCGGCACCGAGGACGAACTCCGGCAGGCGGGCGGCGGGGAAGGAATTGATCGGCTGGGGGAGCCAGTGGTGGGCGTCCGCCCGGCTGAGGACCAGGACCGTCAGTACCGACACACCGGCCAGCGCCGCCGATCCCCGGGCGCCGAGACGGCGCAGGACGAGTGCCAGCAGCGGGAACGCGGCGTAGAAGAAGGCCTCGCAGGCCAGCGACCAGCTGACCGGGTCCAGCGTCTGCCACCAGGGGCGCCACCACGAATGCACCAGCAGGACGTTCGCCAGGCCCTGGGTGAGGGTCGGTCTCGCCTGATGGGCCAGTGTGCAGGCCATGAGCAGTGCGATCGCGGCGGTGACGAGGTGTACCGGATAGACGCGGGCGATGCGCCGCCGCCAGAAGGCGAGCGCACGGTCGCCCGGCCGCGCGGACCACGTCAGTACGAACCCCGACAGGATGAAGAAGAACGACACTCCGGTGGCGCCGGACCCGAAGCCCCACGTCATGATGCGGTCGCCGGTGCCGGAGAAGTAGCCGAAGTTGCGCACGTGCAGTCCGAAGACCAGGAGCGCGGCCATCCATCGCAGCCCGGTGAGGGACGGCAGCGGGGACACCGGAGCGTGCGAAGGACTCTGGGCGGCGATGGCCGTGGCGGGCGGCGTCCGGGGCGCCCTGGTCGCCGTCGTCATCGTCTCACCTGCCGGAGGCGGTTGGAACGGGGCATGAGAGGGAACGTTGCCCGTTCAACCCGTTTCATTCGGGTGTCGTAGCCCACATTCACATCCGTCCGGACCACACCGCCGAGGACGCGGCCCGGTCAGCAGGGCTTGCGCCACACCCCGAGCTGCGGCTTCTTCAGCATCGACGACAGCTTCAGCCGACGGGACTCGGCACAGAACTTCTCGGTCGGCTCGGCGTATTCGACGTGGAAGACCGCCTTGCCCGCCTTGATGAACGGGGTGAGCGAGGAGCACTCGCCGTACTGGGCGCACTCCTCGTTGACCGCGAAGTCGAAATCGCGCACGAGGTGACGGATCTGCGGGAGGTCGTTCTTCAGGCCGACCGACAGGCCGCGATCGTGGGCGATCTCGGAGATCATGCGGTTGTAGGCGAGCTGATCGCGTGCGGTGAGCGCGAATCCGGTGGCGTTGGCGTAGCCCTCCACCAGGTCCGGCTCCACCGCGTCGAAGCCCTTGGCGCGGCACATGTCGAAGCGCCGCTCCATGATCGGGCGAAGCACCGAACGGCGGCGGATGTCCAGCCACCGCTCGCCCCGCCAGCCGTTGACCCTTCCCAGCAGTGAGCGCGGGAAGGCGTCCCGGTCGGGCCGGAAGTTCTCCCAGGCGCCGACGTTGACATAGCAGACGACCTTGCGCCCGGCCCGGTGCAGACGGGCCACGTCCGCCGCCGAGTTCTCGAAGCCGTCGATGTCGTAGACGGGCACGTCCGCCGAGGGGTCGACCTTCCCGTCGAGCTGCCACTGCCAGGCCAGGCCGGGGCGCGGCTTCCACAAGGGCCTTCCCGGGCGGCCGTCGTGCGCGCCGCCCCTGTCGTGCCCGCCGTCCGTGGCGGAGCAGCCGGTCAGCACGGAGGCCGCCACCACGGCCGGCAGGACGAGGCGGGCCAGTCCCGTGCTCCTCATCGCTCGCTCCCGGTCAGCGCGGGGGTCAACCGGGCCCAGGGATTGGGCGGTTCACCGGTCACAGGCCCGGACACCGCCGCGCCGCGCTCGCTCGCGGTGCGCACCGCGAGCGGCACGAGCGCCTCGGGCACCCCGTAGACGAGGTGACAGAACCGCTCGGGCGGGTGCCGTGCCGTCCACTGCGGTCTGCTGAACGCCGACACGTACGTCGACCAGTGGCCCTCGAAGGTGACGGTGAGGTCGGCGAGGCGCGCATATCCGGGCGCCGGGTGAACTCCCGGATTCAGCACGACGGTTGCGGCGCCGAGCCGCCGCACGGACCGCACCAGCCGACGGCATGCGGGCAGCCCGGCCGGGGTCGCGGTCACCCGGTCCAGAAAGCAGCCGTCGGCCGCGTACCACCTCTGGTGCCGACGCAGGTCCTCGGTGATCTGCGTACGGTCACGGTTCCCGTAGTCGGTGTCGACGTAGCCGAGCAGCCGGGCCCCGGCCGCCCGCAGCGCCTCGGCCACCGCTGTGAACGCCCGGTCGGGGCCCGTGCCCGGCCCGTTCGCGGGGTTCAGCACGATGGCGTAGGTGTGGGCCGCGGCCCTGATCAGACGGTGCCACGCGCCCGGATCCTCGGCCGGGTGGACATACAGCGGAACCAGCAGGGTCACCTGATACCTCCGAGGATGCCCCGGCCTTCAGGCCGGGGAGGAATCGGACCCCTGCGGAGCAGGGCAAGGAAAGACCAATCGCCGTCAGGGC
>NZ_JBEYWX010000053.1:0-6893 GCF_040644655.1 Streptomyces sp. NPDC046931
AGCAACGGGCTGACCGCGCCGAACGGTCCCTCCCAGCAGCGGGTGATCCGGGCCGCGCTGGCCAGTGCCCGGCTGACCCCGGCGGACGTGGACGTCGTCGAGGCCCATGGCACGGGTACCGCGCTGGGCGACCCGATCGAGGCGCAGGCGCTGCTGGCGACCTATGGCCAGGACCGGCCCGCCGAGCGGCCGTTGTGGCTGGGCTCGGTCAAGTCGAACATCGGTCACACGCAGGCCGCGGCGGGCGTCGCCGGCGTCATCAAGATGGTGCAGGCCATGCGGCACGGCGTTCTGCCCCGCACCCTGCACGCGGACACGCCCTCCCACCATGTCGACTGGGGGTCCGGCGCGGTCGGGCTGCTCACCGCGGCGCGGGAGTGGCCCGAGCTGGAGCGTCCGCGCCGGTCCGCGGTGTCGTCCTTCGGCATCAGCGGCACCAACGCCCATGTGATCCTCGAGGCGCCGCCCGAGGACACCACCGCGCCCGAGCCTGCCCCGGACGCGCCCGTCATCCCGTGGGTGCTGTCCGCGCGGACCGCCGACGGGGTGCGCCGCCAGGCGGAGCGGCTGCTCGCCACACTCGACGGCGACCCCGGCCTGGACGCCCGGGACGTCGGCTTCACCCTCGCCACCGGACGGGCCCTGATGGACCACCGGGCCGTCCTGCTCGGCGCTGACCGCGACACGCTCACCGCCGCGCTGGCCGCCGTCGCCCGGGGCGAGGACACGCCGGACGCCGTCGTCGGCGAGGCCGGGGCCGCGGGGGCCGGCGGGCCGGCGCTGCTGTTCTCCGGGCAGGGTGCGCAGCGCGCCGGGATGGGCCGGGACCTGTACGAGCGGTATCCGGTCTTCGCCGAGACGTTCGACGCCGTGTGCGCCGCGGTCGACGCACACCTCGACGGACACGCCGAACGCCCGCTGCGCGACGTCGTGTTCGCCCCCGCCGGCTCCCCGGTGGCCGCGCTGCTCGACCAGAGCATGTACACGCAGACGGCGCTGTTCGCGCTGGAGATCTCGCTTTGGGAGCTGCTGCGGTCCTGGGGCGTGGAGCCCAGCCACCTCATGGGGCACTCCCTGGGCGAGATCACCGCGGTGTGCGCGGCGGGCGTGCTGTCGCTGCCCGACGCGTGCGCGCTGGTCGCGGCCCGCGGGCGTCTGATGCAGGCGCTGCCGGAAGGCGGCGCGATGGTGGCGCTCGCCGTCGGCGAGGAGGAGGCTCAGGAATACCTCCGGCAGGCGGCGCTGACGGACGCCGTCGCTATCGCCGCCGTCAACGGCCCGCAGGCGGTGGTGATCTCCGGCGACGCGCCGGCCGCCCTGGCCGTCGCCGAGCACTTCCGGGCCGCCGGGCGACGGGTGCGCCGGCTCCCGGTGTCCCACGCCTTCCACTCGCACCGCATGGACGCGATGCTCGACGAGTTCGCCGACGTGCTGACCGGGCTGGACTTCCGGCCGCCGCGCATCCCCGTCGTGTCCAACGTCACCGGCGAGCTCGCCGACCCCGAGCGGCTGTGCACGCCCGCGTACTGGGTGGAGCACGTCCGCCGGGCCGTCCGCTTCGCCGACGGGGTGCGGTGGCTGGCCGACCAGCAGGTCACCGGTTACCTCGAGGTGGGCCCGCACGCCGTGCTGACACCGATGGTGCACGCGACCCTCGACACCGTCCTCGACGGCGGCGGCTACACCGCGGCCTCAGTGCTCGCCGCAGGCCGGCCCGAGCCGCAGGCCCTGGCGCAGGCCCTCGCCCGGACCTTCGTGGCGGGTCTGCCCATGGCCTGGGAGCGGCTGCTGCCGGGCGGACGCCGGGTGGAACTGCCGGGCTACCCGTTCGCGGGGCAGCGCTACTGGCAGGCCGCCGACGAGACCACGGCCGGTCTGCGGGCCGCCGGCCTGGGCGCGACCAGCCACCCGCTGCTCGGCGCCGCCGTGCATCTGCCCGACGGGCAGACGGTCCTCACCGGCCGGGTGCTGCCCTCCGCGCACCCCTGGCTCGCCGACCACACGGTGGGCGGCACGGTCCTGCTGCCCGGCACCGCCTTCCTCGAACTGGCCCTGCACGCCGGTGCCGAGGCGGGCTGCCCGGCCGTGGAGGAGCTGACCCTGCACACCCCGCTCGCTCTGCCGTCCGGCACCGCCGTCTACCTCCAGGTGGTCGTCGGCGCCCCCGACGAGGCGGGCCGGCGGACGGTCGGCGTGCACTCCTCGACGGCACCGCCCACCTCCGCCGCCATGGACGTACCGTCCGTGCGGCACGCCACGGGCGTGCTCGCCCCCGCGGCCCCGCGGCCGGACACCGACTGGACCTGGCCGCCGGCCGGCGCACAGCCCGTGTCCCTGGACGGGTTCTACGACGACCTGGCCGAGCGCGGCTACGGCTACGGCCCGGCCTTCCGCGGCCTGCGGGCCGCCTGGCGCACCGGGGACGAGCTGTACGCGGAGGTCGAACCGCCCATCGCACCGGGCGCGTTCGGTCTGCACCCGGCGCTGCTCGACGCCGCCCTGCACACGGTCACGCTCGGCCTGCCGGGCCTGGCCGGCACCGACGCCGGGCAGCCCCTGCTGCCGTTCTCCTTCAGCGGCGTCACCCTGGAGGCGACCCGAGCACCGGCCCTGCGGGTCCGGCTCGCCGCGAGCGGTGACGGAACCGTCTCCCTGACCGCCGTCGACACCCTTGGCCGTCCCGTCGTCACCGTGGACGCGCTGGCGCTGCGGCCGATGACCGCGGGCGCCGCCCCGGAACGGCACGGCGGACTCCACCTGCGCTGGCGGGCCCTCCCGGCCGTCGACGCCGGCGCGGTGCCGGCGGACCTGACCGTCGCCCACGTCGAACCGGGCGGCGACCTGCGGACCCGGCTGGCCGACGTACTGGAGCTCACCCAGCGGTTCCTGGCCGGACCGGCGGACACGGACGCCCGGCTCGCCGTCGTCACCCGGGGCGCGCTCATGGACCGGCCCGACCCGGTCACCGCCGCCGTGTGGGGCATGCTGCGCTCCGCCCAGACCGAGCACCCCGACCGGCTGCTCCTCGTCGACCTGGACACCTGGTCGGACCAGGCGCTCGCGGTTGCCGTCGGCACCGGCGAACCGCAGGTCGCCGTCCGCGACGAGCAGCCGTACGCACCGCGTCTCACCCGCACCGGGCCCGCCGTGCAGCCGTTGCCGGACGCCCCCGTCTGGCGGCTGGGCGAGACCGGGAAGGGCGTCCTCGCCCTCCCCGCGGGAGCGGACGGGGACGAACCCCTCGGCCCGACGCAGATCCGGGTGTCGATGCGGGCCGCCGCCACCGACCCGGACGGTCTGTCGGCCACCGGCGGCGCCGGTGTCGTCACCGAGGCCGGCCCGCAGGTCGGCGGAGTCACCGTCGGCGACCGGGTGTTCGGTCTCTTCCCGCGCGGCGACGCCCTGTCCCGGGTGGCCGTGACCGACCACCGGGCCGTCGCGCCGATCCCGCGCGGCTGGAGCTTCGCCCAGGCGGCCGCGGCCCCGAGGTCCTTCCTCACCGCCTGGCACGGCCTGGTCGACGTGGGCGGCGTACGAGCCGGACAGCAGGTGCTGGTACACGCCGCCGACACGGAGCTCGGCCTGGCCGCCGTCCAGCTCGCCCGGCACCTGGGCGCCGAGGTCCACGCCACGGCCCCCGTCGACGCCTGGGACGCGCTGCGCGGCCTGGGCGACCTGGACGAGTCGCATCTCGCCGAGCCGGGAGCCGACACCTTCCCCAAGACGGTCCCCGCGGGCCTGGACGTGGTGCTGGACCCGCTGGGCGGGGACATCGCGCCGGCCTCCGCCGCGCTGCTCGCCGACGGTGGCCGCTACGTGCCCCTCGCCGGCCGGTACGAGACACCGGGCGACGAGCCCCACCAGGGCGTGGCGCCGGTCGGCGTCGCCGACCTCGACCCCGCCCGGCAGGGGGAGCGCCTCGCCGCCCTCACCGGCCTGTTCGGCCGGGGCGTGCTCCAACCGCCGCTGGTGCGCGCCCACGACGTGCGGGCCGCCGCCGAAGCCCTCCGGCCCGACCGCACCGCACCAGCGGTGCTGACGATCCCGCGGCCGCTCGACCCCGACGGCACCGTGATCGTGACCGGCGCGAGCGGCACGCTGGGCCGGCTCGTCGCACGGCGGCTCGTCACCGACCACGGGATACGGCATCTGCTGCTGCTCAGCCGCAGCGGCACCCCGCTGCCCGAGGACTTGCTCGGCGAGCACGTGAGCGCGCTGCCGGTCGCCTGCGACGTCGCCGACCGCGAGCAACTCGCCCGGGCGCTGGCCCGGATACCGGCGGAGCATCCGCCGACCGCCGTGGTCCACACCGCCGGCGTCCTCGACGATGGCATCCTCCAGTCCCTCACCCCGCAGCGGCTCGACACCGTGCTGCGGCCCAAGGCGGACGCGGTGCGGCATCTCGACGAGCTGACCGCCGACGCCGATCTCGCGGCCTTCGTGGTGTTCTCCTCGGTGGCCGGCGTCCTGGGCTCACCCGGCCAGGCGAACTACGCCGCCGCCAACGCCTACCTGGACGCGTTCGCCGCACGCCGGCACGCCGCGGGCCGGCCGGCGGTCTCCCTCGCCTGGGGCCTGTGGAACGAGACCAGCGCCATGACGGCCGGCCTCGACACCGCCGACCGGGGCAGGATCGCCCGCACCGGGCTGCTGCCCACCGGCACGGAGGAGGGGCTGGCGGCCTTCGACCGGGCCCTGTCCGCCGCCGTACCGTTCGTCGTCCCGGTGCGGGTCGACACCGGCGCCCTGCGCGCCGACACCGCTCCGGTGCTCCTGCGAGACCTGGCGCCCCCCGTCCACCGGCGGGCCGCCGCGGACACCGTCCCGGCGGCGCGGCAGGAGGAGCCGCTGACGAGCCGGCTGCTGCGGATGCCCGCCGAACGCAGGCGCGAGACCCTGCTGGAGCTGCTCCGCACCGAGGTGGCCCGGGTGCTCGGGCACACCGACCCGGCGCAGGTACCCGCCGACGGCGCGTTCCGCGACCTCGGCTTCGACTCGCTCACCGCCGTTGAACTGCGCAACCGGATCACCGGCAGCACGGGCCTGAAGCTCAGCTCGACCGCCGTCTTCGACCATCCCAGCCCGAGCGCCCTGGCCGACCACCTGCTCGCCGGCCTCGCCCCGGCACCCGCCGCGGCGCAGCCCACCGGCGAGACGACCTACGAGCAGGTGATGGCCGACCTCACCCGCATCAGAAGCCATCTGACCGCACTGCACCTCACCAACGCCCAGCGCACCGCGCTGGCCGAGACCTTCCGCAGCATGTCGGAGCCGTGGACGCCACCGCAGTCCGCGGCGGAGGCCGAAGAACACGTGCCGGCCGGCCTCGCATCGGCGTCCGCGGCGGAAGTCCTCGACTTCGTCACCAACAGCCTCGGCATCTCCGTCTCCGGCGACGAATCGCCCACCGACCACAGTTGAGAGTGAGCTCATGCCCACCGAAGAAGAGCTGCTGAAGTACCTCAAGGCGGTCTCCGAGGAACTGCACGCCACGCGTGGCCGGTTGCAGGCCCTGGAGAGCCGCCGCACCGAACCCGTCGCGATCGTCGGCATGGCCTGCCGGCTGCCCGGAGGCGTGTCCTCGCCGGACCACCTGTGGGACGTCGTGGTCAAGGGAGAGGACGCCATCGGCGAGTTCCCCGCCGACCGCGGCTGGGACGTCGAGGCGCTGTACGACCCCGAACCCGGCAACCCCGGCAAGACCTGCACCCGCTCCGGTGGCTTCCTCGCCGACGCGGCCGACTTCGACCCGGCGTTCTTCGGGATCGCCCCGCGCGAGGCGCTGGTCATGGACCCGCAGCAGCGCCTGATGCTGGAGGCATCCTGGGAAGCCCTGGAGAGCGCGGGCATCAACCCCCAGACACTCAAGGGCACCCGCACCGGCGTGTTCGCCGGATCCTTCCACCACGACTACGACCCCGGCGGCGGCAGCGTCGGCAGCCTCGTCTCCGGGCGCGTCTCCTACCACCTGGGTCTTCAGGGCCCCGCCGTCACGGTGGACACGGCGTGCTCGTCCTCCCTGGTCGCCCTGCACCAGGCGGTGCAGTCACTGCGCGAGGGCGAGTGCTCGCTAGCCCTGGCGGGCGGTGCCACCGTGCTGTCCACGCCCGGGGTGTTCGTCGAGTTCTCGCGCCAGCGCGGGCTGGCCGCCGACGGCCGCTGCAAGTCGTACGCCACCGCGGCGGACGGCACCGGCTGGGCCGAGGGCGTCGGGGTCATCGTCCTGGAACGCCTCTCGGACGCCGAACGCAACGGCCACCGCGTCCTCGCGGTCGTGCGGGGCACCGCGGTCAACCAGGACGGCGCCTCCAACGGCCAGACCGCGCCCAACGGCCCCGCACAGCAGCGGGTCATCCGCGACGCGCTGGCTGCCGCCGGGCTGACCCCGGCGGACGTGGACGTGGTCGAGGGCCACGGCACGGGCACGACCCTCGGTGACCCGATCGAGGCGCAGGCGTTGCTGGCGACGTACGGCCAGGACCGCCCGGTGGAGCGGCCGTTGTGGCTGGGCTCGCTCAAGTCGAACATCGGTCACACGCAGGCCGCGGCGGGCGTCGCCGGCGTCATCAAGATGGTGCAGGCCATGCGGCACGGCGTTCTGCCCCGCACCCTGCACGTCGACGAGCCCTCCCGGCACGTCGACTGGACCGAGGGCCACGTCCGGCTGCTCACGGAGAACCAGCCCTGGCCCGAGCTGGAGCGTCCGCGCCGCTCGGCGGTGTCGTCCTTCGGCTACAGCGGGACGAACGCGCACGTGATCCTGGAGGCGGTGCCGGAGGAGACGGCGTCGGTCGAGGCAGCCGTGTCTGCTGGGTTGGTGCCGTGGGTGGTGTCGGCGCGGAGTGGGGCGGCGTTGGGGGAGCAGGCGGGGCGGTTGCTCGCGCATGCGGCCG
>NZ_JBEYWX010000054.1:0-4959 GCF_040644655.1 Streptomyces sp. NPDC046931
GCAGGTCACGGTGATGGCGCGTGAGGATCAGCCGGGGGACAAGCGGCTGGTCGCCTATGTCGTTCCGGTCGCCGGGCAGGACGGGCTTGAGGGTGTGGACGTGCGCCGTCATGTGGGCTCGGTGCTGCCGGAGTTCATGGTCCCGGCCGTCGTCGTGATCCTGGCTGAACTTCCGTTGACCGCGCACCGCAAGGTCGACCGGCGTGCCCTCCCCGCCCCCGACTACACCGCGTTCGTCTCCTCGCGTGTCCCGCGCAGTGAGCGTGAGCGGGCCCTCGCCGGGATCTTCGCCGAGGTACTCGGGGTGGAGCGGGTCGGTATCGACGACAGCTTCTTCGACCTCGGCGGCCACTCGCTCCTCGCCACCCGTGTCATCAGCCGCATCCGTACCGTCCTGAACGTCGAACTCCCCCTGCGGGCCCTGTTCGAGGGGCCCACGGTGGAACAGCTGGACCGCAGTGTCGAGCGAGCCGGTACCGCGCGGGCCGCGCTGGTCGCCGCCGAGCGGCCCGCTCATGTGCCGCTGTCGTACGCCCAGCGCAGGATGTGGTTCCTGAACCGCTTCGAGGGAGCGACGGCCGCCACGTACAACATGCCCGTCGCCCTGCGGCTCAGCGGCCGACTGGACCGCGAGGCGCTGCGCGCGGCCCTGCGTGACGTCGTCGCGCGCCACGAGGCACTGCGTACGGTGTTCCCCGAGGGTCCCGACGGGACCCCGCACCAGCAAGTTCTGGACGTCGACGCGTGCGGTGACAGCCTTGACCTCCCGGTCGAGACGGTCACACCCGATGGCCTGTCGGCGCGTCTCGGTGAACTCGCGGCACAGGGTTTCGACCTGAAGTCCGAGATACCGGTGCGGGCACGGTTGCTCGCGCTGGACGACACCACTCACGTCCTGGTGGTCGTCCTCCACCACATCACCGGCGACGGCTGGTCGATGGCGCCTCTGGCGCGCGACCTCGCGGCGGCCTACGAGGCCCGGGCAGAGGGCCGTGCCCCGCAGTGGGAGCCGCTGCCGGTGCAGTACGCGGACTATGCGTTGTGGCAGCGCGCCGTCCTGGGTGACGACGCCGATCCGGACAGCCTCATCAGCCGGCAGCTGGGATACTGGCTCGGACAACTGGACGACCTGCCCGAAGAGTTGCGGCTGCCCACCGACCGGCCCCGCCCCGCCGTCGCCGGTCACCGGGGTGGCCGGGTGGTATTCGAGCTGGACGAGGAGCAGCACCGTCTGCTGGGCCGTATCGCCCAGGAGACCGGCGCCAGCCTCTTCATGGTCCTGCAGGCGGGCTTCGCAGCCCTGCTGTCCCGGCTCGGTGCGGGGGCGGACATCCCCATCGGTACACCGGTGGCCGGCCGTACGGACGAGGCGCTGGACGACCTGGTCGGCTTCTTCGTGAACACGCTGGTGCTGCGGACGGACGTGTCGGGTGATCCGACGTTCCGGGAGCTGGTGGAGCGGGTCCGGGAGACGGACCTGGCCGCGTACGGGCACCAGGACGTGCCGTTCGAGCACCTCGTCGAGGTGCTGAACCCGGTCCGGTCCATGTCCCGGCATCCCCTGATCCAGGTGATGCTCGTGATGCAGAACACCGCCGAGGCCGAGCTGCGCCTGCCCGGGCTCACCGTGTCCGCCGCGGCGGCGCCGACGAACGCGGCTCGGTTCGACCTCTCCGTCTCGTTCGCCGAACAGCACGGACCCGACGGCCGAGCCCATGGTCTGGCGGGCGTCCTGGAGTACGCCGCCGACCTGTTCGACCGGTCCACGGCCGAGGCGATGACCGCCCGGTTCGTCAGCCTGCTGCGGCAGGTGGGCGGCGATCCCGGCCGGAAGGTCGGCACGGTCGACGTGCTCGCCCCCGGGGAGCGGGAGACGCTGCTGCGCGGCGGGAACGGCGCGGCGGTGGCCGTGCCCGACCTCACCGTGCCCGCGCTGTTCGCCCGGCAGGCCGCCGCGACACCGGACGCCGTCGCGGTGATCAGCGGTGACGAGACACTGACGTACGCGGAGCTGAACACCCGGGCCAACCGGTTCGCGCACTGGCTCGGCGGACGCGGCGTCGGCCCCGAGCAGCGGGTCGCGCTGGCGTTGCCCCGGTCCGTGGACCTGGTCGTGGCGGTGCTGGCCGTCCTGAAGGCGGGCGGTGCGTACGTGCCCGTCGACCTCGACCATCCTGCCGAGCGCGTCGCGTTCATGCTGGAGGACTCCGCACCGCTGCTCGTGCTCGGCCCGGACGACATGGCGGGCGGCTTCGCCGGACACCCGGACACCGAGCCCGCACGGGCGGGTTCCGGACTCGGGGACGCCGCGTACGTCATCTACACGTCCGGTTCGACGGGCAGGCCGAAGGGTGTCGTCGTTCCGCACAGCGCGCTCGTCAACCTCCTGGCCTCGTTGGAGGACCGGCTCGCGCTGCGGGCCGGTGACCGGGTCCTCGCGGTGGCGTCGATCGCGTTCGACCCCGCGACCGTGGAGATCCTCCTGCCGCTGGTTTCCGGCGCCGGACTGGTCCTGACCGACAAGGCGACCCTGACCCGGCCCGAGACGCTGCGGGACCTCATCCGTGACACCGGGGTCACCTACATGCAGGCCACACCGGCGCTGTGGCAGACACTCGTCACCCACGACCCCGCGATGGTGCGTGGACTGCGGGTCGGCACGGGCGGCGAAGCGCTGCCCGCGCCGCTCGCCGCGACCCTGTGCGCCCACGCCGACCAGGTCGTCAACCAGTACGGGCCGACCGAGGCGACCGTCACGTCCACGCTCGCCGAGATCACTCCTGGCACGGACGCCCCGCCCATCGGCCGCCCGATCGCGAACACCCGGGTGTACGTCCTGGACGAGGGGCTCCGTCCGGTGCCGCCGGGCGTCATCGGCGAGCTGTACATCGCCGGGCACGGCCTGGCCCGCGGCTACCTCGCCCGTCCCGCCCTCACCGCCGAGCGGTTCGTCGCCAGCCCTCACGGGCCCGCCGGGGCACGCATGTACCGCACCGGAGACCTCGCGCGCTGGAACGGCGACGGCCGGCTGGAGTACGCGGGTCGTGCCGACAGCCAGGTCAAGCTCCGCGGTTTCCGTATCGAACCCGGGGAGATCGAGGCGGCCCTGGTCCGGCACCCGCGGGCCGCCCGCGCGGCGGTGGTGGTCCGCGAGGACCGGTCCGGCGACCGGCGCCTCGTCGGATACGTGGTGCCCGCCGCCGACGGCGGAGACCCTGTCGACCCGGGCGAGCTGCGGACGTTCGTCTCTGGGCTGCTGCCCGACTACATGGTTCCCGCCGTGGTGCTGCTGCTCGACGCCCTCCCGCTCACCCCCAACGGCAAACTGGACCGGCGCGCGCTGCCCGCACCGGTGTACGCGGCTTCCGGACGGGAACCGCGCGACGCCCGTGAGAAGGCACTCGCCGAGATCTTCGCGGAGGTGCTGGGCGTGGAGCGCGTCGGCATCGACGACAGCTTCTTCGACCTGGGCGGCCACTCCCTGCTCGCCACCCGGGTGACCAGCAGGATCCGCACCGTGCTCGGCGTGGAGGTGCCGCTGCGGGACCTGTTCGAGGCACCGTCGGTGGCACGGCTGGCGGAGCATGTGGCGGGTGCCGGCGCGGCGCGCCGGGCGCTGCTGCCGATGGCTCGCCCCGACTCGGTGCCGTTGTCGTTCGCCCAGCGCAGGCTGTGGTTCCTCAACCGGCTCGAAGGTCCGGGGTCCGCCACCTACAACGTGCCCCTCGTCCTCCGCCTGACCGGCCCGCTCGACCGCGATGCTCTGGCCGCTGCCCTGCGGGACGTGGTCGAGCGGCACGAGTCGCTGCGGACCGTCTTCCCCGAAGGTGACGACGGCGTTCCGCACCAGCGGATCATGCCCACCGCCGACATCGCCCTCCCGGTGCGTGAACTCCGGCAGGACGAGCTGCCGGACGCCGTGGCCGAGGTGACCGGCCGCGGGTTCGACCTGCGGACCGAGGCGCCACTGCGAGCCGCCTTGTTCGCCCTGCCGGACGGGGCCCACGTGCTGGCCGTCGTCGTGCACCACATCGCGGGCGACGGCTGGTCGGTGGCGCCGCTGGCCCGGGACGCGGCCACGGCGTACGCGGCCCGCACCCAGGGCCACGGCCCCGCGTGGGAGCCGCTGCCGGTGCAGTACGCGGACTACGCGCTGTGGCAGCGCGAACTGCTCGGCGAGGAGTCCGACCCGGACAGCGTCATCGCCCGGCAGGTCGCCTACTGGAGGGCCCACCTCGCTGGCCTGCCGCAGCAGCTGGAGCTGCCCGTGGACCGGCCGCGCCCGGCGGTGGCCTCCTTCTGCGGCGACCGGGTGGCGTTTGACGTGACACCTGAGGTGCACGCGGGCCTCACGGCACTGGCCCGCGAGTGCGGTGCCAGCCTCTTCATGGTGGCGCGGGCGGCGTTCGCCGCGCTGCTGTCCCGGATGGGCGCGGGCACGGACATCCCGATCGGTTCGCCGGTGGCGGGCCGTACGGACGAGGCGCTGGACGATCTGGTCGGGTTCTTCGTGAACACGCTGGTGCTGCGGACGGACGTGTCGGGTGATCCGACGTTCCGGGAGTTGGTGGAGCGGGTCAGGGAGACGGACCTGGCCGGGTACGAGCATCAGGACGTGCCGTTCGAGCACCTGGTGGAGGTCCTCAACCCGACCCGCTCCATGGCCGCGCACCCACTGTTCCAGGTGATGGTCGCCCTCCAGAACAACACGCAGGCCCGGCTGCACATGCCGGGACTGGACGCGGCGGCAGTGGACAGCCCGGGCTCCGCCAAGTTCGACCTCTTCCTCAGCCTCGCCGAACGGACGTCCGCCGGAGACGAACCGGCCCACGGCATGACCGGCGTTCTGGAGTACGCCGTAGACCTGTTCGAGCGGGGGACGGTCGAGGGTCTGGTGGAGCGGTTCGTCCGGTTGTTGTCGGTGGTGGTGGCGGATCCGGATGTGCGGGTGGGTGCCCT
>NZ_JBEYWX010000055.1:0-4870 GCF_040644655.1 Streptomyces sp. NPDC046931
GCCGACCCGAAGTACTCGACGGCTTCATCGCCGGGACCGGACTGGCACTGGAGCCTCCGTAACGCTGTCACCCCACCCTTTCAACCTCAGCGGCAGTAGTTTGACGGCAACGTCAGCGGACGAGTGCTGCACAAAGTGGCGGTTCGTCATCGTCCTCGGGCTCGCCGACGGCCTCGGGGAGGTTGCCAAGCGTCTGGCCGAGGAGGTCGATGGGGTCGCGCTGGAGCCGGACGTGGGCGTAGACGGTGGCGGTGACGCCGATGTGGGCGTGGCCCAGGAGTTCCTTGGTGACGACGAGTGCGATGCCCTGTTCCAGGAGGAGGGGCGCGGTCGAGTGCCGCAGGTCGTGGAACCGGATGCGGCGGAGCCTGGCACGGGGGAGCAGGGCGTTGAAGCGCCCAGTGAGGGTGGCTCTCTCTATCGGGGTTCCGTCGGGTGTGCCTGGACGACGGCCTGGCCCGGCAGGCGCACGCGGTTGCGCAGACAGTACGGGAAACACTGGGGAGTGGCGCATCAGGCCGCCCACATCCAACGAGGCGGCCCTGAGTGAACTGCTCGCCTGCGCGGCCCGGGACGTTGTCCCGAGCCAGTAGCGCGTGTCGACGTTCACGTAATTGGCTCTGGCCGCAGTTTCGTGAGGGCCATCAGTGCGGCCATGGCAGGACTGTGAGCTCCGGCCACTCGTTCTTCCAACGGGCCGCCTTGGTCTCATAGACCTCCCGCGGCGCGAGGACGGGGTTGGGTCGAACGACCAGGTTGAACACGTCGGAGAGCCCGTGAGGCGCATAGACGCGCCATCCGCCGTCGTATTCCAGCCGGACGCCCAGACAGCACGTCGTTGCAGCGAAGCAGTCGATCGCGGCCTCGGTGGACGCGTGCGGCGGACAGGGCACCCCGAACTTCTGCTCATACCAAAGATGCACGCGGGCTTCGTTACGGATCTCCACCTCGGCCGGCAGGTCAGCGAACACCTCCTGGCCCGCCTTGATCACGGCATTCTCCGCTTCCCAGGAGAGGTCGGTGTCGTCGAAGTAGAAGACGTCGTAGTCCTTGATGCCGTTGGCCGGGGGCCTGCCGGTGGCCACGTTCCACACCGTTTGGAACAGGCAGCCCGCCGTCACGTACCAGCCGGGCAACTCCAGTGTTGCCGCCCGGGTCATCACGTCAGTCAAGATCTCGTTCTGGGAGAGCACGGATTGCAAGCCGTCGAGTTGCTCACTGAGAGAAAGTCGGCCAAGCATGTGCCTTGCCTACCACGATCATTCCCGGAGCATCACGGCTGGGTGAGGATGCGCGTCCGGAGAAGTTCGAACGAGGCCCGGCCATACATCGCCCTCTCAAGCGTTTTCACCCGGTTCACATGTACTTCGACGACGCCGGAGCTCCAGGGCAGGGTCAGACCGGCAGTGACGGCGTCGAGGTCCTGGCGGAGGAAGCCGGCGAAGCCCTTCATGGGCTTCGGTGCGTCCTGTTCGGCCTGCCGGATCCACTCCAGTAAGTGGTATCCGCGCTGGTGGCGGACCATGTCGGCGAAGGCGCGGGCGAGCTCGCGCTTTCGGTGAGCGTCTCCAGGGGCCGCATGATCCACGAGGTGATCTTGCGAGGGCTCGGGATGTCGGCCCGGACCGGTTCTGCGGTGCCCGCGCGGAGGGCGGCGAGGTGTTTGCGGACGACCTGGCGGCTGCCGCGGTTCCGCGAGCCTGGATCTCCAGGAACAGTCGGGTGCCGCTGACCTGGCCTTGTGCTTCGGTGAAGCGGGCGTTGAGGTGTGCCTTGAACGGCTCCAGGACGCCGTTGGGGCGGCGCTCGCGGGCGGAGGCCAGCAGCTCGTCGAGGTCGGTGTCACGGAAGCGGCGCACGGTCTTGCGGTCGAGGTTCAGACGGTGGGCGATGGCGCTGATCGTCCAGCGTTTCTCCAGCAGGCGGTGGATGTCCTCGTAGCGGTGGCGTGTGCGTTCGATGATCTGGGTGCGGGGCAGTTCCGCGGGCGGTAACAGCATCGGTGGCGGTTCCGGCACCTCGGTCACCTCGATCGCCGTGTCCTCGTCGGCACGTTTGCGCAGGCAGTCGCGGTGCTGGTGGCAGGTCTTCTCCACCGCGGCGGACAGGTTCTGCAGCAGGTGCCAGCGATCAGCCACTTCGAGGGTATTGGGGGCGGCTTCCTTGCGGGCGCGGGGAGCACCATCGCAGTGCGGCGTCTATCTTCCGTCACAGGGGACCATCCCCGCGGGCGCGGGGAGCACCCCGCATCTCCCGGACCAGAGCTTCCGCCAGAGGGACCGTCCCCGCGGGCGCGGGGAGCACCGGCCCGTCCACGGTTCGGCGTACAGCCACTTGGGACCATCCCCGCGGGCGCGGGGAGCACTACCTGGATTGACGGCGGCCAGTTGGAATTCCCCACGTACGGCCAGTAGCGATTTCACTCTGAGTAGTCGTCACGGGGCACGCGCTGCGACGCCATCGGCCATGCGGGTCTGTGCCGTGCGAAGCCGCGATCGGCCTCCGTGAGCTGACGGGTTGCGCCAACTCGCCCGGGCGTCGGTAGCTGGTCGTTTCCCAACGCTCGGGCGAGCGGTCATCTTCGCGGGCGCCGACACTTCAGCGTCGTTCGATACGCGCACAGTAGAGATCGTCTACAGCACGATCTCATCGCCGGTGAAGATCATGCTGCGGACGGGGACGAGTTCTTGGAGATGGGCCGCGTCGGCCGCGGTGGCGTGTCCCTCGGGTGAGGCGAATGCGGCCTGCAGTTCGTCCATCGTGTCCCATTCCAGCTCGGCGACCAGGTAGTACGCGGCGCGCCGCCGCGGACGGCGACCATGTCGCGGCCGATCGTGTAGCGGCGCAGTCCCGGGAGACGGCGGACCAGCGGGATGTGGACGGCGTGGTAGTGCCGGTCGAAGGCCGCGGGGTCGGCGGGTGTCTCGTACACGGCGATGAAGCGAGCGGTCATCGGGCGACCCTGCGGTAGTGGGTGAGGACGGCGGCGCCGACCTGCTCGCCGGAGAGGCATTCCAGCTCGGCGTGGGGGCCGTCGGCCGGGAAGAGCCGACGGCCGGTGCCGAGGACGGTGGGCAAGGTCAGCAGCCGGTAGTCGTCGACCAGGTCCGCGGCTCTCAGCCGGTCCACGACGCTCAGGCTCCCGGTGACGACCACGTCCCGCCGCTCGCGCTTGACGGCGTCGACCAGATCGCCGTCGAGCAGCTGGGAGTTCGCCCACACCGACGTGTCGGCGTGGGTCAGGGTGCGGGAGGCTACCAGCTTCGGGACGGCGTTCATACGCGCGGCGAACGGGTCGTCGCGGGCCGGCCAGAGCCGTGAGAACAGCTGCCAGGTGGCGCGCCCGAGCAGCAGTACCCCGTCGTCCAGCGTGCGGCCGAGCCGGAATTTGTCCCCGGCGACCGCCTCCGGGCCGTGCCGGAATGCCCAGCCGCCCAGCGGCGTGCCGGCGGACCCGTCCGGGTCGGACACGATCCCGTCCAGGGTGATGAACTCGATGACGATGACGCTCACGATGACTCCCTTCGGTTCGGTGCTCACCGGTACGTACCGGCCGCACAGCCCCGACTCATCGCTCCCGGCGGAACTCGCCCGGGGAAATCTCCCCGGGCAGCTCGAAGGCGTCGAAGACGCGCGGATCGGCGAACACGACGTTGCGCGCGATGAGGCCGTGGGTGGGGGTGAAGACCTGCAGGGTGTGCAGCCGGTGCCCGCCACCGGGCTGCGGCACGTACGCGGCGAGCGCGGGCTGCCCGCCCGCGGTGAGCTCCCGCATGGCCCAGCCCCTGCCACGCGTCCGGAACACCCGCTCCAAAAACCGGCCGTAGTCCCGGCTGCCTCGGTACCACAGCGGCACCGGGGGCATCTCCAGTACCGCGTCGTCGGCCAGCAGCCGCACCAGCGCGGGCACGTCCGCCGCCTCGAACGCCTGCATGTACCGCTGGATGACCGCCCGCACCTCCGGATCGTCCGGCTCGATGACCGCACCGGCATCGTTCACGTCGACGAGGGCGGCACGGGCCCGCTGCAACGCGCTGTTGACCGCCGCGACCGTGGTTCCCAACTGCTCGGCGACCTCGGCGGCAGTGAACGCCAGCACCTCGCGCAGAACCAGTACCGCCCGCTGCCGCGCCGGCAGGACCTGCACCGCCGCCACCCACGCCAGCCGCAGATCGGCCCTGATCTCCGCATCGAAGCGCGCGTCGGGGAACGGCTCCAGCCAGGGCACATCGAGCGCCGGCCTCAGCGGCGCCTCCGGATCGTCGCTCGGCACCCCCAGCCCGGACGGCAGTGGACGCCGCCCGCGCCCCTCCAGCGCGGTCAGGCACACATTGGTCGCGATCCGGTATAGCCAGGTCCGCACCGACGCGCGCGCCGGATCGTACCGGTCACGGGCCTTCCAGGCACGCAGCAGCGTCTCCTGCACCAGATCCTCGGCCTCGTGCACCGAACCCAGCATCCGGTAGCAGAACGCCACCAACTCACCCCGGTACGGCTCGAAGTCCACAGGCTCATCATGCTGCACCGGTCCTACGCCCGAGAGGGGGCTTCAGCGGGATCCGCCAGGACTTCGGACAGCTGCCACGCGGCGTCCTCCCAGGCCGATTACTCCCTGTAAACATTCGCGGCCGCTTGACTCCCCGTTATATGGCCGCGAGTGGGGAAATGAAACTGGCCACCGACACTGGATTCCGACGGCAACCCGTCGGCCGCGGGACCCCGCGGGCGCGGGGAGCACTACACCTCACATGCTGCATGGATCGATCTCATGGGACTGGTATGCCCCGGGTTCAATAGGGCCGGGATGCTGGAGAATTGACTACCCGTCGGCCTCCGGAGGCCCGTTATGCCCCGCAGCTATCCGCCCGAG
>NZ_JBEYWX010000056.1:0-4762 GCF_040644655.1 Streptomyces sp. NPDC046931
CTGGAAGGCGAGCAGCACCTGGAAGAGGGGGTGCCGGGACATGGAACGGACAGGGTTGAGAACCTCCACGAGGTGCTCGAACGGTACGTCCTGGTGGGCGAAGGCCCGCAGGTCGGTGTCCCGTACGCGGGCTATCAGTTCGCGGAAGGTCGGGTCGCCGGACACGTCGGTACGCAGCACCAGCGTGTTCACGAAGAACCCGACCAGGTCGTCCAGCGCCTCGTCGGTGCGGCCCGCCACCGGCGAACCGATCGGAATGTCCGTGCCCGCGCCCAGCCGGGACAGCAGTGTCGCCAGTGCCGCCTGCACCACCATGAACACACTCGCGCCCGTTTCGCGGGCCAGCGCGATGATGTCCTGGTGGAGCCGGGCGTCGAGTTCGACGGGGACCTGCCCGCCCCGGTAGGACGCCGCCGCGGGCCGTGGGCGGTCCATCGGCAGGTCCAGCTGGTCGGGCAGACCGGCGAGTTCCCGCTTCCAGTGCGCGACCTGCCGGCTGATGAGGCTGTCCGGGTCGGATTCGTCGCCGAGCAGCTCGCGCTGCCACAGCGCATAGTCCACGTACTGCACCGGCAGCGGCTCCCACCCGGGAGCCTTCCCGTCGATCCGAGCCTCGTAAGCCCGCGCCACGTCCCGGGCCAGCGGGGCCATGGCCCAGCCGTCACCCGCGATGTGGTGCAGCACCACGTAGAGGACGTGCACGGTGTCGTCGAGGGCGAACAGGCGAGCGCGCAGGGGAAGTTCATGTGTGACGTCGAAGCCGGTGGCCGTCTCGTGGGCTAGGGCGCCGGGCAGTTCCTCTTCCGTGACGTGGACGACGGGCAGGTCCACCGTGGAGTCCGTCACGTCGAGCACGCGCTGGCGCGGCGTGCCGTCCGGGCCCTCCGGGAAGACCGTACGCAGACTCTCGTGGCGCGCCACCACATCCCCCAGCGCCGCCGCCAACGCCACCCGGTCCAGTCGGCCGGTGAGCCGAAGCGCGATCGGCATGTTGTACGTCGCCGACTCCACCCCCTGGATCCGGTTGAGGAACCACAGCCGCCGCTGAGCGAACGACAACGGCACCTCACCCGGACGACCCACCGGCTCCAGCCGGGGACGAGCCCCCTCGACACCGGCGAGGCGCCGGGCCAACTGGGCCACGCTCGGTGCCTCGAAGAGGGCGGCCAGGGGCAGCTCCACGCCCAGGACGCCACGGATCCTGTTGGCCAGGCGGACGGCCAGCAGGGAGTGGCCGCCCAGGTCGAAGAAGCCGTCGTCGACACCGACCTTCTCGACGTCGAGGACCTCGGCGAACAGATCGCACAGGATCGCCTCGTGGGCGGTGCGCGGTGCCTTGCCGGCGGCGGGCGTGAAGTCGGGGACGGGGAGGGCCTTGCGGTCCAGCTTGCCGTTGACGGTGACGGGCAACGCGTCGAGGACGACTACGGTGGCGGGCACCATGAACTCGGGCAGCCGGGTGCCGACGAACTCGCGCAGTTCCCCTTGGTCGACGGCGGCCCCGCGGGCCGGTACGGCGTAGGCGACGAGGCGGGCGTCGGCCGTGTCCTTGCCGCCGTGCAGGAGGACCACGGCCTGCTCCACCGCGGGATGAGCAGCGAGCGCGGACTCCACCTCGCCGAGCTCGACCCGGAAGCCGCGGATCTTCACCTGGAAGTCCGTGCGGCCGAGGAACTCGATGTTGCCGTCGGCCCGCCACCGCACCAGGTCGCCGGTGCGGTACATGCGCCGGCCCGAGGTGTCGTAGGGGTTGGCCACGAAGCGGTCCGCGGTCAGGGCGGGCCGGCCAATGTAGCCGCGCGCCAACTGCACGCCGGAGATGTACAGCTCACCCGGGACACCGGCCGGGACCGGCTGCAGGTGCTCGTCCAGGACGTAGACGCGGGTGTTCCACACGGGTGCGCCGATGGGCACGCTGGGCGCGTCCGGTTCGTGCCGGACCACCCATCGGGTCACGTCGATCGAGGCCTCGGTTGGCCCGTACAGGTTGAAAAGGCCGGCGTCGAGGGTGCGGCGGAACTTGTCGGCGAGTTCGAGGGACAGCGCCTCACCGCCGAGGATGACGGTGTGCAGCGTCGTGCATGTGCCGGCGGTCGGCTCGGCGAGGAACACGGCGAGCATCGACGGCACGAACTGGAGCGTGGTGACGCGCTGGGCGCGGATCACCTCGACCAGGTAGGCCGGGTTCCGGTGCCCGCCGGGCTTGGCGACCACCATGGTCGCGCCGACCTGGAGGGCCCAGAAGAACTCCCATACGGAGACGTCGAACCCGGTCGGTGTCTTCTGTAGGATCCGATCCCCGGCACGCTGCGGGTGCCGGGCCTGCATCCAGGCGAGGCGGTTCACGATGGCGTCGTGCGGGATCATCACACCCTTGGGGCGGCCGGTCGAGCCGGAGGTGTAGATCACGTAGGCGGGGTGCCGGAGCAGTAGCGCCGAGACACGGTCCACGTCCCTCAGGTCGGTGTCCGCGTACGCGGTCAGACCGTCCACGAAGGCGGGGTCGTCGACGACGAGGGCGGGCAGTGCCTCGGGCAGCAGGGGCTGGGTGTCCGCCGTGGTGAGCACGCACACGGGACGGGCGTCGTCCAGCATGTACGCGATCCGGTCGGCCGGGTACTCGGGGTCGACGGGCAGATACGCGGCCCCCGCCTTGGTCACCGCGTACACGGCCACGACCTGGTCGACCGACCGGGGCAGAGCGAGCGCGACGATCCGCTCGGGGCCCGCCCCGCGCTCCACGAGCAGCCGTGCGAGGCGGTTGGCCCGGGCGTTGAGTTCGGCGTACGAGACGGTGACGTCGTCGTGGATCACGGCTGCGGCGTCCGGGGTGCGCGTCACTTGCTCTTCGAAGAGCACCGGCAGGGGTGCCTGGCGCACCTCGGTGTCGGTGGCGTTCCACTCCTCCAGGGTCCGCCGTCGCTCCGCCGCGGTGAGGAGGACGAGTCCGGCGATCGGCTGGTCCGGGTCGTGGACCGCGCTGCGCAGGATTCGCTCGAACCGGGCAACGAGTTCGTGGGCCGTCTCGCGGTCGTAGAGGTCGGTGGCGAACTCCAGGACACCGGCGAGTCCGCCTTCGGTGCCGTCGGCCGCGTGCAGTTCGTCGAGGTAGACGCAGAGGTCGAAGCGTGCGGCCGTGGTGGCGGCCTGCTCGACCGCCACCGTGAGGCCGGGGAGCCGCAGCTCGGGCTGGTCGACGTTCTGGAAGGCGAGCATCACCTGGAACAGCGGGTGCGCGGCCATGGAACGGGCCGGGTTGAGGACCTCCACCAAGTGCTCGAACGGCACGTCCTGGTGCGCGTACGCGGCGAGATCCACTTCCCTCACCCGGTCCACGAGTTCGCGGAAGGTCGGGTCGCCGGACAGGTCGGTGCGCAGCACCAGCGTGTTCACGAAGAACCCGACCAGGTCGTCCAGCGCCTCGTCCGTACGGCCGGCGACCGGCGAACCGATCGGGATGTCCGTGCCCGCGCCCAGCCGGGACAGCAGCGCGGCGAACGCCGCCTGCACCACCATGAACACACTCGCGTCGGACTCCCTCGCGAGAGTCGTGAGGCGCTGGTGCAGTTCCGCGTCCAGGGTGAAGGACACGCTGTCGCCACGGTTCGAGGCGACGGCGGGCCTGGGCCGGTCCGTGGGCAGCGCCAGTTGTTCCGGGAGGTCCGCCAGGGCCTGGGTCCAGTGCCGGATCTGCCGATGGGACACGCTGTCCGGGTCGGACTCGTCGCCGAGCAGTTCGCGCTGCCACAGCGCGTAGTCCGCGTACTGCACCGGCAGCGGCTCCCACGCGGGAGCCTCCCCGTCGATCCGAGCCTCGTAAGCCCTCGCCACGTCCCGGGCCAGGGGAGCCATCGACCAGCCGTCGCCGGTGATGTGATGCAGCACCACCATCAGCAGGTGCGTGGTGTCGTCGACGGTGAACAGCCGTGCCATGAAGGCAGGTTGAGTGGTGAGGTCGAAGCCCTGGGCCGCGGTCTCGGCCATGCGGGCGTCCAGGTGCGCGGCCGGCGTCTCCACCACGTCCAGCGTCACGACGGCTTCGTGGGCGTCGAGGATGTGCTGGTAGGGGGTGCCGTCGGGGCCTTCGGGGAAGACGGTCCGCAGGCTCTCGTGCCGCTCCACGACATCGCGTAGGGCGGCGGCGAGCGCGTCCCGGTCCAGGCTGCCGGTGAGCCGCAGAGTGATCGGCAGGTTGTACGTGGCAGCAGCCCCGCCTTCCAGGCGGTTCAGGAACCAGAGCCGGAGCTGGGCGAAGGACAGCGGCAGCTCGGCCGGCCGGGTGCGGGCGGCCAGCGCGGGGCGAGCCCTGTCTCCGTCCCTCGTGATCCGGTCGGTGAGCTGGGCGACGGTCGGCCCCTCGAAGAGGGTCCGCAGGGGGACTTCGATGCCGAGGCGGGTGCGGATGCGGCTGATGAGCCGGGTGGCGAGCAGGGAGTGGCCGCCGAGGTCGAAGAAGCCGTCGTCGATGCCGATGCGCTGTACCTCGAGCACTTCGGCGAAGATCTCGCACAGTTCCCGCTCACGTTCACTGCGCGGGGCGCGTGAGGTCGCGGAGGCTGCGTAGTCCGGGGCGGGCAAGGCCCGCCGGTCGAGTTTGCGGTTGGCGGTCAGGGGCAGCTCCAAGAGGGTCACGACCGCGGCCGGGACCATGAACTCGGGCAGGCGCTCGCGCGCGTACCGGCGCAGCTCACCGGCGTCGAAGGCCTCGGTCTCACGCGGTACGACGTAGGCGACGAGGCGTTTGTCGCCGGGCCGGTCCTCC
>NZ_JBEYWX010000057.1:0-4678 GCF_040644655.1 Streptomyces sp. NPDC046931
GCCGCCAACGCCTTCCTGGACGCGCTGATGGCCCGCCGCCGCGCCGAGGGCCTGCCCGGTCTCGCGATCGGCTGGGGCCCCTGGGCCGAGGTCGGCATGGCAGCCCGGGACTCCGCCGACCACGAGAAGACCGGCCTGCGGCCGATCCCCGCGGACAGCGGCGCCCGTATCGCGGTCCGGCTGGCCTGCGCCGGCCCGGCCACCGCGGGTGTCGCCGTCGTCCCGGCGGACTGGGCCGCCTTCCGCAACACCCTCGGCGACACCCTGCCGGACGGGTACCTGGACCGGCTCTCCGGTCCGTCCGGTGCGCCCGCGTCGGCCGATGCCCGGCGTGCGGGCGGAGAGCGGCACACCACGGACCGGTCGCCGTCGCTGCGCGCCGAGCTGGCCACGGCCCGCGACCCCCGCGCCCTCCTGGGCGAACGGGTCGAACTGATGCTGCGCCGGGTGCTGGGTTCCCGCCGCCCGGTCGGACGGCACCAGGGCTTCGCCTCCCTCGGCATGGACTCGCTGATGGCCGTGGAGTTCCGGGCGCGGCTGTCGCAGGCCCTGGAGCTGAAGCTGCCCACCACCCTCGCCTTCACCCACCCGAACCTGGACGACCTCGTGCCCTTCCTGGCACAGCAACTCGCCCTCCCGTCCGACGACCCGGCCGGTGATCCGGCCGGCGACGCGGAGCAGGAGGGCCCGGGCGGCACGGCTCCCGTCGACACGTCGGCGAGCGAGCTGATGGCCCGTATCTCGGAGAAGTACCGCACCCACCGGCGCGCCTGACCGACGCACCGTCGGGGCGCGGCCCCCGGGACGCGCAGGGGGTGTGCCTTCGACCAGGGAACGCCACCTGCCGCCCCGAACCGCCGAGTTGTTGGAGGGAAACGTCACCATGGCCGGAACGACGCCGCACGACGAGCTGCTGGCCTCGTTGCAGCAGTCCGTGTACGTCATCGACAAGCTGGAGAGCGAACTCGCCCGCGGCCGCGAGGAGATCGCGATCACCGGCATGTCCTGCCGGTTCCCCTCCGCGAACGGCACGGCCGAGTTCTGGCGGCTGCTGCGGGAGGGAAGGGACGCCATCACGGAGGTCCCGCCGGACCGCTGGGACATGGCGGCGCTGTACGACCCGGACCCGGCCGCCGCGGGAAAGCTGTACACCCGCTACGGCGGATTCGTGGACGGCGTCGACCGCTTCGATCCGCTGTTCTTCGGCATCTCCCCGAAGGAGGCCGCCCGTCTCGACCCTCAGCACCGGATGCTGCTGGAGGTCACCTGGGAGGCCCTGGAGGAGGCCGGGTACGCCCCGAGGACCCTGCGGGGCAGCCGCACCGGCGTGTACGTGGGCATCGCCGAGAACGACTACGCGCGGCTCGTCGAAGAGGCCTACGGCACCCGGCTCGAGCACTACGACGCCACCGGGACCGGCTTCTGCTTCGCCTCCGGCCGGATCTCGCACGTTCTCGGGCTCCAGGGCCCCAACATGGCGACGGACACGGGCTGTTCCAGCTCGCTGGTCGCGCTTCACCAGGCGGTGTCCGCGCTGCGGCTCGGCGAGTGCGACCTCGCCCTCGCGGGAGGGGTGCATCTGCGGCTGTCCCCGACCACCTCGCTGTCGCTGGCCAGGACCGGCGCGCTGGCTCCCGACGGCCGGTGCAAGACCTTCGACGCCCGGGCGGACGGGTTCGGGCGCAGCGAGGGCTGCGGGATCGTCGTCCTCAAACGGCTGTCCGACGCCCGCCGGGACGGCGACACCGTCCTCGCCGTCGTCCGCGGCTCGGCCGTCAACCACGACGGTCCGGCCGGCGGCTTCACCGTCCCCAACCAGTCGGCGCAGATCTCCCTCATCCGCGACGCCCTCGACAACGCGGGCGTCGCACCGCACGAGGTGTCCTTCGTCGAGGCCCACGGCACCGGCACCGCCCTCGGCGACCCGATCGAGGTCGGCGCCCTCGCCACGGTGTTCGGTCAGAGTCCGCACCCGGTGCTGCTGGGGGCCGTGAAGAGCAACATCGGCCACACCGAGGGCGCGGCCGGAATCGCCGGTGTCATCAAGACCGTCCTGGCGCTCAGGCACGGCGAGATCCCGGGCAATGTGCACTTCACCGAGCCCAACCCGCACGTCGACTGGGCGGACCTGCCGTTCGCCGTACCCACCGCGCCCACCGCGTGGCCCACGACGGCGGCCGGCGCCCGGATCGCGGGCGTCAGCTCGTTCGGCATGAGCGGCACCAACGCGCACATCGTGCTCGCCGCCGCACCCGAGGATCCCGGACCCGCCGAGCCCTCCGGCCGTCCCGTTCACGTCCTCGCCCTGTCCGGCCGCACCGAGGCGGCGCTCACCGAGGCCACCCGGCGGATGGCCGGCTTCCTGGCCGACGGCGCGGGCGGGGCGCCCGTCGCCGACGTCTGCTTCACCGCCAACGCCGGCCGCGACCACTTCGAGCACCGGCTCGCCGTGGTGGCGGGCTCACCCGGGGAACTGGCCGACCGGCTGACCGCGGGCACCGGCGCCGGCGGATACGTCCCCGCGCACCGGCCGGAGCCCACCGTGGCCTTCCTCTTCACCGGGCAGGGCGCGCAGTACGCGGGCATGGCGCGCGAGCTGTACGCGACCGAGCCGGTGTTCCGGCGGACCGTCGACCGCTGCGCCGAGGTCCTCGACCGCCGTCTGGACCGCCCCCTGCTCTCCGTACTGCACCCGCAGGACACCGCCGCCCCGCGGGACGGGCACCACGGCCCGGGGCGGGAACTCCTGGACCGCACGGAGTACACCCAGCCGGCCCTGTTCACCGTCGAGTACGCCCTCGCGGAGCTGTGGCGCTCCTGGGGCGTCACCCCCGACGTGGTGCTGGGCCACAGCGTCGGCGGAATCGTCGCGGCCTGTGTGGCCGGGGTGTTCACGCCGGAGGACGCACTGCTGCTGGTGGCCGAGCGGGGCCGGCTGATGGGGGCGCTGCCGGACGGCGGTGTGATGGTGTCGCTGCGCGCCGACGAGTCGGTCGTCGCCGCCGCCGTCGCCCCTCACCCCCTGGTGTCGATCGCCGCCGTGAACGCGCCCGGCGAGGTGGTGGTGTCCGGTGCGGCCGACCAGGTGGAATCGGTCGTCGCGGCGCTCGCCGAACAGGGCGTCCAGGCCCGGCGGCTGCCGGTGTCCCACGCCTTCCACTCGCCGCTCATGGCACCGGTCGCCCAGCCGCTGCGCGAGGTCGCGCGGAGGGTGCGGTACACGGCCCCGCGTATCACCGTCGTGTCGGACCTGACCGGCGCCCCGGCGGACCCCGAAGAGCTGTGCGACCCCGAGTACTGGGTACGGCACGCCCTCGAGCCGGTGCGCTTCGCCGACGCCGTACGGGCCGCGCACACCGAGGGTGCCCGGGTGTTCGTGGAGGCCGGGCCCAAGCCGGTGCTGCTGGGCCTCGGCCGGGCCTGCCTGCCCGACGGCGGGGACGACGACACGGCCTGGGTGCCGAGCCTGCGACCCGACAGGGAGTGGCCCGAGCTGCTGTCCGGCGCGGCGGCCCTGCATGTGCGGGGCGTACCCGTCGACTGGGCGGCCGTGGACGGCCGCGGCCGCGCCCGGCGAGTGCCGCTGCCCACCTATCCCTTCCAGCGCGAGCGTCACTGGTTCACGGCGCCGCCGCGGGGCACGGCCCGCGCCGGCGCCCGGGTCAGGCCCCTGCTCGACACCCGGGTCCACCTCCCGCAGTACCGGGCGACCGTCTTCCAGACCGAGCTGGGCACCGGTACCCTGCCCTTCCTCGGCGAACACCGGGTGGGTGGAGCCGTGGTGGCGCCCGGGGCCTGCCATCTGGCGATGGCGGCGAGCGCCGCCGAGGCGGCCCACGGCGCACACACGGTCGTCCTGCGCGATGTGGTCTTCCCCGAGCCGCTGGTGGTGCCGGACGGCGGCACGCGCACCGTACAGCTCGTGCTGAGCCCCGCCGCGGACGCCTCCGAGCGGGAGTTCCAGCTGCTGGACGCGGTCGGGGAACCGGAGCGTGAAGGCGACGGCTCCGGGGAGCCCCCGAACGCCTCCGTGTTCGCCGGCGGCCGGGTGGTCGTGGACGGCGTCACCGAAGGGCCCGGGGCGGGGCGGTCCGTGGACGTGACCGCCGTACGGGACCGGCTCGTCCGGGAGATCGACCGTGAGGCGCTCTACACACGGCTCGCCGCCCACGGCATCGAACTCGGGCCCCGCTTTTGCAGGCTGGACCGGATCTGGGCGGACACGGACGAGGCGCTGGCCACCGTGACCCCGCCGGAGCCCGGCGCCGCCCCGCTCGCACCCGTGCACCCGGGACTGCTGGACGCGCTGTTCCAGGTCACCGAGGCGTGCGCGCTCGCCTCGGACGCACCGGACGAGGCCCGGCTGCCGTTCGCGCTGGCCCGGCTCGTGGTGCGCCCGGGAGCCGACGACCGCGCGCACTGGATCCACGCCCGCCGGACCGGGGACGGCCGGTGGGACATCGACCTCCTGGACGCCGACGGCACACCCCTGGCCGAGGTCGAGGGCTTCGAGGACCGCCCCGCCCCCCGCGGCGGCCCGGCCCACCGCCACGCCGAGTGGGTGGAGTGGTTGGTGGGTGTGGAGTGGTCGGAGGTGGCCGAGGAGGGTGTGGCTTCGGGGTTGTCGGGGCGGTGGTGTGTGGTCGGTGGGTCCGGTGGGGTGGATCTGGGGCCGGAT
>NZ_JBEYWX010000058.1:0-3161 GCF_040644655.1 Streptomyces sp. NPDC046931
TGATCGAGATCCGCAAGCAGAACCCGGCGTTCGGACTGGGCTCCTACACCGAACTGCCCTCCTCCAACCCGGCCGTCCTCGCCTTCCTGCGGGAATACAAGGACGACTTGGTGATGTGCGTGCACAACTTCTCCCGGTTCGCGCAGCCCACCGAACTGGATCTGCGCCGCTTCAGCGGCCGGCACCCGGTCGAACTGATCGGCGGGGTCCGCTTCCCGGCCATCGGTGAACTCCCCTACCTGCTCACCCTCGCAGGCCACGGCTTCTACTGGTTCCGGCTCCGCAAGGACGGCGTGTAGAAGCCGGGGGCGGGGCGGTTTCCACCGCCCCGCCCGGGGCACGCAGGCAGTAACACCCCGACCGCCCCCCGGGGAAAGGACGCACCCATGTCGGAAGCCGTCGCCCATCCCGCCACGACCCACTCCGGTCTCCTCGCGTCCCTCGGACCACTGCTGCGCGAGTGGCTGCCCCGCCAGCGCTGGTTCGCGGGGAAGGGACGGCCGGTCACCGGGTTCTCGCTGGTGGCGGTCACCGACATGCTGCCGCTCGGAGGCACGCTGGGACTGCTCCATCTCCTCGTACGGGCCCATCAGCCGGATGCGCCGACGCAAGGAGCCATGCCCCACCCCGGCGACTGCTACCAACTGCTGATCGGTGTGCGTGAGGTGCTGCCACCCCGGCTGGCGCCCGCGCTCATCGGGCATGTGACGGACGGACCGCTGGCCGGCCGGACCGTGTACGAGGCGCTCTACGACCCCCGGGCCGCCGCCGTGCTGCTGGAGGCGCTGCGCACCGGGGCCCGCGTCGGCAGGCTCCGCTTCGAGGGCGATCCGGGTCAGAAGATACGCGAGGAGCTCGTCCCGAGGAGGGTGACCGCGGAGCAGTCGAACTCCTCGATCGTCTACGGAGATACGTTCATCCTGAAGCTCCTGCGGCGTGTCGTCCCCGGCACCAACCCCGATCTGGAACTCCCGCTGGTGCTGTCGCACGAGCGCTGCCCCCGGGTGCCCGCGCCGACCGGCTGGCTCCTCGCCGACCTCGACGACCTGGACGAGCCGTACGTCCTGGCCGTGCTCCAGCCGTATCTGCGGGGCGCCGCCGACGGCTGGGAGCTGGCACTGCACGAACGGGCCAAGGGGGAGGACTTCACCCCGGAGGCGCGAGCGCTGGGCCGGGCCACCGCCGAGGTGCACACGGCGCTGGCCCGCGCCCTGCCCCCGGTCACTCTGGGCCACACCCAGATACGGCTGCTGGTCGGCGGCATGACCGAGCGGCTGGAGGCTGCGGCGCAGGCGGTGCCCGCGCTGCGGCCGTACGCGCCCGGGCTGCACTCCGCGTTCGAGGCGCTGGCCGATCTCGCCGCCGAGGGCCGGACCTGGACCGCCCAGCGCATCCACGGTGATCTGCACCTGGGTCAGTGCCTGCATGCGCCGTCCGGGGACTGGTCGCTGATCGACTTCGAGGGCGAGCCGTCCAAGCCGCTCGCCGAGCGCCGGAGGCCGCAGCCCACGATGCGGGACATCGCGGGGATGCTGCGCTCCTTCGACTACGCGGCCCACTCGGCCGGCCCTCCGGCACCGGAGTGGGCCACGGCGTGCCGGGCCGCGTACTGCTCGGGGTACGCCGAGGTGACCGGACGCGATCCGCGGACCGAGCCGGTACTGCTGCGCGCGTACGAGACGGACAAGGCCGTCTACGAGGTCCTGTACGAGGCCCGCCACCGCCCCGACTGGCTGCCGGTACCGATGGCCGCGGTACGCCGTCTGGCCGCCGACGCCACACCCTGATCCACCACCCTTTGCCGAGGAGGCCCCGCCCGTGACGCCCCGCCCTCCGTCCGACGACAGCACGCAGAAGAACGGCGACGGTCCGCAGAGGACCGGTTCGAAGAAGGCGACCGCCGCGAGGAGGACGACGCCGGCCGCCGAGACGTCGACGGCCGGTACGAGGAAGACAGGGGCCGGGAAGACGGCGGCCGGGAAGACGGCCTCGGCGAAGAAGGCGGCGGCCAAGAAGACGGCGGCGAAGAAGACGGTGGCGAAGAAGGCCCCCGCCCCGGCATCGAAGGCCACCGCCGGGAAAGCCTCTGTCGAGAAGACCGCCGTCAGGGAAACCGCCGCCGAGAAGTCCGCCGCCGAGAAAGCCACTGCCCGGAAAATCCCCGCCCAGAAGTCAGCCGCCGAGCCGGACGCCGGGCCTCTGCCGGCCTCGGCCGCGACCGCTTCCGGGACTCAGGCGGCCGCCGCCGTCTCCCCCGCCGACCGCGCGCGGCTGCGCGACGGCACCCACCACGACCCGCACGCGGTGCTCGGCGCCCGCCCGGTGCCCGGCGGAGTCGCCTTCCGGGCCTTCCGTCCGTACGCGCTGTCGGTGACCGTCGTCACCGGGGATCTGCGGGTCGAACTGCATGACGACGGCGACGGGTTCTTCTCGGCCCTGCTGCCGCTGCGGGACGTCCCGGCGTACCGGCTCCTCGTGGCCTACGAGGGAGCCGTACAGGACACCGAGGACGCGTACCGCTTTGTGCCCACGCTCGGCGAGCTGGACCTGCATCTGATCGGCGAGGGGCGGCACGAGCAGTTGTGGCAGGTGCTCGGCGCACATCCGATGACCCATCAGGGCGTGACCGGCACCCGCTTCTCGGTGTGGGCTCCGAACGCGCGCGGCGTCCGCGTGGCCGGCGGCTTCAACCACTGGGACGGCACCGGCCACGCGATGCGTTCCCTCGGCTCGTCCGGGGTGTGGGAACTGTTCGTGCCCGGGGTCGGCGAGGGCGAGCTGTACAAGTTCGAGATCACCCGCCCCGACGGCTCGAAGACCCTGCGCGCCGACCCACTGGCCCGCCGCACCGAGGCCCCGCCGCGCACGTCCTCCATCGTGCACGTCTCCCACCACGAGTGGCACGACGGGGAGTGGCTCGCGCGCCGCGCCGACACCTCCGTCCACGAGGCGCCGTTCTCGGTGTACGAGGTGCATCTGCCGTCCTGGCGGCCGGGACTGACGTACCGGCAGCTGGCCGAACAGCTGCCCGCGTATGTGAAGGACCTGGGCTTCACCCATGTCGAGCTGATGCCGATCGCCGAGCACCCCTTCGGCGGCTCCTGGGGCTACCAGGTCACCGGCTTCTACGCGCCCACCGCCCGCCTGGGCACCCCCGACGA
>NZ_JBEYWX010000059.1:0-3002 GCF_040644655.1 Streptomyces sp. NPDC046931
GCGGCGGCGTTGTCTCCGGAGGTGGACGGGGTGCTGGGGCGGTTTCCGTTGCGTGAGTTGGTGACGTCGTCGGATCCGTTGCCGTTGCTGGTGGAGCGGGAGCGGGCGTTGTTCGGGTCGTGGTACGAGTTCTTCCCGCGGTCGGAGGGGACGGTGGAGCGGCCGCACGGGACGTTGCGTTCGGCGGCGCGGCGGTTGCCGGTGATCGCGGGGATGGGTTTCGACGTGGTGTATCTGCCGCCGGTTCATCCGATCGGGACGACGTTTCGCAAGGGCCCGAACAACGCTTTGTCGGCGGGTGCGGGTGATGTGGGGGTGCCGTGGGCGATCGGGTCGCCGGAGGGTGGCCATGATGCGGTGCATCCGGAGCTGGGGACGGTCGAGGATTTCGGCTGGTTCGTGGGGCGGGCGCGGGAGCTGGGGCTGGAGGTGGCGCTGGATTTCGCGTTGCAGTGTTCGCCGGATCATCCGTGGGTGGAGAAGCATCCGGAGTGGTTCAGGCGGCGTGCGGACGGGTCGGTGGCGTATGCGGAGAATCCGCCGAAGAAGTATCAGGACATCTTTCCGGTGTTCTTCGATGCGGACATGGAGGGTCTGGTGGCGGAGACGCTGCGGATCCTGCGGTTCTGGATGGGGTTGGGGGTGCGGATCTTCCGGGTGGACAATCCGCATACCAAGCCGGTGGTGTTCTGGGAGCGGGTGATCGGGGAGGTCAACCGTGCGGATCCGGATGTGATCTTTCTGGCGGAGGCGTTCACGCGGCCGGCGATGATGCACACGCTGGCGGCGGTGGGGTTCCAGCAGTCGTACACGTATTTCACGTGGCGGAACTCCAAGCGGGAGCTGGAGGAGTATCTGGGGGAGTTGTCGGGGGAGGCGGCGGCGTATATGCGGCCGAACTTCTTTGTGAACACTCCGGACATCCTGCATGCGTATCTGCAGCATGGGGGGCGGCCCGCGTTCGAGGTGCGGGCGGTGCTGGCGGCGACGCTGTCGCCGACGTGGGGGGTGTACTCGGGGTACGAGCTGTGTGAGAACGTGCCGCTGCGGGAGGGCAGTGAGGAGTACCTGGACTCGGAGAAGTACCAGTTGCGGCCGCGGGACTGGGAGGCGGCCGAACGCGAAGGACGCACCATCGCCCCCCTGATCACGAAGCTGAACGCGATCCGCCGGGCCAGCCCGGCGCTGCGGCAGCTGCGGGATGTGCACTTCCACCACGCCGACAAGGACGAGGTGATCGTCTACTCCAAGCGCTCCGGTTCGAACACCGTGCTGGTCGTGGTGAATCTGGATCCGCATCACACCCAGGAGGCGACGGTCTCGTTGGACATGCCGCGGCTCGGCCTGGACTGGCACGAGTCGGTGCCGGTGCGTGACGAGCTCACCGGTGCCACCTACCACTGGGGCAGGGCCAACTATGTGCGTCTGACGCCGGGCGAGGGACCGGCGCACGTGCTGACCGTCCTGCGACCGTCCTCACCGCAGATCGGAGGGTCACCCACACGATGATCGTCAACGAGCCCGTCCCGGACACCTTCGAGGACACTCCCGCCGCCGACCGCGACCCGGAGTGGTTCAAGCGTGCCGTCTTCTACGAGGTTCTGGTCAGGTCCTTCCAGGACAGCAACGGCGACGGTGTGGGCGATCTGAAGGGCCTGACCGCGAAGCTGGACTATCTGCAGTGGCTGGGTGTCGACTGCCTGTGGCTGCCGCCGTTCTTCAAGTCCCCGCTGCGCGACGGCGGTTACGACGTGTCCGACTACACCGCCGTGCTTCCGGAGTTCGGCGACCTCGCGGACTTCGTGGAGTTCGTGGACGCGGCCCACCAGCGCGGCATGCGGGTGATCATCGATTTCGTGATGAACCACACCAGCGACCAGCACCCGTGGTTCCAGGAGTCCCGCGCCCACCCCGAAGGCCCCTACGGCGACTACTACGTCTGGGCCGACGACGACAAGCAGTACCAGGACGCACGGATCATCTTCGTCGACACCGAGGCCTCCAACTGGACCTTCGACCCGGTCCGCAAGCAGTACTACTGGCACCGGTTCTTCTCCCACCAGCCGGACCTGAACTACGAGAACCCGGCCGTCCAGGAGGAGATGATCTCCGCGCTGAGGTTCTGGCTGGACCTGGGCATCGACGGTTTCCGTCTCGACGCGGTGCCCTACCTCTACCAGGAGGAGGGCACCAACTGCGAGAACCTGCCGGCGACGCACGAGTTCCTCAGGCGGGTGCGCAAGGAGATCGACGCGCACTATCCGGACACGGTGCTGCTGGCGGAGGCGAACCAGTGGCCGGAGGACGTGGTCGACTACTTCGGCGACTACCGAAGCGGCGGCGACGAGTGCCACATGGCCTTCCACTTCCCCGTCATGCCCCGCATCTTCATGGCCGTACGACGCGAGTCGCGCTACCCGGTCTCGGAGATCCTGGCCAAGACCCCCGCGATCCCCTCGGGCTGCCAGTGGGGCATCTTCCTGCGCAACCACGACGAGCTGACCCTGGAGATGGTCACCGACGAGGAACGCGACTACATGTGGGCGGAGTACGCCAAGGACCCCCGCATGCGCGCCAACATCGGTATCCGCCGGCGCCTGGCACCACTGCTGGACAACGACCGCAACCAGATCGAGCTGTTCACCGCGCTGCTGCTGTCCCTGCCCGGCTCACCGATCCTGTACTACGGCGACGAGATCGGCATGGGCGACAACATCTGGCTGGGCGACCGGGACGCGGTGCGCACCCCGATGCAGTGGACCCCCGACCGCAACGCGGGATTCTCCTCCTGCGACCCGGGCCGGCTCTATCTGCCCACGATCATGGACCCCGTCTACGGCTACCAGGTGGCCAACGTGGAGGCGTCGATGTCGTCGCCGTCCTCGCTGCTGCACTGGACCCGCCGGATGATCGAGATCCGCAAGCAGAACCCGGCGTTCGGACTGGGCTCCTACACCGAACTGCCCTCCTCCAACCCGGCCGTCCTCGCCTTCCTGCGGGAA
>NZ_JBEYWX010000060.1:0-1318 GCF_040644655.1 Streptomyces sp. NPDC046931
TGGTCGTTGTTTGAGAACTGCACAGTGGACGCGAGCATCTGTGGCCAAGTTTTTAAGGGCGCACGGTGGATGCCTTGGCACCAGGAACCGATGAAGGACGTGGGAGGCCACGATAGTCCCCGGGGAGTCGTCAACCAGGCTTTGATCCGGGGGTTTCCGAATGGGGAAACCCGGCAGTCGTCATGGGCTGTCACCCTTGCCTGAACACATAGGGCAAGTGGAGGGAACGCGGGGAAGTGAAACATCTCAGTACCCGCAGGAAGAGAAAACAACCGTGATTCCGGGAGTAGTGGCGAGCGAAACCGGATGAGGCCAAACCGTATGCGTGTGAGACCCGGCAGGGGTTGCGCATGCGGGGTTGTGGGATCTCTCTTCTGTTGTCTGCCGGCAACAGGACGAGTCAGAAACCGTTGATGTAGACGAAGGACATGCGAAAGGTCCGGCGTAGAGGGTAAGACCCCCGTAGTTGAAACATCAGCGGCTCGTTTGAGAGACACCCAAGTAGCACGGGGCCCGAGAAATCCCGTGTGAATCTGGCGGGACCACCCGCTAAGCCTAAATATTCCCTGGTGACCGATAGCGGATAGTACCGTGAGGGAATGGTGAAAAGTACCGCGGGAGCGGAGTGAAATAGTACCTGAAACCGTGTGCCTACAAGCCGTGGGAGCGTCGGAATGTGCTTGCACATTCTCGTGACTGCGTGCCTTTTGAAGAATGAGCCTGCGAGTTTGCGGTGTGTTGCGAGGTTAACCCGTGTGGGGAAGCCGTAGCGAAAGCGAGTCCGAATAGGGCGTTTCAGTAGCACGCTCAAGACCCGAAGCGGAGTGATCTAGCCATGGGCAGGTTGAAGCGGAGGTAAGACTTCGTGGAGGACCGAACCCACCAGGGTTGAAAACCTGGGGGATGACCTGTGGTTAGGGGTGAAAGGCCAATCAAACTCCGTGATAGCTGGTTCTCCCCGAAATGCATTTAGGTGCAGCGTCGTGTGTTTCTTGCCGGAGGTAGAGCACTGGATAGGCGATGGGCCCTACCGGGTTACTGACCTTAGCCAAACTCCGAATGCCGGTAAGTGAGAGCGCGGCAGTGAGACTGTGGGGGATAAGCTCCATGGTCGAGAGGGAAACAGCCCAGAGCATCGACTAAGGCCCCTAAGCGTACGCTAAGTGGGAAAGGATGTGGAGTCGCACAGACAACCAGGAGGTTGGCTTAGAAGCAGCCACCCTTGAAAGAGTGCGTAATAGCTCACTGGTCTAGTGATTCCGCGCCGACAATGTAGCGGGGCTCAAGCGTACCGCCGAAGTCGTGTCATTGCAGCAAT
>NZ_JBEYWX010000060.1:1414-2828 GCF_040644655.1 Streptomyces sp. NPDC046931
GCTGAGACCTGATGCCGAGCCGATTGTGGCGAAGTGGATGATCCTATGCTGTCGAGAAAAGCCTCTAGCGAGTTTCATGGCGGCCCGTACCCTAAACCGACTCAGGTGGTCAGGTAGAGAATACCGAGGCGTTCGGGTGAACTATGGTTAAGGAACTCGGCAAAATGCCCCCGTAACTTCGGGAGAAGGGGGGCCACACCTGGTGAGAGGACTTGCTCCTCGAGCTGGGGGTGGCCGCAGAGACCAGCGAGAAGCGACTGTTTACTAAAAACACAGGTCCGTGCGAAGCCGTAAGGCGATGTATACGGACTGACGCCTGCCCGGTGCTGGAACGTTAAGGGGACCGGTTAGCTCCATTTCGGTGGGGCGAAGCTGAGAACTTAAGCGCCAGTAAACGGCGGTGGTAACTATAACCATCCTAAGGTAGCGAAATTCCTTGTCGGGTAAGTTCCGACCTGCACGAATGGCGTAACGACTTCTCGACTGTCTCAACCATAGGCCCGGTGAAATTGCACTACGAGTAAAGATGCTCGTTTCGCGCAGCAGGACGGAAAGACCCCGGGACCTTTACTACAGTTTGATATTGGTGTTCGGTTCGGCTTGTGTAGGATAGCTGGGAGACTGTGAAGCTCGGACGCCAGTTCGGGTGGAGTCGTCGTTGAAATACCAGTCTGGTCGTGCTGGATGTCTAACCCGGGTCCGTGATCCGGATCGGGGACAGTGTCTGATGGGTAGTTTAACTGGGGCGGTTGCCTCCTAAAGAGTAACGGAGGCGCCCAAAGGTTCCCTCAGCCTGGTTGGCAATCAGGTGTTGAGTGTAAGTGCACAAGGGAGCTTGACTGTGAGACCGACGGGTCGAGCAGGGACGAAAGTCGGGACTAGTGATCCGGCGGTGGCTTGTGGAAGCGCCGTCGCTCAACGGATAAAAGGTACCCCGGGGATAACAGGCTGATCTTCCCCAAGAGTCCATATCGACGGGATGGTTTGGCACCTCGATGTCGGCTCGTCGCATCCTGGGGCTGGAGTCGGTCCCAAGGGTTGGGCTGTTCGCCCATTAAAGCGGTACGCGAGCTGGGTTTAGAACGTCGTGAGACAGTTCGGTCCCTATCCGCTGTGCGCGTAGGAGTCTTGAGAAGGGCTGTCCCTAGTACGAGAGGACCGGGACGGACGAACCTCTGGTGTGCCAGTTGTCCTGCCAAGGGCATGGCTGGTTGGCTACGTTCGGGAGGGATAACCGCTGAAAGCATCTAAGCGGGAAGCCTGCTTCGAGATGAGGACTCCCACCCACTTGATGGGGTAAGGCTCCCAGTAGACGACTGGGTTGATAGGCCGGATCTGGAAGCACGGTAACGTGTGGAGGTGACCGGTACTAATAGGCCGAGGGCTTGTCCTCAGTTGCTCGCGTCCACTGTGT
>NZ_JBEYWX010000061.1:0-2439 GCF_040644655.1 Streptomyces sp. NPDC046931
AACTGATCGGCGGGGTCCGCTTCCCGGCCATCGGTGAACTCCCCTACCTGCTCACCCTCGCAGGCCACGGCTTCTACTGGTTCCGGCTCCGCAAGAACGTCCCTCAGGCCACCAAGGTGAATTTCGTCGTGGCCAGTTGACTCATGGCCGCTGCTCCCTCGGCCGCACCGGACGGAAAGGACGCGACGCCATGCCGAAGACCCAGACCGCAACCCTCGGCCCGGACAGCCTCGGCCCCGCCGCGCTCCTGCCCTCGCTGTCCGGTCTGCTGCGCACCTGGCTGCCGCGCCAGCGCTGGTTCGCCGGCAAGGGACGTCCCGTCACGGACCTGGCGCTGCTGTCGGTGACGGAGCTGCACCCCGACTGTCTGCATCTGTTGATCCGCGCCGAATACCCCGAGCTGTCGGCGAGCAGCACACCGGGCGCGACCCCGGTCCGCGACTGCTACCAACTGATCCTCGGCTTCGGCGAGTTCCTGGCCCACCGGCACTCCCCGGCTGTCCTCGGACGCGCCGGCGAGGGCCCGCTGACCGGGCTGCTCGTGTACGACGCCCTCCATGACCCGCGCTCGGCGTCCCTGCTCCTGGAACGGCTGCGCACGCCGGGCACCGCGGGGGCCCTGCGCTTCGAACGCGACGCAAGGGTGACGATCCCCGCCGACCTCCCCCCGCGCCTCCTCGAAGCCGAGCAGTCCAACTCCTCCCTGGTCTACGGGGACGCGTACATCCTGAAACTGTTCCGCCGTGTGCGGCCCGGAATCAATCCGGACCTGGAAGTGCCCTGGGCCCTGGCCCGGCAGGGCTGCACCCGCGTCCTCGCCCCGGTGGCCTGGTTCCGCACGTCCAGCCCATGGGCCGCGACCCTCGGCGTGCTCCAGCCGTTCCTGCACGGCGCCGACGACGGATGGACGCGGGCGCTGGCCGCGCTCGCGGCGGGGCGGGAGTTCACCGAGGAGGCCTACGAGATGGGGCAGGCCACGGCCGAGGTGCACCTGGCCCTCGCCGCCGCGTTCCCCGTCGAGTCCCAGGGATTGCCCCGCAGCGAGCGGCTCGCCGCCGGCATGGCGGACCGGCTGAGAGACGCCCTGCACGCCGTACCGGAACTGCTGCCCTACGCGAGCGGGCTGTGGTCCGCGTTCACCGAGCCGGCGGTCTTCGACTCGGCCCGGCCCGCGCAGCGCATCCACGGCGATCTGCACCTGGGCCAGGTGCTGCGCGCCGAACGGCAGTGGCATGTGATCGACTTCGAGGGAGAGCCGGCTCGCCCGCTGCCCGAGCGGCGCCGCGTCCAGTCCCCGGTGCGCGATGTGGCGGGCATGCTCCGCTCCTTCGACTACGCCGCCTACGCACGCCGGCCCTGGCGCCCCGAATGGGCGCTGCGGTGCCGGGAGGCCTACTGCGCGGGCTACGCCACCGGGGCCGGCTGGGACCCCCGCTCGGAACCGGAGCTGCTGCGTGCCTACGAGACGGACCGCGCGGTGTACGAGGTGCTGTACGAGGCCCGGCACCGACCCGACTGGCTGCCCGTACCGATGGCGGCGATCGCGCGCCTCGCCGAACGCCCCGGCCTGAGGAGGCTGACACCGTGACCGTCCCCATCGCACCCGAACCGCCGCTCTCCTCCCCGCAGTTGGGCACGCCGAGTGCCGCACCGGCGGAGCCCGGCGACCGGAAGCGGCTGCTGGCGGGCGCGCACCACGATCCGCACGCGGTGCTCGGCGCCCACCCGGCGCCCGGCGGAGTCGCGTTCCGCGTCCTGAAACCCTGCGCACTCTCGGTGACCGTGGTCATGGACGGCGCCTGGGCGGAGCTGCACGACGACGGCGACGGCTTCTTCTCGGCCCTGCTGCCGCTGCGAGAGGTACCGGTGTACCGGCTTCTCGTGGCCTACGAGGGGTGCGTACTGGAGAGCGACGACCCCTACCGCTTCCTGCCCGCGCTCGGCGAGCTGGACCTGCACCTCATCGGTGAGGGACGCCACGAGGAGTTGTGGAGGGCCCTCGGGGCCCATCCGATCACCCACCAGGGCGTGAGCGGGTCCCGCTTCACGGTGTGGGCACCGAACGCCCGAGGGGTCAGGGTCTGCGGGGACTTCTGTCACTGGGACGGCACCGGCCACGCGATGCGTTCCCTCGGCTCGTCCGGAGTGTGGGAACTGTTCGTGCCCGGGATCGGCCCCGGGACGCTCTACAAGTTCGACATCACACGATCCGACGGCACCCGCACCGTACGCGCGGACCCCATGGCTCGCCGCACGGAGGTGCCGCCGGCGACAGCGTCGGTCGTCACCGAGTCGGCGTACCTGTGGGGCGACGGGGAGTGGCTCGCGCGCCGCGCCGACATCCCCGTCCACGAGGCGCCGTTCTCGGTGTACGAGGTGCATCTGCCGTCCTGGCGGCCGGGACTGACGTACCGGCAGCTGGCCGAACAGCTGCCCGCG
>NZ_JBEYWX010000062.1:0-2311 GCF_040644655.1 Streptomyces sp. NPDC046931
GGCTCCAGCACCGCCCACTCCCCGTCCGTCAGATCTCCACGCGCCACAAATCAAGATCATCTCACGATGAAGATCCACTTTCGATACACGCCCTAGTACTCCAGTGCGACTTCGTGAGCTATCCGGTTGAGGGATCGGCGAGGCGTCGCCGACAGTGGCTGCGGCAGGCTGTGGCCTGGCGGTGTCTGCGCCAGTTCGACCAGTGCGTCGGCCTGTGCGGAGACGTGGTCGGTGGGGTCGGCAAGGCACTGAGCAGGCGGTGGATCGGCCGGCCCGTACGATCATCCGTCATGAATTGACCCGCCATCCCGACCGCACCTGCCGCCGCCAGTCCGACGGGCTGACCCCGCGCGCCCGCTTGAACGCCACGCTGAACGCGAACGCGTCCTCGTACCCCACCTCGCGCGCCACCGCGGCGACGGTCTCCTCCGTGTCGCGCAACAGATCCGCCGCCAAGGCCATCCGCCAGCCGGTGAGGTATGTGAGCGGCGGCTCGCCGACCGCGCCGGTGAAGCGCGCGGCGAAGGTGGCCCGTGACTGGCCGACCCGCGTGGCCAGTTCGGCGACCGTCCACCGGCGCGCTGGCTCCTCGTGCAGCAGGCGCAGAGCCTCGCCAACGGCCGGGGTGGCCAGCGCCCCATACCAGGAGGGGGGTTGGGCCTGTGGCCGGGCGCACCAGGCGCGCAGCGCGAGTGCCAGTAGGAGGTCCAGCAGCCGGTTCAGGACGGCGTCCTGGCCGGGCTCGTCGTGGGCTACCTCGGCGGCGAGCAGGTCCAGCGCCGCCCGGGTGCGTGGCCCGGCGGGCACGACGGCCAGCGGCGGGAGCATGTCCAGCAGGCGCTCGCCCACTTCGCCGCGGAGTTCGTAGGCTCCCCGGAGCAGGGTGGTGGCGCCGGGCAGTCCGTCGCCGAACGTGCGGGGTGCCAGGTTCTGCCGGGCTGCCGTCCCGCTGTCGATGACGTGCTTCCTTCCGCCGCGGATCACCACCTGCGGCGGGGTGTCCGGGGCGTCGGCGATCGTGTACCGGTTGGTGCCGCTGATCAGGGCGATGTCCCCAGCGGCCAACCGCACCGGCGCGGCCTGCGGGTCGTCGTCGAGCCGGACTGACGCGTGGCCGCCGAGGGTGGCCACGACCGTGAGCGGAGGGGCGTCGGCGAAGGTCATCGACCATGGTGGCCGCTGGATCAGCTGCCGGATCTGCGCGTTCCTGGCGCGGGCCCGGTGCAGCAGATCGCTCAGGACGTCCATGCCAGCCACGCTAGACGATCACAAAGGTATCGGCGACGTTCTCCCATGGATCGTCTGCCTCCACCGGGGTTGTCTGGAGGGCATGAAGACCATCCTCGTTCTCGGCGGCACCGGCACGACCGGCCGCCGCATCGCCCGCCGCCTGACGGCCAAGGGCCAGCCGGTCCGCACGGCGTCCCGCACCGGCGGCGACACCCACTTCGACCTGGACAACCCGGCGACCTGGGCGCCCGCCCTCGACGGCGCCGCCGCCGTCTACCTCGTGGAGCCCAACCTGCAGCCCGGCGTGGACCGGCAGGCGCGCATCCCGCGCCTGGTAGCCGACGCGGTCGCCGCAGGCGTGCGGCGGCTGGTGCTGCTCTCCGCCCACGGCGTCGGCAGGGCCGACGACGGCCACCCGCTCAAGGCCGCCGAACAGGCCGTCCGCGACTCCGGCGTCGACTGGACCATTCTGCAACCCGACTGGTTCGCGCAGAACTTCAGCGAATCCTTCTGGCTGCCGGGCGTCCTGGCCGGAACACTCGCCCTGCCCACCGGCGACGGGCGCACGCCGTTCGTCGACGCCGAGGACATCGCCGAGGTCGCCGCCTCGGCGCTGACCGAGGACCGCCACAGCGGACAGACCTACCAGCTGACCGGGCCGCGGGCGATCGGCTTCGGCGAGGCGGCTGACCTGATCGCCGCCGCCACCGGCCGGACGGTCCGTCACCTCGACGTCGATCCCGACGTCTTCGTGGACCGCATGGTCGCCGAAGGCGTGCCCGCCGACGTCGCTCGTCTGCTCACCGGCCTGCTCGTGGATATCCGCGATGGTCGGGGCGCAGGCGTCTCCGACGGCGTGGAGCGGGCGCTCGGCCGGCCGCCCAGGTCGTTCAAGGAATTCGTTGCCGAGGCCGCCGCCGCAGGCCGCTGGAGCTGACCCCGCCACCGGGCCGCGGGGGCGCCCCGGCGGGGCCCCCGGGGCCCCCCCGCCCCCCCCGGCGCGCCGGGGGTGGGGTGACGGGATATAAGAAGAGGGGCCCCCACCCCAACACCGCGACGAACACCGCGGACGGGGGCGGGG
>NZ_JBEYWX010000063.1:0-1915 GCF_040644655.1 Streptomyces sp. NPDC046931
GACGAGGCGCTGGAGGACCTCGTCGGCTTCTTCGTGAACACGCTGGTGCTGCGGACGGACGTGTCGGGTGACCCGACGTTCCGGGAGCTGGTGGAGCGGGTGCGTGAGACGGACCTGGGGGCGTTCGGGAACCAGGACGTGCCGTTCGAGCACCTGGTGGAGGTCCTCAACCCGGCCCGGTCCATGTCCCGGCACCCCCTGTTCCAGGTGATGCTGACCTTCCAGAACAACGCCCAGGCGGACTTCAAGCTGCCCGGACTGTCGTTCACCGGCGAGCCGACCGGCTACGGCACCGCAAAGTTCGACCTCCAACTGAGCGTGCACGAGCAGCAGGACACCGAAGGCGGTCCGGCGGGGCTCGTCGGTGTCTTCGAGTTTGCGACGGATTTGTTCGATCGGGTGTCGGTCGAGGAGTTGGCCGGTCGTTTCGGTCGGTTGTTGTCGGTGGTGGTGGCGGATCCGGATGTGCGGGTGGGTCGGCTGGAGGTTTTGTCGGGGGACGAGCGGGCGGGTTTGCTGTCGGGTTGGCAGGGTGAGCGGGTCGAGGTGCCGTGGGCGTCGTTGCCGGTGGTGTTCGAGCGGCAGGTGGGGCGTGCTCCTGACGCGGTAGCGGTGAGTTTTGAGGGTGTGGGGCTGTCGTATGCGGGGTTGAACGCGCGGGCGAATCGGTTGGCTCGGTTCCTGGTGGGGTGTGGTGTGGGTCCGGAGGAGCGGGTGGCGTTGGTGCTGCCGCGTTCTGTGGAGCTGGTCACGGCGATGTTGGCGGTGTTGAAGGCGGGTGCGGCGTATGTGCCGGTGGATCCGCAGTATCCGGCCGAGCGGATCGCGTTCATGCTCCGGGACGCCGCTCCGGCCGTGGTGATCACGGCGGAGGCGGTGCGTCATGCCGTGCCGGAGGGTGTGACTGCGCTGGTGCTGGAGGAGATCGCCGATGTTGTGGCGGCTGAGTCGGAGGCGGATCTGACGGATGTGGACCGTCGGGCTGTCCTGTCTCCGCTGCACCCTGCGTATGTGATCTATACGTCGGGTTCGACGGGCCGTCCGAAGGGTGTGGTCGTCGGGCATGCGGGCGTGGTGAATCTGGCACTGGACCATGTGGCGCGACTGAGCATCGATGAGAGCAGTCGTCTGCTGCAGTTTGCTTCGCCGAGTTTTGATGCGGCGGTTGCGGATATGTGGCCGGCGTGGCTGGCGGGTGCGACGCTGGTCCTGGGCACGGCGGAGCAGTTGGTTCCGGGGCCGGAGCTGGTGCGTCTGGTGCGTGAGTGCGGGGTGACGCATGCGACGCTGCCGCCGGCGACGCTGCCGGTGCTGGCGGAGGCCGGTGGGCTGCCCGAGGGTGTGACGCTGGTGGTGGCGGGTGAGGCGTGTTCGGCGGAAGTGGCCCGTCAGTGGTCGCAGGGGCGTCGGATGGTCAACATCTATGGTCCGACCGAGGCGACGGTGGCCTCCACCGCCAGCGTGCCCCTGTGCGGGGACGGTGTGGCGCCGATCGGTCTGCCGGTGTGGAACACGCGGGCGTATGTGCTGGATGACCGGTTGCGTCCGGTGCCCGTCGGGGTGGTTGGGGAGTTGTATCTGGCGGGTGTGCAGGTGGCGCGGGGGTATTTGAACCGGCCGGGTTTGACCGGTGAGCGCTTTGTCGCCGATCCGTTTGGCGGGTCGGGTGCGCGGATGTATCGCACCGGTGATGTCGTGCGCCGGGGCCGTGATGGTCAGCTCGAGTACGTCGGCCGTGCGGACGAGCAGGTGAAGGTGCGTGGGTTCCGTATCGAGCTGGGTGAGATCGAGGCGGTGGTCGCGGGGCATCCGCAGGTCTCGCAGGTCACGGTGATGGCGCGTGAGGATCAGCCGGGGGACAAGCGGCTGGTCGCCTATGTCGTTCCGGTCGCCGGGCAGGACGGGCTTGAGGGTG
>NZ_JBEYWX010000064.1:0-1524 GCF_040644655.1 Streptomyces sp. NPDC046931
CGGATCCGCCACCACCACCGACAACAACCGGACGAACCGCTCCACCAGACCCTCGACCGTCCCCCGCTCGAACAGATCCACAGCGAACTCCAGGAGGCATTCCATGCCGCCGGTGTTCGTCTCCCTCTCGGTGATCCTGAGCAGCAGGTCGAACTTGGACGTCCCCGTTTCCGTCAGTTCGCCGGCGAGGGTGAGGTTCGGGAGGCGCAGCTCGGCCGGTGCGTCGTTCTGGTAGGCGAGCATGACCTGGAACAGAGGATGCCGGGACATGGAGCGGGCCGGGTTCAGCGTCTCCACGAGGTGCTCGAACGGCACGTCCTGGTGCGCGTAGGCGGCGAGGTCCGTCTCCCTGACCCGGTCCACGAGTTCGCGGAAGGTCGGGTCGCCGGACAGGTCGGTGCGCAGCACCAGCGTGTTCACGAAGAACCCGACGAGATCGTCCAGCGCCTCGTCCGTACGGCCGGCCACCGGTGTACCGATGGGGATGTCCGTCCCCGCCCCCATCCGGGACAGCAGCGCGGCGAACGCCGCCTGCACCACCATGAAGACACTCGCGCCCGATGCGCGGGCCAGCTCCGCGAGTCCCGCGTGGACGTCGGGGTCCACCTCGAACGCCACTTGGTCGCCGCGGAAAGAGGCCACCGCCGGGCGCGGCCGGTCCACGGGCAGCTCCAGTTGGGGCGGCAGGTCGGCGAGTTGCTGCCGCCAGTAGGTGACCTGCCGGCTGATCAGGCTGTCCGGGTCGGACTCGTCGCCGAGCAGCTCGCGCTGCCACAGCGCATAGTCCGCGTACTGCACCGGCAGCGGCTCCCACGCGGGAGCCTTCCCGTCGATCCGAGCCTCGTAAGCCCGCGCCACATCCCGGGCCAAGGGAGCCATCGACCAGCCGTCACCCGCGATGTGGTGCAGCACCACCACCAACACGTGCACGTCCTCGGACAGCGCGAACAGGCGTACGCGTATCGGGACCTCCGCGCTCAGGTCGAAGCCGAGCGCCACCTGGCCGGCCACGAGCGCGGGCAGCGTCTCCGTGGTCGCCGGGGTCACGTCCAGGGTGGGGGTGGCCCGTTCGCCGTCAAGGACCTGCTGGTGGGAGGTGCCGTCGGGGCCTTCGGGGAAGACGGTCCGCAGGCTCTCGTGCCGCTCGACCACGTCCCGTACGGCGGCGGCCAGCGCCTCTTGGTCCAGTGCGCCGGTCAGCCGTAGGACGACGGGCATGTTGTAGGTGGCGGCCGTGGTTCCCTCGAAGCGGTTCAGGAACCACATCCTGCGCTGGGCGAAGGACAGCGGCACCTGGGCCGGCCGGTCCATCGGCACCAGCGCGGCTCGTGCGCCCGTGGCTTCCGTGAGCCGTTCGGCGAGGCGCGCCACGGTGGTCGTCTCGAAGAGGGCGCGCAGGGGCAGCTCCACGCCGAGGACGGTGCGTATTCGGCTGACGACGCGGGTGGCGAGCAGGGAGTGGCCGCCGAGGTCGAAGAAGCTGTCGTCGATACCGACCCGCTCCACGCCCAGCACCTCGGCGAA
>NZ_JBEYWX010000065.1:0-1523 GCF_040644655.1 Streptomyces sp. NPDC046931
TTGACATCCTCCCCGCCCTAAAGGACGGGGATTCCTGGCTCACGTTGGCTGGGGACCAGCGGTCCGCCAGCTCTTACACGATCAGCACCAGCCGGGTTGAGACCAGCCCGGACCAGCATCACGCGTGCGGAGTTCTTGTCCCGAGGGGAGACGACTCCGCACGCGGTGCAGGTGTAGGTACGTTCCGAAAGAGGAAGTGCGTGCTTGGTTCTCGCTCCGCACGATGCGCAGTCCATGGTGGTGTGCGCGGGATGCACGAGACGGATGTCTCGTCCGTGTTTGCGTCCCATCTCGATCAGGGCCGTCTTCGTGGCGCCGATCGCCGCGTCAGCGGCTTTGCGGGCCATGGTGGTACGGCTGAGGAACTTCGGCCGGAAGTCCTCGACGGCGACCGCGTCATGGTCGCGGACGGCCTTCTTCGCCCACTTGCGGGCGGTGTCCTGCCGCTGCCGCGCGACCTTCTTGTGCACCTTCGCGGTCTGCTTCTGGGCTTCGCGGTAGCCCTTGGATGCGGCCTGTCCCCTGGCGGGGCGGCGACGGGCCATCATCCGCTGGTAGCGGGCGAGGCGCTGCGCCGCCTTCTTGCCGTGTTCGGCGTGGGGGAGGTCGTGGGCGTCGGATGTGGTGGTGGCGGTCTCCTTGACGCCCCAGTCCACACCGAGCACGGCGCCGGTCTTGGGGAGCGGCTGCACCTCGGTGGCGACGACGAACGACGCGTACCAGTGGCCCGGGCTGTCCTGGTAGATCCGCACCGAGGTGGGCGCGGCCGGAAGGTCGCGGGACCAGACGACCGTCAGGACGATGCCGCCTGCGACGTGCAGGCGCCCGTCCTTCAGCCGGAATCCGCGCTGGGTGTAGTTCAGCGTGGGCAGCGCGTCGCGCTTGCGCTTGATGCGGGGCATCCCGGCGCGCTGCCGGACGGGAAGCTTCGCCTTGATGTCCTTGAGCGCTTTGGCGCGGGACTTGGCGAAGTCGCGGATGGTCTGCTGCTGCGGCACCGACGCGCCCTCACGCAGCCATCCCATGGCGTTGCGGGTTTCGGTCAGCATCTTGTCGAGCTGCGCCGGCCCGCACGTCGCCTTCTCAGCCGCCCCCTGGTTCGCGGTGTGGATCTTGCGGGACATGGCCACGCATTCGTTCCACACCCACCGGCAGCGCGCCCACTCGGCGAGGAGGCCGGTGCGAGCGGTCGACGACACACGGAGCCGGTAGGTGTACCGGGCATGCCCGGCATCCTCCCGGCTCTTAACTGGCGTCTTCATGGCATCATTCTAGCATGGAAGACGAGAAGCGGATCTCTCTCCGCCTGCCAACAAACCTGCACGCACGCCTTGTTGAGGAGGCCCGCGCCGACCGGCGGTCCCTCAACTCTGAGATCGTCCACCTGCTTGAGGTCGCCCTCGGCCTGGTGGGCGGAGACGACCAATCGCCCTGACGGCGATTGGTCTTTCCTTGCCCTGCTCCGCAGGGGTCCGATTCCTCCCCGGCCTGAAGGCCGGGGCATCCTCGGAGGTATCAGGTGA
>NZ_JBEYWX010000066.1:0-1515 GCF_040644655.1 Streptomyces sp. NPDC046931
CGGTGATCGCGGGGCATCCGTTGGTGTCGCAGGTGGCGGTCGTCGCGCGGGAGGACCGGCCCGGCGACAAACGCCTCGTCGCCTACGTCGTACCGAGCGCCGGTGCCGATCCGGGGCGGACAGCCGGTAGCGCCGACCTCGCCAACAGGGAACTGCGCCGGTACGTGGGCGAGCGCCTGCCCGAGTTCATGGTCCCGGCCGCGGTCGTGACGCTGGACGCCCTGCCCGTGACGGCGAACGGGAAGCTGGACCGGCGGGCGCTGCCCGCCCCGGACTACGCCGCGGCTTCGGCGTTCCGAGCCCCGCGCAATGAGCGCGAGCAACTCCTGTGCGAGACCTTCGCCGAGGTGCTGGGCGTGGAGCGCGTCGGCATCGACGACAGCTTCTTCGACCTCGGCGGCCACTCCCTGCTCGCCACCCGCCTGATCAGCCGCGTCCGCGCCCGTCTGGGCGTCGAGCTGCCCCTCCGCACCCTCTTTGAATCGCCGAACGTTGCCACGCTGGCCGAACAGCTGGGAACCGCGCGCAAGTCGCAACGGCCCGCACTGCGGCGGATGCCGCGTCCCGAGGAGAACTGATGATTTCGCTGTCCTTTTCCCAGCGTCGGCTCTGGTTCCTGAACCGCCTTGAGGGCGCGGCGACCGCCACGTACAACCTGCCGATCACTCTGCGGCTCACCGGCAGCCTGGACCGGGACGCGCTCGCCGCCGCCCTGCGCGATGTCGTGGAGCGGCACGAGGCGCTGCGGACCGTCTTTCCCGAAGGCCCCGACGGCACCCCCTACCAGCACATCCTCGACACCGACCAGGCCTGGACGGGCATGGAAGTGGTGCCGACCACCGAGCACGAACTCGAAGCCTCTGTAACCGCCTTTCGTACTCGCGGCTTCGACGTGACCGTCGACACTCCTCTGCGGACGCAGCTGTTCGCCGTGGCAGACGACGTGCACGTGTTGGTGGTGGTGCTGCACCACATCGCGGGTGACGGCTGGTCGATGGCTCCCTTGGCCCGGGATGTGGCGCGGGCTTACGAGGCTCGGATCGACGGGCAGGCTCCCGCGTGGGAGCCGCTGCCGGTGCAGTACGCGGACTATGCGCTGTGGCAGCGCGAGCTGCTCGGCGACGAATCCGATCCGGACAGCCTGATCAGCCGGCAGGTCGCACACTGGAGGCGGACGCTGGCCGACCTGCCGGAACAGATCGAGCTCCCCGTGGACCGCCCGCGACCCCCCGCGGCCTCCTACCGAGGCGACAGCGTCGAGTTCACGGTGGACACGACGGTGCACCGAGGGCTGGTCGCGCTGGCCCGGGAGTCGGGCGCGAGTGTGTTCATGGTGGTGCAGGCCGCGCTGGCGACACTGTTGTTCCGGATGGGTGCGGGGACGGACGTCCCGATCGGTTCGCCGGTCGCCGGCCGCACCGACGAGGCGCTGGAGGACCTCGTCGGCTTCTTCGTGAACACGCTGGTGCTGCGGACGGACGTGTCGGGTGACCCGACGTTCCGGGAGCTGGTGGA
>NZ_JBEYWX010000067.1:0-1506 GCF_040644655.1 Streptomyces sp. NPDC046931
CTAGGGCGTGTATCGGAAGTGGGTCTTGGAGCGGCTCGGTATCTGGGCATACACGCCTGTCTCGCAAGATCGGCAGCGGTCGATGGGCAGGTACTGGTAGTAGTCGGCCGTGGCAGGTGACCTGTGGACCCCAGTGATTTCGATGGTCGGTGTGGCTGTAGGTGGTGCGTTGACGTATCTGACCCAGCGCACGACGCAACGGGCAGCTGACCGGGCTGAAGAACAAAGGCGGGCTGCGGCGCAGGCGGAGGAGCGACGTGCTGAGCAGATCAGGACCGTGCTGGAGTTCATCCGGTGCGCGCTGGAGGCGGAGGGCGTAGCGCATGCGCGGCCGCCGCAATGGGAGGTCGGTGATGACTGGTATGTGACGGCCAGGCCGGCGATGGACGGTCTTCGAATAGCCGAGAAGAGCATCGAGTTGCTCTGTGCCCCTGGCCTTCACTCACCGACGACCGCCTACGCCCGCGCCCTTAATCAAGCGGTCTGGCAGGAGCGTGACGAGGGGAGCCTGGCCGAGCGCCTGGAGCCGTTCAAGGCGGAATTTCTCGCTGTAGCACGCCGGAGCCTGACCTGACGTCGCAGGTCACAGCCACTCGTTGATCGCAGCGACCAGTACAGTCGCCTCATAGCGCACAGCCAGCTTGTCGTACCTCGTGGCCACGGCCCGGTGCCTCTTGAGGCGGTTGATGCCGCATTCGACCGCATGGCGCTCACGGTAGTCGACCGGGTCGAACTTCGGTGGCCGGCCGCCGCGAGAGCCGCGCTTCTTGCGGTTGCGGGCCTGGTCGGCCTTGTCTGGGATGGTGCATCGGATCCCGCGACGTCGCAGGTAGGCGCGGTTCTTCCGGGAGGCGTATGCCTTGTCGGCGCGCACTCGATTGGGTCTGGTGCGCGGTCGGCCGGGCCCGAGGCGCGGCACGCGGACCTTATCCAGGACGGGCTCGAACTGCGGAGAGTCGCCGCGCTGCCCCGCCGTGATGACGATCGACATCGGCTTTTGCCGCTGCTCAACAGCCAGATGCAGCTTGGTAGTCAGACCACCGCGCGAGCGTCCGAGTCCGTGGTCGGCCGGTTCGACGGTGGTGCCGCCGGGCGGCTCCTTCTGGAGATCCCCCCTTTCGGCGCCCCGGCGGCGTGCTGGTGGACGCGGACGATGGTGGAATCGACGTTGATGTCCCAGGTGATCAGGCCCTTGGCGTCGGCCCGGGCCTGCAGCTCGGTGAAGATCCTCTGCCAGGTGCCGTTGCGCTGCCACCGGCGGAAGAGGTCGTATACCCGACCCCATGGCCCGTACTCGACAGGTATGTCCCGCCAGGGGATGCCGGTGCGGACCCGAAACCGTATGCCGTCGATCAGCTGCCGCCTGGTCCATATCGGCGGTCGGCCAGGCTTCTTGGCTCTCGGCAACAGCGGCTCCAGCACCGCCCACTCCCCGTCCGTCAGATCTCCACGCGCCACAAATCAAGATCATCTCACGATGAAGATCCACTTTCGATACACGCCCTA
>NZ_JBEYWX010000068.1:0-1384 GCF_040644655.1 Streptomyces sp. NPDC046931
CGAGGGTCCAGCGTGGGCCCTGGGGGCTGTCCTCGATGACCAGACCCGACTGGTTCAGCTGGTCGCGGATGGCGTCCGCGGTGGCCCAGTCCTTACGGGCCCGGGCCGCCTCGCGCTGCTGGAGCACCAGCCCCACCAGGGAGTCGACGACCCCGTGCAGATCCTCGCCGCGGTCGCCTTCCCCGGCCCACTGCGCATCCAGCGGGTCCAGACCCAGCACGCCGAGCATGGCCCGCACCTCGGCGAGCCGGGCCACGGCCGCCTCCTTGTCGTCGGCCGCCAGCGCACTGTTGCCCTGCCGGACCGTGGTGTGCACCACGGCCAGCGCCTGCGGCACACCCAGATCGTCGTCCATCGCCTCCGCGAACGCCGGCGGCACCTCGGCCGCCGGCTCCACGACACCGCCGGCCTTCTCCACCACACGCTGCACAAAGCCCTCGATCCGCGCGAACGCGGACTCCGCCTCGCGCAGCGCCTCCTCGCTGTACTCGATCATCGAGCGGTAGTGCGGGGTGCCCAGGTAGTAGCGCAGCACGATCGGCCGCCACTGCTTGACCATCTCCGAGACCAGCACCGAGTTGCCCAGCGACTTGGACATCTTCTCGCCGCTCATGGTGACCCACGCGTTGTGCACCCAGTACCGGGCGAACTCGTCCCCGAACGCCTTGGCCTGGGCGATCTCGTTCTCATGGTGCGGGAAGATCAGATCCAGGCCACCGCCGTGGATGTCGAAGACGGAGCCCAGGTACTTGTGGGCCATCGCCGAGCACTCCAGATGCCAGCCCGGCCGCCCCCGGCCCCACGGCGTCTCCCAGGACGGCTCACCCGGCCTGGCCGCCTTCCACAGGGCGAAGTCCCGCTCGTCCCGCTTACCCGTCTCGCCCTCCCCCTCCGGCTGACGCAGGTTGTCCAGCTCCTGATTGGACAGCTCCAGATAGCCGGGGAAGGAACGCACATCGAAGTAGACGCTGCCCTCGGCAGCGTAGGCATGACCACGCTCGATCAGACCGCGCATCATCTCGATCATCTCGGGCACATGACCGGTCGCCCGCGGCTCATAGCTGGGCGGCAGGCACCCGAGCACGGTGTACCCGTCACCGAAGGCACGCTCGTTCTCGTACCCGATCGCCCACCAAGGCCGGCCCTGCTCGGACGACTTGACGATGATCTTGTCGTCGATGTCCGTCACGTTCCGAATGAACGTGACCGCATAACCGCGGTACTCGAACCAGCGCCGCAGAATGTCGAAGTTCAGACCCGAACGGATATGCCCGATATGCGGCGGAGCCTGCACGGTCGCGCCACACAGGTAGATCGAGACACAACCCGGCCGGAGCGGGGCGAAGTCACGGATCTGCCGGGCACTGGTGTCGTACAGGCGAAT
>NZ_JBEYWX010000069.1:0-1328 GCF_040644655.1 Streptomyces sp. NPDC046931
TCCACCAGCTCCCGGAACGTCGGGTCACCCGACACGTCCGTCCGCAGCACCAGCGTGTTCACGAAGAAGCCGACGAGGTCCTCCAGCGCCTCGTCCGTACGGCCGGCCACCGGCGAACCGATCGGGACGTCCGTCCCCGCACCCATCCGGAACAACAGTGTCGCCAGCACGGCCTGCACCACCATGAACACACTCGCGCCCGACTCCCGGGCCAGCGCGACCAGCCCTCGGTGCACGTCCGCATCGAGTTCGAACACGAGGTGGTCGCCGCGGTGAGAGGCGATGGTGGGGCGGGGCCGGTCGAAGGGCAGCTCCAACTGGTCCGGCAGCGCATTGAGCTGTTCCTGCCAATAGGCGACTTGCCGGCTGATCAGGCTGTCCGGATCGGATTCGTCGCCGAGCAGCTCGCGCTGCCACAGCGCGTAGTCCGCGTACTGCACCGGCAGCGGCTCCCACCCGGGAGCCTGCCCGTCGATCCGAGCCTCGTAAGCCCTCGCCACATCCCGGGCCAAGGGAGCCATCGACCAGCCGTCACCCGCGATGTGGTGCAGCACCACCACCAACACGTGCACGTCCTCGGACAGCGCGAACAGCCGTGCCCGCACGGGGACCTCGGATGTCAGGTCGAAGCCGCTCGTCACCTCCGCCGCGATGGCCTCCGACAAGTCGATGCCGGGCACCGTGGTGGCCGTCAGCGACGGACAGGCCCTCTCCGCGGCCACGATGTGCTGGTAGGGGGTGCCGTCGGGGCCTTCGGGAAAGACGGTCCGCAGCGCCTCGTGCCGCTCCACGACATCGCGCAGGGCGGCGGCGAGCGCGTCCCGGTCCAGTGCGCCGGTCAGCCGTAGGACGACGGGCATGTTGTAGGTGGCGGCCGTGGTTCCCTCGAAGCGGTTCAGGAACCACAGGCGCCGTTGGGCGAAGGACAGCGGCACCTGGGCCGGCCGGTCCATCGGCACCAGCGCGGTCCGAGCCTGCTCGGCGTCCGCCGCCCACTGGGCGAGCTGAGCCACGGTGGGCCGCTCGAACAGGACACGCAGCGGCATTTCCGCTCCGAGGACCGTGCGTACGCGGCTGACGACGCGGGTGGCGAGCAGGGAGTGGCCGCCGAGGTCGAAGAAGCTGTCGTCGATACCGACCCGCTCCACGCCCAGCACCTCGGCGAAGATCCCGGCGAGGGCCCGCTCACGGGTGTCACGCGGAGCGCGATGCGTCTGCCGCTCGAACTCCGGCGCGGGCAGGGCTCGGCGGTCGAGTTTGCCGTGGGCGGTCAGCGGAAGTTCGGGAAGGATCACGACCGCGGCCGGGACCAGGTATTCCGGCAGGCG
>NZ_JBEYWX010000070.1:0-1289 GCF_040644655.1 Streptomyces sp. NPDC046931
GTGCCGTACCTGCTGCGGGAGCGGTCCGACATTCCCGTCGTCGGCTCCAAGCTGACGCTGGCGTTCCTGGAGGCCAAGCTCAAGGAACACGGCATCCGGCCGCGGACGGTGCGGGTGCGGGAGGGCGACCGGCGTGGCTTCGGGCCCTTCGACTGCGAGTTCGTGGCGGTCAACCACTCCATTCCCGACAGCCTCGCGGTCGCGATCCGTACCCGGGCCGGGATGGTGCTGCACACCGGCGACTTCAAGATGGACCAGTTCCCTCTCGACGACCGCATCACCGATCTGCGCGCCTTCGCCCGCCTCGGCGAGGAGGGCGTGGACCTGTTCCTCACCGACTCCACCAACGCCGAAGTACCCGGCTTCACCACCTCCGAGCGTGAGCTGAACCCGGCGATCGAGCAGGTGATGCGCACCGCGCCGCGCCGGGTCATCGTCTCCAGCTTCGCCAGCCACGTGCACCGCATCCAGCAGGTCCTGGACGCCGCCCACCAGCACGGCCGCAAGGTCGCCTTCGTCGGCCGGTCGATGGTCCGCAACATGGGCATCGCCCGTGACCTGGGCTATCTGAAGGTCCCCTCCGGTCTGGTCGTGAGCACGAAGGAGCTGGAGAAGCTCCCGGACCACAAGATCACTCTGGTGTGCACCGGCTCCCAGGGCGAACCGATGGCCGCGCTGTCACGGATGGCCAACCGCGACCACATGATCCGCATCGGCAAGGACGACACCGTCCTGCTCGCCAGCTCCCTCATCCCCGGCAACGAGAACGCCATCTACCGGGTGATCAACGGACTGACCCGGTGGGGCGCCCACGTGGTCCACAAGGGCAACGCCAAGGTGCACGTCTCCGGGCACGCCAGCGCCGGCGAACTCGTCTACTGCTACAACATCGTCAAGCCCCGCAACGTCATGCCCGTGCACGGTGAATGGCGCCACCTGCGGGCCAACGCCGACCTCGCCATCCGTACCGGTGTCGACCCCGAACGGGTCGTCATCGCCGAGGACGGTGTCGTCGTCGACCTGGTCGACGGGCGCGCCTCCATCACGGGCAAGGTCCCCGCCGGCAACGTCTACGTGGACGGCATGGAAGTCGGCGGCGCCACCGAAGCGTCCCTCAAGGACCGCCTCACCCTCGCCGCCGAAGGCGTGGTGACGGTGGTGGCGATCGTCGACGCGGACACCGGCGCGCTCGCCGAGGCCCCCGACTTCCTGGCCCGGGGCTTCGTGCACGACGAAGCCACCTTCGAGCCGGTCGTCCCCGTCATCGAGAAGACCCTGGCCACCGCGGC
>NZ_JBEYWX010000071.1:0-1219 GCF_040644655.1 Streptomyces sp. NPDC046931
GAGTTCATGGTCCCGGCCGTCGTCGTGATCCTGGCTGAACTTCCGTTGACCGCGCACCGCAAGGTCGACCGGCGTGCCCTCCCCGCCCCCGACTATACGGATGCCCAGCGAGCACGTGGTCCGCGCGATGCTCGCGAGGAGACCCTCTGCGGCATCTTCGCGGAGGTGCTCGGGGTGGAGCGGGTCGGTATCGACGACAGCTTCTTCGACCTCGGCGGCCACTCCCTGCACGCCACCCGTGTCATCAGCCGCATCCGCGCGGTTTTCGGCGTGGAGGTTCCCCCGCGCGCGCTGTTCGAGGCGCCGACCGTCGCCCAGCTGAACGCCCGCATGACAGGTGCCGAGGGGGCTCGTCCCCGGCTGGAGCCGGTGGGTCGTCCGGGTGAGGTGCCGTTGTCGTTCGCTCAGCGGCGGCTGTGGTTCCTCAACCGGATCCAGGGGGTGGAGTCGGCGACGTACAACATGCCGATCGCGCTTCGGCTCACCGGCCGACTGGACCGGGTGGCGTTGGCGGCGGCGCTGGGGGATGTGGTGGCGCGCCACGAGAGTCTGCGTACGGTCTTCCCGGAGGGCCCGGACGGCACGCCGCGCCAGCGCGTGCTCGACGTGGCCGACGCCACGGTGGACCTGCCCGTGCGGCAGATCAGCGAAGAGGACGCGCCGGAGGCGGTCGCACTGACCGCACGCCGTGGTTTCGATCTGACGGCAGAACCCCCGCTGCGAGCGGAGCTGTTCGCGATCGAGGACACCACGCACATCCTGGTGGTCGTCCTCCATCACATCGCGGGTGACGGCTGGTCGCTGGCCCCCCTCGCCCGTGACGTCGCCCTGGCCTACGAGGCCCGCGTGGGTGACCGCGTCCCGGCCTGGCGGCCGCTGCCGGTGCAGTACGCGGACTATGCGCTGTGGCAGCGCGAGCTGCTCGGCGACGAATCCGACCCGGACAGCCTGCTCAGCAAGCAGGTCGCGTACTGGACCGAACAACTCGCCGACCTGCCCGATCAACTGGACCTTCCCTTCGACCGTCCTCGACCGGCCGCGTCCTCGTACCAAGGCGGGACCGTTCCGGTGACCCTTGACGCCGAGCTGCACCGGAACATCGCGGAACTCGCCCGGCAGTCCGACGCGAGTGTGTTCATGGTGGTGCAGGCGGCACTGGCGACACTGCTGTCCCGGCTGGGCGCGGGCACGGACATTCCGATCGGTTCGCCGGTGGCGG
>NZ_JBEYWX010000072.1:0-1199 GCF_040644655.1 Streptomyces sp. NPDC046931
GTGGAGGCTCCGGCCTGCCCCGAGTTACACAGAGTCGGGATACCTGATTTCACGCTACAGGTTCTGCACGCAGTTCGTACTCCACTGGGCTGAGCATGCCCAGAGCGGAGTGCCTGCGTTGTCGGTTGTGGAAGATCTCCAGGTACTCGAAGAGCGCGGTGGACAGCTCCAGCCGGGTGCGCCACCGCTTCCGGTCGAGCAGTTCGACCTGGACCCGTGCCCAGAAGGACTCCATCATCGCGTTGTCCACGCAGTCGCCAATCGATCCCATCGAAGGCAGCAGGCCGGTGGCCCGGGCACGTTCAGTGAAGGCCCAGGAGCTGAACTGGACCCCGTGGTCGGAGTGGATGATCGTGCCGCCCGGCTGCGGACGACGGTTGCCGATGGCCATGCTCAGCGCGTTGGTGGTCAGGGCCGCAGTGGGCGAGGCGTCGATGGACCAGCCGACCACCCTACGGGAGAAGGTGTCGAGGACCACCGCGCAGTACACCTTGCCTTCCAGCGTGGGGTGTTCAGTGATGTCGGTGACCCACAGCTGGTCGCGGGCGTGCCGGGTGAAGTTGCGTTCCACCAGGTCGTCGGCCGAGGGCGTTTGCCGTATGCGGCGGGGGCGACGGCTGCCGGGCAGGCCCTGCAGGCCGGCCCGCTGCATCAGCAGTTCTACGGTGCCGTGGCTGACGCGGATGCCTAATCCGAGATCGAGTTCGGCATGGATGCGGCGGAAGCCGTAGGTGCCGCGGGAAGCGGTGTGGATACCGACGATGGCATCGGTCAGCCATGCGTGCCGCACCGTGCGGGCCGAGGGTGGCCGGTCGCGCCAGGCGTAGTAGCCCGACTCCGCCACGTGCAGCGCTCGGCAGGCCCGCTGCACCGAATGCCCCTCGCCGGCTATCACTCGGATGGCCTCGAACCGCCTTTTGGGGAGATGGTCTCCCCAAGTAGCTGCGATGCCCGCCGGTGGACGGCCAGCTCGGCCTCGAGCTCTGCGATCCGCTTGCGTGCTGCTGTCAGTTCGGACTGCTCATGGCTTGGGACACCGGGCATCTGCCCGGTGTCGATCAGATTCTGCCGGCGCCAGACATAGATGGTCTGCTCGCTGATCCCGAGGAGCGTGGCCACCTCGGCGATCTTCCGGCCGGAGGTGACCAGATCGAGGACACGGCGGCGGAACTCGGGCGGATAGCTGCGGGGCATAACGG
>NZ_JBEYWX010000073.1:0-1167 GCF_040644655.1 Streptomyces sp. NPDC046931
TGCCGCTGAGGTTGAAAGGGTGGGGTGACAGCGTTACGGAGGCTCCAGTGCCAGTCCGGTCCCGGCGATGAAGCCGTCGAGTACTTCGGGTCGGCGTTGGATGCCGCGTAAGCGGTTCTTCACGAGCGGGGTGAGGTCTTCGATCGCGTGGGGTGCGAGGTTGGCCAGGGACTTCTTCACGTGGGCCCAGACGCCTTCGACGGGGTTGAGGTCGGGCGCGTAGGGCGGGAGCTTGACGATGGTCAGCCAGTCGCTGTTGCGCTCGCAGAACTCCCGCAAGGGCTTGGCGTGATGGGTGCTGGCGTTGTCCCACACCACGATCAGCGGGACATCGCCGAGCTGCCGGCGGGCGGAGGTCAGCAGGTCTGCGAACTCGCGGGCCCGGAAGCCCTTCTGCTCGCCGGTACGGCCCCGGTACGTCTGGGTCCGGTAGATCAGACGGGTCTCGCGGCCTGGCCGGACGCAGATCATCCCGGCCATCAGGACCCGGCCCGAACCCTTGCCCACCACTTTGACCAGCGGCGTCCTGCCCCGCCGTGACCAGGTGCGGCCCTTGCCGGGCTTCAGGTCCTGCCCGGCCTCGTCCTCGAAGACGATCCACGCGCCCAGGAGCTGGGCCGTCCTCTTACCCGTGACCACTGCTCCGTCAGCCACCGCGCGACTGCCTGCTCATCGCGCTCGACGGCCCGGTGCGCGGGGACCTGCGGTGACCAGCCCAGCCGGTGCAGCAGATACGACACCCCACGCGGGGTATACCGGTAGCCGAACAGGCTATGGATCAGCTCCGCGACCCTCGCCAGGGTCCAACGCTGGTCCTGTGTCCAGCCGTGCGCCGCCGGTCCCGCCTCCAGCTCGGCTTGCAGTCGTTCCGCCTGGGCATCGCTGAGCTGACACGCGAAACCGCCGGGCCCCTTGGAGGCCAGAGCCGCGCTGCCGCCCTCGCGCCAGGCGGCGTGCCAGGCGTACGCAGACTTCCGCGACACCCGTAACCTGCGGGCCACCTCCGGCGGCCGCACGCCTCGCTCGAACATCTCCGCGGCCTCGAAGCGCACTGCCTCACGCTTCGCCCGCCCCGCGGCGGTCAGGCCGCCGCCATCCGCGTACCTCATGACGAGGATCTAGCACCGCCAACGCCCGCTGTCACCCCACCCTTTCAACCTCAGCGTC
>NZ_JBEYWX010000074.1:0-1029 GCF_040644655.1 Streptomyces sp. NPDC046931
GCGGGCAGGGCTCGGCGGTCGAGTTTGCCGTGGGCGGTCAGCGGAAGTTCGGGAAGGATCACGACCGCGGCCGGGACCAGGTATTCCGGCAGGCGTCCGCTCAGATACTCGCGGACGGTCTCCGCTTCCAGTGCCGCTTCGTTGTCGGTGACCGCGTAGGCGATCAGGCGTTTGTCACCTGGCCGGTCCTCACGCAGGACCACCACCGCGGCGGATACCCCGGGATGCTCCACCAGCACCGCCTCGACCTCACCCGGCTCGACACGGAACCCACGCACCTGAACCTGCTCATCCACCCGCCGGACGAACTCCAGCTCCCCATCCCCACGCCACCGCACCACATCACCCGTGCGATACATCCGCTCACCCGCGACAAACGGACACGCCACGAACGACGACGCCGTCAACCCCGGACGACCCGCATACCCCCGAGCCACCTGCACACCCGACACATACAACTCACCCGCAACCCCCACCGGCACCGGACACAACCCCGCATCCAGCACAAACACCCGACACCCGCCCCGCGGACGCCCGATCGGCACCGGACCCGACCCCAGCACCTCACCCACACCCACCCGGAACTCCGTCACATTCACCGTGGTCTCGGTAGGCCCATAAGCGTTGAACACCACCACACCCGGATGCACCTCACGCCACCGCGCCACATCCGCACCCGCCAGAGCCTCACCCCCCAAAACCAGCTCACGCCCAGGCGAAACCTCCTCCGGCGAAGCCAACAACAACGGCACATGACTCGGCGTCGCCTTCATGAACCCCGGCGCACCACCACCCGACACCCGCGACCGCAGATCCACCACACGCACACAACCACCCGACACCAACGGCAACACCACCGACGCCACCGTCATGTCGAACGTCACCGGCGACTGCCACGCCACCACCCCCGACACAGCCCCATGCGACTCACGAGCCCACCCCACATAACCCGCCAACGCCCGATGCTCAACCACCACACCCTTCGGACGCCCCGACGAACCCGACGTGAACACCACATACGCCGCACCC
>NZ_JBEYWX010000075.1:0-1026 GCF_040644655.1 Streptomyces sp. NPDC046931
GACGCTGTTGGTTAATTCGGGGCCTGCGTGACGTCGGTCTTCAAGACTCGGTTGTGGTCTTGAAGACCGACGTTGTCGTATGGGGTGGGTGTTGATGTCGATGCGTCCGGCCGGGGATGGGGAGCTCCCCGGGGAGACGGTGCGGGTAGCGCGGGCGGCGTTCCCGAAGGGCAGTCTGGCGATCCGGCTGCGGGATGAACTGGGCGTGTTGTTCACCGATGAGCAGTTCGCTGATCTCTTCCCGTCCCGGGGCAGGCATGCGTGGTCGCCGGGGCGGCTGGCGCTGGTGCTCGTGCTGCAGTTCGTCGAGGGGCTGACCGACCGGCAAGCGGCGGAAGCGGTCCGCGCCAGGATCGACTTCAAGTACGCGCTCGGACTGGAACTCGACGACCCGGGGTTCGACTTCTCAGTGCTGTCGGAGTTCAGAGACCGCCTGGCCGGCACGGACGGCGGGCGGCGGGTGATGGACGGTGTCCTGGCCGCGGCCAGGGAACGAGGACTGCTCAAAAGCTCGGGCCGGGCCCGCACCGACTCCACCCACGTGCTGTCCGCCGCACGGGAGCTGAACTGGCTGGAGATGGTCGCCGAGACCCTGCGTGCGGCACTCAACGCAGTCGCCCGCAACGCCCCCGACTGGCTGGCCGACGTTGCCGAGCCGGACTGGTTCCAGCACTACGCCACCCGGATCGATGACACCCGGTTTCCCGCCTCCCGCGCGAAGCGGGCCGAGGTGGCCGAGCGGATCGGCCGGGACGGGATGCGCTTGCTGGCAGCTGTCTTCGACCCCCGTTCTCCCGATGGCCTGCGCGACCTGGACAAGGTGGAGGTCCTGCGGCAGATGTGGGTCCAGCACTTCCACCTTGTGGAGGGCGAGGTGCGGCGCAGGGACCCAAAAGACCGCCCGCCGAGCGCGACGCGCCTGGTCACCCCGTATGACACCGACGCGCGTGGCAGCGTCAAACGCGACATCATGTGGGACGGCTACAAGGTCCACTTCACCGAGACCTGCGAGCCGGGCGCCCCGAA